>CAZKBY010000317.1:0-1550 GCA_964550915.1 uncultured Eubacteriales bacterium | reverse complement strand
CGGCTTTGTCCTCGGCCAGAGCGTGCCGGGCGATCTCATTAAACGTAGCCGGCGTGACATCCCTTCCGCCGAGCCCGGTGATGAACCCGAAGACGGGAACGTTATGGTTGCATCCATAAAGAGCTGATTTGACTTCCTGGTAGAAGATACCGTGATGGCCATAGGAAATGTTCCGGTCGACGACTGCCACTTTTGCCACTTTTTTCGTCCGCCCCAGAATCTGGCGCACTTTCTCGAAGGGAAACGGCCGGAAGAGCTTGATGCGGAGGTTCCCGACCTTTACGCCTTCCTGGCGAAGCTCATCGACGGCCACCCGGGCCGTGTAGCCTGCCGTGCCCGAGGAGACAAAAATGAGGTCGGCGTCCTCGCAGCGGTAGTCCTCGACCTGACCGAGGTAGCGTCCGAACATCCTCTCGTAATCGCGGCCCGTCTCTTCAACGAGCGCCGGCACTTTCTCCATATCCTTCTGGAGCTTGTAGCGGAGCTCAAAATAGTGCTCGGGCGAAGTCAGGCCCCCAAAAGCGTGTGGATCGGACGGGGTCAGCCGCACGGGCGGATTAAAGGGCGGAAGGTAGGAATCGACCTTGTCCTGGTCAGGGATATCCACGACTTCATAGGTGTGGGAGAGGGCGAAAGCGTCGAGGATGACCATGCTCGGGATGAGGAGAGCTTCCGACACCTTGAAGGCCTGGATGACCGTGTCCAGCACCTCCTGGTTTGAGGAGCAGTAAAACTGAATCCAGCCGGTGTCGCGCTGGGAGAGGCTGTCGTTCTGGTCGGTCCAGATGCTCCAGCCAGGCGCCATGGCCCGGTTGATGTTCCCCATGACGACAGGATTCCGGCCGCCCGAGGCCCAGTGAAGAAGCTCGTGCATCAGCGTCAGGCCCTGGGCCGAAGTTGCCGTAAAAGTGCGCGCTCCGGCCAGCGAGGCGGCGATGCAGGCGGCCATGGCCGAGTGCTCGGATTCGACCTTGATGAACTTGGCATCGAGCGCGCCGGAGGCGCACATCTCCGAGAGGAGCTCGACCACCTGGGTCTGCGGCGTGATCGGGTAGGCGGCGATGACCTGAGCGCGGCCGAGCTGGGCGCCCCAGGAGAGGGCGTGGTTTCCCATGATGACTTTCTTCATTTCCTTTCCTCCACCATGGCGATGCACTTGGTCGGGCATTCCTCAGCGCAGATGCCGCAGCCCTTGCAGTAATCATAGTCGATGACGGGAAACTCGTTTTCAATGGTGATGGCCACGTCGGGGCAGAACTTCCAGCAGATGCCGCACTGGATACAGCCGGTCAGGTTGATCTCCGGCCGGATATTGCGCCAGGCGCCGGTCTTGTTGAAGCTCATCGAGCCGACCGACATCGGCATCAACGGGACGTCTTTTTCCGACTCAAAGATGATTTTTTCGCCTTTTTTCTTTTGTTTCATGGCCGTCCTTTTTTCTTATTATTACTATATATTATATCGGAATAGTAAAAAAATGCCAAACTCCAGGTCAGCTAACTCAATTTTCCTACCCATAGCCCACCGTCGAAACTACGCCAAGAGCCATA
>CAZKBY010000316.1:0-1576 GCA_964550915.1 uncultured Eubacteriales bacterium | reverse complement strand
GTTCGAGAAACATCCCGATGTGGATGAAATCGTCCTTGTCCTTCCCGACGAAAAGAAGAAAGCCGCCTATCTTGGACGCAGCCAGAAAATCAGCGCCGTCGTTTTGGGCGGACCGAAAAGACAGGATTCTGTCTGCCGGGGAATGGAGGTCCTGGACCCCGAGAGAGTGGAAATTGTCCTTATCCACGACGGGGTGCGACCCTTGGTGAGCCGATCTCTCATCACCCGGGTCATCGAGGAGACGCGGAGAAAAGGAGCGGCCGTCCCGGCTGTTCAGCTTGAGGAGACAGTTAAGGAGGTTGACGGAGCCCGAGTCGTTCGCACTTTAGATAGAGAACGGCTTTGCCGAGCTCAGACGCCCCAGGGATTCTTGTTCCCCCTTTTAAAAAGGGCCCTGGAGCTGGCCAGGCTGGAAGACTATTCAGGAACGGATGAAGCGGCGCTCCTAGAGAGAGCGGGAGAAACGGTGGCCGTGGTCCCGGGTGACCCCCGGAATATCAAAATCACGACACCGCTCGACTTGAAGATGGCGGAGGCTTGGCTTGATCAGTCCTAATGTTGGTTTTGGCTACGATATTCACCGGTTCAAAAAAGGGAGGAGGCTCTATTTAGGGGGAATTGAGATTCCCCATTCAGCAGGGCTCATCGGGCATTCGGACGGCGATTGCCTGATCCACGCCCTCATCGATGCTCTGCTCGGCGCTTGCGGGGAGAAAGATATCGGCCGCCTCTTTCCTGATACGGACCCGGCTTATAAAAATGTCCGGAGCACAGAGCTTCTGAAGCAAGCGGCTGGACGGCTCCGAAGGAAAATGTTAGAAGTCCTCAACGTCGATGTCGTTGTCGTCGCTCAAGGGCCCCGACTGGCTCCTTTTATCGAGAGAATGAAGACTGTCATCTGTCCTCTTCTCGGCCTTTCCAGAAAGAGGCTCGGGATCAAGGCCAAGACTAACGAAGGCCTCGGCCTGATCGGCCGGGGTGGGGCCGTTGCCTGCTGGGCGGTGGTTTTAATAGGAAAAAAGGGGGGAAAAAGGCATAAAAAAAGAGGCTATCCGCGAATCCCTGAGAAAACGCGAACAGCCTCTTAGAACACGGGAATTGTTTGCGGGCAGAGGTCTAATCGACCTAAGGAGATGGTGAGATAAAATATCTCCCTCATTCTGTCCCAGCATTCCCTCAATGCCCGATAGGCCGCCATCATTTTTTTCCTTGCGCTTTAGCTGATGGGAACATAATAGTGAGCGGTCGCCGCCTTGGCCAGGACGTTGGAAATCATCTCATAGCCCGCTTTTTTGCCCATCTTCATGATGTCCAGGGCTGGAGATGAGGCGATCAGGTCGAACCCGACCAAGGAAAGGAAGGAAGCCAAAAGGAAAATCGCGATTTTTGCTTTGAAGCTCATGTTAACCTCCTGCTTGAGTTTCTCGTTGGCTTTCATTTTCATTCTCACTGGTATATACGCCCGAAAGCAGCAAAAGGTTCCGCCAAAACGCCGCGGCTTCAATTAGTTGTGATCTTCAGGACAGGCGCAGGAGGCCGCCTTTGGCCCCCGGACCCCGGGGCACCAGTCCCGTCG
>CAZKBY010000315.1:0-1589 GCA_964550915.1 uncultured Eubacteriales bacterium | reverse complement strand
CTCCTGGCCCGGATCATGTTTCCCTTCCTCCTCCTCGTCTCAATGGCGACCGTGGCCATGGGCATGCTCAACTCGCTCCGGCATTTCGGGGTACCCGCATTTGCACCCGTCCTTTTCAATTTGGGGATGATCTTAGCGGGCTTTCTCATCTGCCCTCTTTTTAAGGAAAGAATCATCGGCATGGCCATCGGCGTTCTTTTAGGCGGTCTGGGTCAATGGGCGTTCCAGCTCCCTTCTCTCTGCCGGGAAGGCTATAGCTACAGACCCATCCTCTCAGTCCGGGATCCCGGGGTCCGGCAAATCATCGTCCTGATGACACCGGCTATCCTTGGCCTGGCTTCGACCCAGATCAATATCTTCGTCAACACGGTTATCGCTTCTCTCCTCCCCCAGGGGAGCCCCTCCTACCTGAACTACAGCTTCCGGCTGATGCACTTTCCGCTGGGTGTCTTCGGTGTGGCCGTGGCTACGGTCACGCTGCCGGTGGTGGCGACATTCGCCGCCAAGAAAGATATTCCCAATGTTCTTTCGACCTGCGCCTCTTCGCTAAAGCTCGTTTTTTTCCTGACGCTGCCCTCAATTTTCTTTCTTGCCGCAGCGGCCAAGCCGATCATCGCCGTCCTTTATCAGCACGGCAGGTTCACTTATGCGGATACAATCTTCACTTCTCAAGCCCTGCTATTTTATGCCCTCGGGCTTTTCGCCTATGCGTCGGTCCGGGTCATTGCGCCTGTTTTTTACTCACTCGGCGACACGAAAACGCCAGTCAAAGTCAGCGCCCTGGCTGTAGCCGTGAACATCGCTCTCAACCTGGCCCTGATGCGGCCGCTCGGTTTCAGGGGGCTGGCCCTGGCCACTTCGCTCGCGGCCATGGTCAATATGTTTAGCCTCATCTTCCTGCTCCAGCGCCGGGTCGGGCCTCTTCACCTGGCCGACCTTACCGCGAGTTTCGCCAAGATCTTGGGCTGCTCAGCGCTCTTCGGCACGATCCTCCTGGGCCTCCAGAAAATTTATCCGCTCGCCTTGGCAAAGGCTGCCCTGTCCTCAAAGATCGTCTATCTTCTGGTGTTGACAATCCTAGGGGGCGGAAGCTACCTTCTCATATCCTATCTAACGAAGATCAGGGAGCTTTCTCTCATCATGGGCCTCCTGAAAAGAAAAAAGCCGAATCATCTATGACCTTTTCCCAAGATCTCTTGATCGGGAAACGTAACCCAAAACTACCGTTAGAAAATTTTCGTCAACTAAACGTGCTCGTCATTCTGAGAAATTCGCACGATGGGACGCTCACCCGACGGGTGGCATGGTTTGAGGCTCCCCCCCGACCCGAGCGTTTGATGCCACTGACTTTCTTGATTGATGATAGACAAAACAGACCGCTCGGGGGCGCCAGGGTGAACCGCGACAGGACCCGTCGGATGTTTCTATCGGCAATCTCGGCACGAAAGCGGGATGTTTTGCTTAGATCCCGAAGTATGGTATAAAGGCAGCACAAGGAGTACGGAAAATGAGCTCTCATAAGAATTCGTCAAGCCGGATTTTCTGGGGACTTCTCCTTATCGTTATCGGCGTTCTCCTCCTATTAGACC
>CAZKBY010000314.1:0-1621 GCA_964550915.1 uncultured Eubacteriales bacterium | reverse complement strand
CCCCTCACCAATCAAGGGAGAATGGGTAAGTGTCTCCGGCAAGGTCGGAGGCAGGGAGCGCAGCGACCGTTGGAAGGGGGAACGCGAAGCGGTTCCCCCTCCAAGTTGACTTTAGAGATTCGATTAAGATAACATAAAAAAGGCGATTTTTTTGTTCGAAAGAATCATTGTCGAGTCCGCTTTTTCGGCCAGGAGGAATCATTCATGAGCCCTTTTGACGAGGACGCCAAAGTCTGGATGAATGGTCGATTGGTCGCTTGGAAAGACGCAAATATCCATATCGCTTCCCACGTCATCCACTACGGGAGCTCTCTGTTTGAAGGCTTCCGGGCCTACGACACGCCCAAGGGGACCGCTATCTTTCGCCTCCAAGCCCATCTGAAACGGCTTTATAATTCGTGCAAAATGTACCGGATGGATATTCCTTTCACGATGGAAGAGTTTGGTCGGGCCGTTATCGAGACGATTAAGGCCAACCGCTTCAAGTCTTGCTATGTCCGGCCGATTATTTATCGTGGCTACCATTCTTTGGGCGTCGATCCTTTCCCCAATCCCGTTGATTGCGCTATCTTGGTGTGGAACTGGGGAAAATACTTGGGCGATGAGGCTCTGGAAAAAGGCGTCGATGTCAGAGTCTCTTCCTGGTGGAGGATGGCTCCCAATACTTTTCCTGCCTTGGCCAAGTCTGGCGCCAATTACATGAATTCCCAGCTCATCAAAATGGAGGCGATCCTGGACGGCTATGCCGAGGGAATTGCACTCAACATTCGAGGCCATATCAGCGAAGGCAGTGGCGAGAACATTTTTCTCGTCTATGACGGAGCCGTCTATACGCCTCCGCTGTCCTCTTCTGTCCTGCCGGGGATCACTCGAGACTCGGTCATCACGTTGCTCAAGGAGCTGGGAATTCGCCTGAGCGAAGAGACGATACCTCGAGAAATGCTCTATATCGCCGATGAAGTCTTTTTCACGGGCTCAGCCGCCGAAATCACGCCCATCCGGTCGATCGATAAGATCGTCGTCGGAGCAGGGAGGCGCGGTCCGGTAGTCAAGAAATTGCAGGATGCATTTTTTGCTTACATTAACGGAGAAAAAGAAGATACTTACGGGTGGCTAACGTATATTTAAGAGAGGTGGAGAATGGAAATGGACGAACTATTAAAAGTGGCCATTGAGCGCGATGCTTCCGACCTTCATCTTAAGGCCGGCAACCATCCCATCATCCGAGTGCACGGGACGCTCATCCCGTTAACCGGGTTTCCCCGGCTGACATCAAAAGACACCCACGAGCTCAGCGATCAACTCATGACAGATTACCAGAAAGCCAGGCTCAAGGAAGATTATGACCTCGACTTGGCGTACAGCTTGCCCGGCTTTGGTCGATTCCGGGGAAGCATATTCCACCAGCGCGGCTCCCTGGCTATAGCCCTGAGGATCATCCCGCTCGAGGTGAAGACGATTCGACAGCTTCTTCTCCCCGAAGTGCTGGAGAAAATCTCCTTGCTTCAGAGAGGGCTGGTCCTGGTCACTGGAACCACAGGCAGCGGTAAGACGACCACCCTGGCGGCCATGATCGATTATATCAACGCGAACCGTCGGGAGAATATCATCACGATTGAAG
>CAZKBY010000313.1:0-1641 GCA_964550915.1 uncultured Eubacteriales bacterium | reverse complement strand
AGCGGGATGCACGTCCACCAGTCCCTCTGGAAGGAAGGGAAGAATATCTTCTTCGCGCCCAGGAACAAGTATCACCTCTCCGACATGGCTTATCATTACATGGCGGGGTTGATCACCCATGCCCGCGAGATTTCCTCCGTACTCAGCCAGTGGGTCAACTCCTACAAGCGGCTGATCGAAGGCTACGAGGCTCCGGTTTATATAGCCTGGGGCCAGAGAAACAGGTCGGCCTACATCCGCGTTCCCGAATACCAACCCGGCAAGGAAGGGGCGACGCGAATCGAGCTGCGCTCGCCCGACCCGGCCTGCAACCTGTACCTGGCTTTCGCCACCATGCTCATGGCCGGCCTTAAAGGGATAAAGGAAGGCTGTCCCCTTCCCGAGTCTGTCGAAGAAAACATCTACCGGATGTCGAGCGCCAAGCAGAAAAGATTCGACATCCGCGTTCTTCCCCGTAACTTGGAGGAAGCCATCAAGCTTATGGAGAAAAGCGACCTCGTGCGGGAGACCCTAGGTGATCACATCTTCACGACATTCATCGCCAACAAGCGGGCAGAGATCGAGGAGTACAACGTCAATGTCTCTCGGGAGTTCGAAAAACAGGTTAGCGACTTCGAGGTCAGAAAGTACCTGCCCTTCCTCTAAAAACGCCGATTTTGGCTTGACAAACAAGAATCCCATTTGGTATAAAAGACTTCCTTTATTTTAATTATTGCTGTTCTGTTTCATATTTATAAGAAGGAGTCATAGATATCATCATTCAGATACCCTCTTCCTCGCTTCTTTCAACTTCCATTTTTCCGTTCCACCAGAAATCCCCGAGGCTTCGGGGTGACTCCGTTTGAACCTTGAAACCAGTGGCAATGCAGGAGGACGACGTGGAAGCTGTCAACGCAAAAGTCAATTCCATTGTTCGCAAGCACCACGGCCAGAAAAGGGCTCTCATCGCCATTCTGCAGGATATCCAGGCCGCGTACAACTACCTGCCTCAGGAAGCGCTGAAGCTTGTCTCCCGATCTCTTGATATTCCCTTGATCGATATTATCGGCGTCGCCACGTTCTACCGGGCTTTCAGCCTCAAACCGAGAGGCAGGCACGTTGCCACCGTCTGCCTCGGCACCGCCTGCCATGTCCGCGGAGGGCCAAAGATTCTGGAAGAGTTTGAGAGAAGACTGGACGTCCGGGCGGGAGAGACAACGGCCGACCAGGAATTCACCCTGGAAACAGTTAACTGCCTGGGTTGCTGTGCCATCGGTCCGGTTGTCGTTGTCGACGGTGATTATCATGCTCAGACATCAATTCGCAAGGTTGGGCCGATTTTGAAAAAGTACAGAAAGAAAGAGAAAAAAAATGAAACTGAAAAAGAAGATCACGTCCATTGATGACCTGAAAAAACACATTTCCAACCGGCAAGCGGAGAGGAAGGCAGAATCAAAGACGATCCTGACTGTCTCAGCTGGAACATGCGGCCAGGCCAGGGGTTCTCTCAAGGTCGTCGACGCCCTGAAAAAAATCATCAACAAGGAAAACCTTCAAGACAAGGTCGCCATCAGGGTCACGGGTTGTCACGGTTTTTGCGAGGCTGAGCCGAACATCATCATCTATCCGGAGGAAATTTTTTACCAGAAAGTCGATAGCAAG
>CAZKBY010000312.1:0-1670 GCA_964550915.1 uncultured Eubacteriales bacterium | reverse complement strand
ATGTCCTACCCACGTTCTCGCACGGACCGGATTGCGTCGAGCAGGTTCGCCTTGGAAATTCCGAAGTCAAGCACTTTCAGCAGGTCGGTGCCGTCACGACGCTTCGTGATGAAGAGGTTGGAGGGCTTCAGGTCGCGGTGGACGACGCCGAGCGCGTGCGCCTCGGCAAGGCCCTCGCAGATTTGTATGACAATGGACAGGGACTTTCTGACAGGAAGCTGGCCGAACCTTCGGATGGCGCTTTTCAGGTCCTCGCCGGGCACATACTCCAAGGTGATGAAGTGCGCCCCCTCTCCTCCATGAGTTCATACATCCGGGCGACATTTCTATGGCTGACCCGCCGCGCCGTCTTGAGCTCGTTCTGGAATCTCTCAAGAGTTTTCCGCTCCAGGGCGATCTCCGGCCGGATGAGCTTGAGCGCCACCTCTTCATTGACTTTCTTATCGAGCGCTCGATAAACCCGGCCCATCCCCCCGTGTCCCAGTTCCTCGATGATCTGGTAGCGGCCGGCGAACAAAGCGCCTGTGCTGAGCTCCTGGGCAGGAGTTTCGAGCGTCCTGGTGAAGTTGGCTTTGTCTTTGGAATTCTGGGGAATTTGTCCCCGAATTTGCGTCCCACACTGGCCGCAAAAAAGTGTATCTTCTGGATTATCGTGCTGGCATTTCGGGCACTTGACAGCCACTGCAAACCCCTTGACTGTTCTAGTTAAAGGTTATCAATTCGCCGCCATAAAATCAACAGCGGGAATCCCACAGAGGCAGCAACTTTATTTGGCCGACGAAGTCTTAAGCTTCAGCTATTTTTGTGACTGTCTTTTTCCTCTTCTAAAATGCCGCTATTTCTTGATTTCGACAATCCGGTTTTCGACCCTGGCATCGATGACTCGGTGCTTTTCCAGCCATTCCATCAGTGTGATATCCAGGGGGAAGCCGGTGTTCGTAGAATTTTCCACGGCAAACCCGAAGTATTTCTCCTTGGCCTGACCGACCAGGTAATCATTGGCCACAACTGTGTAAACTTTATCGGGAAGGAGGACTCTCCCGGACTTGACGACGATCTCTCCGTCCACCTCCATCTCGAAAACTCTCTCTCCGTAGGGTTTGGCTTGCTTTGGATAGTATCTGTACCTGATGCCAGAAACCTGCAGCCTGTCCCAGCCTCTTTCCACATCGTACTCGAGCGCTTCCTTAAGCTGCTGCCCACCGAGGCTAAAAACGACGAGCGAGTTGTGGAAAGGAGAAACGTTGAAGATATCCGCTCTTTTCACCGGGCCAGCCGCGATATCGGCTCTGATTCCTCTGCTGTTATGGAAGGCGATTTGGGCGCCCGTCTTCCAGCGCATGACGTCAGTTATCCAGTTCCCCAGGCTGCTTTCGCCGCGACCGCCCGTTCCCGGGTATTCTCCGGCAGACAGGTTCGCTTTTGCTTCTCCGATGACCTTGGCGTATTCTGCGCCGATAGATTCCTCGATTTCTCGAACAAGTTCTGCCACCCGTGGTGAGGGCTTGAGGTCGATGTCCGCCCAGAGCCAGATGAGGTCTTGTTCATAGCTTTTGACGGCATCGTTTTCGACCTCCACTTTCAGATAGCCTAAGGTTCTCTGGTGTCCAAAGGTCGACTTCACCAGGACTCCGTTGACCTCAGCAAACTTTCCATCCTCGGCGGCGGCC
>CAZKBY010000311.1:0-1681 GCA_964550915.1 uncultured Eubacteriales bacterium | reverse complement strand
ACCTGTCCTCCCGGCGGGTCGGGAGTTTTATTTGTGACCCCGGCGAGCTCCATGGCTTTGGCGTTAGCCAGGCAGGAATGACCGCTGGCGTGGGTGAGAAGGACTGGATTGTTCGGGCTCGCCTGGCTGAGATCAGTGTGGAAAGGCAGACCGTCAACCTGGGGATCAGGCGTCTTGTCCCATTTTTCCTGGTGCCAGCCGCGTCCAAGGATCCATTCTCCCGGCTCAGATTTCTCGGCAGCTTCCCTGACCAGAGCGACGATCTCGTCCCAGTTCTTTGTCTTTGTCAGGTCCAATGCCATTTTGGACTGGCCGAGGCTTGTGTAGTGACCGTGGCTATCAATGAATCCCGGAATGGCCAGCTTCCCGTCGAGGTCAATGACCTTGGTTGACTCGCCGACTAAGCGCTTGATCTTCTTTAGGTCTCCGACAGCCGCGATCCTGTCGCCCCGGACGGCGAGTCCCTCGGTCTGCGGAATTCTCTCATCCATGGTCACGATCTGGCCGTTCACCAGGACAAGGTCAGCCGGCGCTTCCTTCCTGGCGCAACCTGAAAAGGTAAAAACAAAGGCAGTGAGCAATCCGAAAAGAATGAATCTGGCAAAAATTTTAGGACGCATGCCGATATCCCTCCATGATGTCGGATGATTGATAAGCGGGCGACAGCATAGCCATCGCCGCTTCTGGACTATCTTATTTTTTTCCGGCCAATAATTCAACAGCTAATATCGTCCTGCAGCGTCTCCGTAATCTCTGAATCCTGCGGGCGTTGCGGGGACTGACGCCGTACCACCCTCCCTCGATCATAGCATCAAATCACAGAAACAGAGATGCTTTTTATCGTTTTATTCACTTTTCTGGCAGGTCACGCTCAAGCCTGCTCAAGTGCGCTTTCGTCAAGGATATCAGCCAGGGTTTCTGTCAAGATGTCGGCATCGGCCCGCGTAAAGACGAGCGGAGGTTTGATCTTCAGGACATTTCTGTATGGACCGTCGGTGCTGATCAGCACGCCTTTATCTTTCATCCTCTCAACAACATAAGAGGCTTCGGCTGTTGCCGGAGCCAGGGTGACTCTGTCCAAGACAAGCTCAACGCCGAGAAACAAACCCAATCCTCGGACATCACCAATGAGAGGGAACATCTTCCTGAGCTCCTCCAAGCGCGACTTGAGGTAAGCTCCGACTCTCAGGGCATTCTCCTGGAGTCTCTCTCGACGGATAACGTTAAGCACAGCCAGGCCGACGGCGCAGGACACCGGGTTTCCGCCGAATGTGCTGAAGTATTCCATTCCCGTGTCAAAGGAAGCCGCTATCTCCGGAGTCGTTACGACGGCTGCCAACGGATGGCCGTTTCCGATGGGCTTACCCATCGTCACGATGTCTGGAACAACGCCCTGAGTCTCAAACCCCCAGAAATGACTGCCAACTCGGCCAAGGCCCACTTGAACCTCGTCGGCAATACAAACGCCGCCAGCCTTACGGGCATGGGCAAAAGCCTCCCCCAGGTAGCCCGGGGGGTAGACGATCTGTCCGGCACAGCCCATGAGTGACTCACAGATAAAAGCAGCCAATCTCCTCCCCGTTTCCTCGATTCTCTCGATAGCCCTTTTCACATCAAGGGCGTACAGCGAGCCGGCAGCCGGGTTATCGTATTTATAAGGTCCCCGGTAACAGTCTGGGGT
>CAZKBY010000310.1:0-1707 GCA_964550915.1 uncultured Eubacteriales bacterium | reverse complement strand
CCTCCCTCCTGAACTTTGGCCAGTCGCTCCCTGTACTCGGCGACAACCCGCTTCCTCTGCTCAAAATTGTCCTTATACTCCTGGCTCTGGGTATCGACTTTGCTCTCGATTCGAAACATGACTTTTCCCCTTTTAGCAGAGGGAAATTATTCCGGCACGAATTTGTAGCCGTAGTAAATGACGCCTGATTCGCCGTCCTGAAAAATCTTGCGGAATTCGATCTTGACCCGGCGGCCGGTTTTGAGCTCCTCAAAGTCGCAATCAACAATCTGGCCCATCAGCTTAACGCCGTCGTCGAGTTCGACAATACCAACCGCATAGGGAGCCTGGTCGACAAAAGGCTGAGGCGGGACACGAATGGTCGTGTAGGTAAGAATCTTGCCCGCATCGGCCAGCCTGATCGTCTCGAACTGCCGGCCTTGGCAGGCGGGGCAAACGAGACGGGGGGGAAAAGCGACGTACCCGCAGTTGCGGCATTCTCCGGCCTCAAGCCTGTACCGCTGGGGGATTTCTCTCCAGAATCTTGCTGGTGTCGGCATGTTGCTCCTCCTCAGCCTCGTTCAAAAATGTGGACGACGGTCGAGCCACCGCTTCCGCCCATGTTCTGGGTCAGGCCGACCCTGGCGGCCTCGATCTGGCGCGGTCCGGCCTCTCCGCGGAGCTGCTTGACAATCTCCACGGCCTGGGCGACGCCGGTGGCGCCGACAGGATGCCCCTTGGCTTTGAGCCCGCCGCTTGCGTTAACCGGAATCTTTCCCTGCAATGATGTCAGACCTTCCTCGACGGCTTTTCCTCCCTTGCCCTTTTCGACAAGCCCCAGAGCTTCTGTAACGCAGATTTCAGCAATCGTAAAGCAGTCATGGACTTCGACGACGTCGATGTCCTCTGGCTTTTTTCCGGCCATGGCGTAAGCTTTCTTGGCCGCCTGGAAGGTCGACTCCAGCCAGGTGATGTCCTTTCGGGAGCTGAGGGCGATTGTGTCGGTCGCCTGGCCGCTTCCTATGATTTTGACGATTGGCTTTTTCAGCTTTTTCGCCATCTCGACCGGACAGAGGACAACCGCTGCCGCGCCGTCAGTGATCGGAGAACAGTCCAGGATGCGGAGAGGGTCAGCCACCAAGACCGAGTTGAGGACAGAATCCACCGTGATTTTGAACGGAAACTGAGCCAGGGGGTTCTTCGAGCCGTTGTCATGGTTTTTGACGGCGACCATGGCCAGTTGTTCCCTGGTTGTCCCGTATTTTTCCATGTGCGCCCTGGCGATCAGGGCATAGAGACCGGGGAAGGTGATCCCGTGAAAGCACTCATACTCCTGGTCGGCAGCCGTGCCCAGGGCGTAGGTCGCCTCATTGCCGGTGACGTCGGTCATCTTCTCCACGCCGCCCACGAGGACGACATCGGCCATCCCGGACGCAACTTCCATGAAACCCATCTTTAGAGCCAGTCCGCCCGAAGCGCAGGCCGATTCGACCCGAGCTGCAGGCACGGGCGTCTGGCCCAGGTAATCGGCGAGGAGCGAGGCCAAGTGCTCCTGGCCGATAAAAAGACCGCTCGACATCGAACCGACGATGAGCGAATCAATCCTGTCCACGCCGGCGTCGTCGATAGCGAGCAAAGCCGTCTCAACAAAAATCTGCCTCAGGGATTTTTCCCACAGCTCTCCCCATTTGGTCATCCCAACGCCGATAACAGCAACGTCTCTCATCT
>CAZKBY010000309.1:0-1730 GCA_964550915.1 uncultured Eubacteriales bacterium | reverse complement strand
CGGAGACACTTACCCATTCTCCCTTGATTGGTCAGGGGATCAAGGGGGCTTAATTGGATAAAGCTAAATCCCTCTCAGTGTCTCCGCATAATACATCCGGGCGGGACATGAACCCACGGCCTGCGACCAAGGGGTCACACCCCCTTGGAACCCCCGACGATCGGCTCCCCGTGGCAAGCCACGGAGCATATCGCCGCTCGTCAGCTTGGCGCCTCGTGTCAGACTGCCTCCCCGCAATGCGGACAGTGGCGCGCCTTGATCGGAAGAGGGCGCCTGCAGTTCCAACACAGCTCGGATCTAATTTCCTCTCTGGCCCTGATTCGGCTCAGCATTTCCTCGATATCCGATTTCTCCTCCTTCTTTCCCTTGATGGCCGAAAGGGCGCGGACGAGTTCCGAAGGCTTCTGATAGCGTTCTTCGGCCTTCGAAGCCAGGCATGTCATGATAATTTCGTCGATCTCCCGGGCGATTTTGGCGTTCCTCAAGCGCGGCGGCGTGATCTTGCCCTGCTGGGCCTTTTCTAATATCTTGAACGGGTCCGGATCGAAAATCGGAGGCCGGCCGACGATCATTTCATAAAAAATACAGCCCAAGGAATAGATATCAGATTGGTAGCTGGCTTTGCCAAGGAACTGTTCCGGGGCCATATAAGGAGGGCTTCCGATCCTTGTTGAGGCATAGGGAATACTGCTGAGCCAGGCTGATGTCCCGAAATCGGTTATCTTGGCAGTCTCGTCCTCAGAGACGAGGATGTTGGATGGCCGCAAGTCGCGATGGATGATCTTGTTCTTATGAGCATGGTCCACTCCCTGAGCGATTTGTTTGATATAATCGACGGCCCGCCCGCAGTCCAGGATTTTTTCTTTCTCCAGGATCTTCTCCAACGTCCTGCCTTTGACATACTCCATGACCATGAAAAAGACCCTGTTTTCTTTTTCGGCGGCGATCATGCGAACAATGTTGGGATGGTTGAGCGCAGCCTGAAGCCGCGGTTCTTTCAGAAGCTTATAAAGCTCAGCTGACTGCTTATGAGGAACTTTAATGGCCACCTTGATATCCAGCCAGGTGTCCTTGGCCAAATAAACGGATCCAAACCCTCCACTCCCAAGAGAGCGGATGATTTCGTATTTCCCAACTTTCTGGCCCTGGAGAAACATCTCAGACATTCCAAAACTGAGAGGCCAAAGACAAAGCCGCCAAGGCTGCTGTCTCT
The DNA here is from genome assembly GCA_964550915.1 of uncultured Eubacteriales bacterium. GTDB lineage: Bacteria > Acidobacteriota > Aminicenantia > Aminicenantales > UBA8522 > JARYMI01. Next base: position 517 of record CAZKBY010000309.1, on the reverse strand, counting down.
GACCTCAGGACCTGATTTCCCAGGCTTACGGCCTCAAAACCGTTATCGAGGGCCTGCTTTTTTTCTACTCCTGTCCAGCCTCCTTCCGGCCCGACTAAGATAGTCACCAAGGGAGAGTCAGAGGGTCTCCAGGTCAGCGGCTTTTCGATGACGATTTCCCGCAATAACCTGGCCGTCCCTTCCACAAGAATAAGTTTCCTGTCCGCCTTCAAACCTTGAAGAAACGGGAGAAACGGCCGGGGAGGGAAGACAGATGGCACAGAGGCTCGACGGGCTTGCTTAGAGGCCTCTTCGGCAATTCTCTGCCATCTTGAAACCTTCTTTTCCTCTTCCTTAACCTTGACAATCGAGCGGGAAGCAAGAATAGGAACGAAAGAAACGATTCCCAGCTCAGTGGCCTTTTGGATAACAAAATCCATTTTTTTGGATCTAATAATAGCTTGAGCCAGTGAAAGCTGAACGCCCTTCGGGTTAGCCCCTTGCTTTTCGAGAATGAGGAGCCTCGTCTTTTCTTGCC
>CAZKBY010000308.1:0-1739 GCA_964550915.1 uncultured Eubacteriales bacterium | reverse complement strand
GTCCCAGGCTCCGCCCCGGACAAGCCGGTCCCCGCCGATCTCGTTCGAGCACCACTCCCTGACATTCCCGGCCATGTCGAAAGCCCCGTAAGGAGTCGGGCCGTCGAGGCTGCCCACGGCCACGGGGCCCTTTCCCCTGAAATTATTGAACGGGGCGAAGATCGCATACCCGCCGAGCTGCGGCACCTGGATCAATGTCGTATTTTCGCCCCTGGCCAGCCCCCAATGTTCGCTGGTCGGCAGGCTCTTCCCGGCGAATTCCGCGTAAGCCGCGGCCTCATACCAGCAGACGCCCGAGACAGGATAATCGGCTTGGCCTTCGGGATAATCTCCCGCCTGTCAGGTCGCGGGACCGGGCTGGCCCGTTTGGTCGACGAAGGTCTTGATCGCATCCTCCCAAGTCAGCTCTTTTCCGTCCCTGATGAACTTGTGCTTCCAGTATTTCTTCTCCCTATAGCCGCCGGCGCTGACGAATTCTTTATACTGCCTGTTCGTGACTTCATGCGCGTCGATATAAAAGTCCGGGAGCGCTCCCGCCGCCGTCTCCGCTCCAGGAACACGGACCATATCGGTTGGTATGCTTCCCTTCTGGTCAAGCGCCCTGAACAGGTGGTTTGGCCCGAGAAGATTCTTTGATTGAAGGTCTATGGTCCAAGTGGAGGCAGCCGCCAAGACCGTCTCGTAGCCTTCTTTTTCGATCTTCCAGCGGAAGACGCCGATGGGGAACCGGATTTTTTCGATCGGAGTCAGGCCGAGATAGGTCCATTCGCTTTGGGGAGATCGATATTCCTTGAAATAGACCTTGGCCCCTGCCGGCTCGGTTTTAACGTCGATCTTCAGGGAGCACTTGGCGAAAAGCTCGGCGAGCTTGGGGTCGCGAGGAATGATCTTTTCCACCCTGACGGCGAGCTCGTAGGCGGCAGGGAAATCCCCCAAAAGGTCCAAGGACAGCCGCTCGATTTCCGGGAAGGCGACATCCCTGGCCCAGCGGACCTGGGCTTGGCGCTTGAAGAACCAAACTGAGAGGAGGGCAAGTGTAATAATCCCAAGGACTGTGGGAACGGCAATCCTGGGCTGGCGGGTGCGGCGCAGGAAGGAGCGCAGATTGAGCACACCGGCCTGGGAGGCTCTCCAAATTTCCTGGTATTTTCTCAGTTCCTCAGACATCTCGGCCGCCGTCTGATAGCGCGATGCCGGGTTTTTTTCAAAGCCCGATCGACGACTTTCTGCACCTCCGGGGCCAGCTCGCGCTTGAGATCTCGGAGAGGCTTCGGTTCCTCATGGACGATGGAATAGAGAATCGATGATTCGCGTTCTCCGCCGAACGGAAGTCTCCCGGAAAGCATTTCATAGAGCACGACCCCCAGGGACCAGATGTCCGAGCGATGGTCGACCGCCTCGCCTTTCGCCTGTTCCGGCGACATGTAAGCCACCGTCCCCAGCGTCGTCTGGCTCTTGGTGAGCGACGAGCCGCCCCGGAGTTTCGCCAGCCCGAAGTCCATGACCTTGGCCCGGCCCTTGGCCGTGACCATGATGTTGGCGCTCTTGACATCCCGGTGGATGATGCCCTTGCCATGTGCCTCCCCGAGGCCCGCCGCGACCTGGTCGACGAGGCCCACGGCCTCTTCAGCCTTTAGCGGTCCCTTCTTTATTATGTCCCTGAGGGTTTCCCCTTCCACGTACTCCATGGCGATGTAGGGCTTGTCTTCGCTTTCCCCGATCTCGTGGATGACGCAGAT
>CAZKBY010000307.1:0-1788 GCA_964550915.1 uncultured Eubacteriales bacterium | reverse complement strand
CTGCAGTGTAGGAAGCGTTAACCCGGCAGTCCAAGAGATAATAAGCAGCCGCGGGGTCAGGCTGCGCAACGCCGGGAGACGGGACTTTATCAATTTTTTCCAGGTTGGCTTCAAACGGATCATCCACCTGGTCGCAGGCGACGCCCATCTGGAGCGGCAGTGTCCAGCCGGCGTTATCGTAGGGAGGAACGGGCGGGCCGCCAGGATACTGGCGGAGGTCAGGGTACTTCTGCTTTTCGAGCAAAGCCCAAGCATAAGGTTTATAGGGCTGGGCCAGTTTGACGACGAAGGAACCAGCCGGGTAAACCTTGCCTCCAGCGATGAACTGATCCTTGGCCTGATGGACCTCGACGCCGCCGAACATGAGGATGTCGATCATCCGCAGGGCAGTCGGATAGTCGTGCTGCGAAGCCGGGATGACAAAGGCATAGGGCTCGTTTTTCCCCCTTTTTTCAACCGAGTTTTTGTACATTTGGTAAAAATTGAAGAGGAAATCCTCTCTATGAAGGAAGGCGGTCTTGACCAGGCTGAAGGTAAGTGTCAGCTCGTAATCGACTAGGTCGCGCAGCCGCCACCAGCCGCCCGGCCAGGGGTCGATGAACTCCATGCTCTTTTCATAATATGCTTGCGGAATCTCGTTCGGCTCGATGTAGATAGGGGAGGCCACTCGGACCGAGGCCATCTCGCTGAGGATGCCGATAACATTGTGGAGCCAGGAGGTGTCGTCGCAGGCCCCGATCCACCAGCCGGTGTAGGAGCGGCCGTGGACGACGCCTTTGAATCCGTTCTTCTGGAGGTCGTAGGACATGTTGGCACCGCACAGGTTGACGCCGCGCCACAGAAGCGGCTGGACGTTGGGAATGGGCGGGTTCATAAAAGGGGGGACGAAAAGCCGCGCACCCGTGGAACCCATCTGGTGCTCGTCGATGTGGATCTGGGGGAGCCAGTCATGGTAAAGGATTTTTGTTACCGCCTTGGTCTCGGCGAGGTTGAACATGAACCAGTCACGGTTGTTGTCGTGTCCGGCATAATGATGGTAGAGCCACGGCATCGGCCCGCCCTCGTATTTCGTGCCAATGTATTTTTTGTACCAATCGACGACCATCTGCTGACCGTCCGGGTTGATCGTGGGCATGAGGAGGACGATGACGTCCCGGAGGGCACGTTCGGCCTCAAAAGGAGTCTGGCCGGTAACGAGTTTGTAGGCGAACTCCATGGCCATCTGCGAGGAAGCGATCTCCGAGGCATGGATGTTGCACGTAATGAGGAGGATCACCTTGCCTTCCCTGGCGAGCTGGCGCGCTTCCTCCGGAGATGTCGTCCGGGGGTCTCGCAGTTTCCGGACGATTTCTCTGTAAGTATCGAGTTTGGCCATGTTTTGTTCGGACGTGATGACAGCCAGGAACATCGGTTTTTTCAAGGTTGAGGTTCCGACGGTAAAAACCTGGAGCTTGGGGGATTCCTGGTCGAGCTTCTGGAAGTACGCTTGAATCTGGTTGTAGTCGGCTAACTGGCGGTCGGCGCCAACCTTAAATCCTAAGAATTGCTCAGGAGAAGTCTGGGCCAGGATTGACATTTGACATAAAAAGAACAGGATCGCTCCAATAGCGGAAAGCATTTTCTTGCGCTCAAAGGACATAGACACCTCCTCAGAAAAAATGCATATTTTCTTATCTATCACTCTCGACGAAGGCTGTCAAGGAAAGCCAGCTCGACGATAACATTTCCATTTCTGTGATGTCGTTGATCTGGAATAGGGTCCTGTCACGGCTCCTCCCCGTCCGTCCT
>CAZKBY010000306.1:0-1835 GCA_964550915.1 uncultured Eubacteriales bacterium | reverse complement strand
TCTGATCGAGATCAACATGAATAATCTGGCCGGCATCCCTTCCATCATTTTCGGGCTGTTCGGGTTCATCCTTTTTGTGACCAAGCTGAAGTTCGGCTGGTCGATTTTAAGCGGCAGCCTCACCTTAGCCTTTATGATCCTGCCCACACTTATCCGGACAAGCGAGGAAGCGATCAGGGCTGTTCCCTCCGCCTACCGGGAAGTCAGCTATTCCCTGGGGAGCACGAAATGGCAGACCGTAACCCGGGTCGTCCTGCCATCGGCTCTGCCAGGAATCGTCACCGGCGTCGTTCTGAGCGTGGGCAGGGGCATCGGCGAAACGGCCGCTGTTATTTTCACGGCTGGAAGCGCCTTGCGGCTGCCCACCTCGATCTTTTCTTCATCCAGGACGATGTCGGTTCATTTTTACATCCTGGCCAGAGAGGGCATCTCGATGTCCAACGCCTATGGCACTGCAGCGATCCTTATCCTGGCTATACTGGCCGTTAACCTGGTCACCTATACGATGATGAACCGCTTCATGAGGAGATACCGTTAGGGAGAACAAGCGAACCATGCCCACCGCTGCGATCAGGGCCCAAGGGTTCAGCCATTATTTTGGTGCCAAGCAGACCCTGAACAAGATCACGCTGGATGTCCTGGAGAATGAGATCCTGGGCATCATCGGCCCGGCCGGAAGCGGCAAGTCAACTTTCCTGCGGGCCCTTAACCGGCTCAATGATCTTGTGCCTGGATCCAGGGTCGAGGGGACGCTCCTGGTCGAGGGAGTCGATGTCTACGCCCGTGATATCAGCGTCGTTGACCTCCGCCGGCGGCTGGGCATGGTTTTTGCCACTCCCGTGCCCCTTCCTCGGTCCGTTTTTGAGAATGTCGCTTTTGGCGCCAGGCTGGCCGGCCTCAGGAATAAGACTGATCTGAAAGAGCTTGTGGTTGACTCACTGAAAAAGACGGCTCTCTGGGAGGAGGTCAAAGGCAGGCTGGACTCGAGCGCTCTCAAGCTCTCCGGGGGTCAGCAGCAGAGGCTGTGCATAGCCCGCATCTTAGCCCTTAAGCCCAGGTTTATTCTCCTGGATGAACCGAGTTCCGGCCTCGACCCGGTTTCGACGATGAAGATTGAGGAAACACTCCGCCAGCTCAAGAAGGATTACACGATCATCCTCGTCACTAATAACACCAAACAGGCAGCGCGGGTCGCTGACCGGACAGCTTTTTTTCTCACGGGCGATCTGATCGAGATCAATGATACGGCCACTATCTTCTCCGCTCCCTCCGACCAGCGGACAAACGATTATATCAGTGGGAAATTCGGTTAAGGCCGGAACGATGAGCATCATTGAAGTCAACCGGTTATCATTTTTTTACGGTCGATTCCAGGCCCTTAATGAAATCAGCCTGAGTATAGAAAAGCAGAAAATTACCTCTCTCATCGGTCCTTCGGGATGCGGCAAGACGACTTTTTTACGCACGCTCAACCGGATGAACGACCTCATCGAGGGAGCTCGCTGCCAGGGCCGGGTCCTTATCGACGGCCTTGATATTTATCGGAAAGGAGTCGACCTGCTGGAATTGCGCCGAAAAGTGGGCCTGGTTTTCCAGCGGCCCAATCCTTTTCCGCTGAGCATCTTCGATAACGTGACCTATGGCCTTCGAGTTCATGGCGTCCGGGAGAGGGCCGTCATTCAGGAGAAGCTCCGCTGGAGTCTGGAATCCGTTCACCTGTGGAAAGAGCTTAAGGACTCGCTCGACAGGAATGCCCTTTGCCTTTCGGGCGAGCCCCGGAGGGCGCGTCAGGCGCGTTGGTCATGGCGTCGCGGCGGCAGGGGCCGGGGCGGCGG
>CAZKBY010000305.1:0-1868 GCA_964550915.1 uncultured Eubacteriales bacterium | reverse complement strand
GGGATGAACTTTCTGCGGAAGAAGTCGTCTGGTTTCATAACCAGCGGGGTCAAGCGGAAAACTTGATCAAGGAGCTGAAGATCGGGTTTGGGATGGAGCAGATGACGAGTGGCGATTTTTCGGCCAACGCTCTGTGGTTTTCGATCGGCGTTCTGGCTTATAACTTGACCCAAGCCCAGAAGCTTCTCTTTTTAGCGCCGGAGTGGCGTTCCAAGACGGTGGCCACACTGCGGTGGCAGTTGATTGAGACGGCGGGACGGCTCATCCGTCACGGTCGTCGGTTTATCCTTCGTTTGGCCACCTCCCTCGAGAAGTATCGATTATTCCTGGATATTCGTCGGCTTTGCGCCGCCTTCCCTTAGCCTCTGAGACTCTGTCCTAATAAAACAATGAGTGCCCCACATTAAGGGGAGTTCTTTTCAAAACGAGGATGTGAACGGCCACGCTCAGACGGCAGAGATAAAAATGTTCTTCCTTTTGATCTCAAGACTCTGAGCGGAGCTCGTTAGTACTCAGTTACCACGAAAATTAGGGTTCTAAAAATCTCTAATGGCAATTTTGGGTCCAATAGAAATTGACCAGTATAGGCTCAAAATCCGCCATGCCGATTTTGCTATAATAGAGGCTGGCGGATAAAATGGCCTGCGACCAGCTCCCCGAAGGCGAGGCCTTGGCCAGCCAACCGACGCTCTCCCAGCTAGAAAACGCCGTCGCCCGGACCAATCTCTACCGCATCGGAGAGGCCCTGGTCGATTTGTTCATCTCCTCCTAACGGACGCCACCGGCGCCGGCGGCCTTGGATCTTCTTTTCAATCCTATCCCAGAATGCATTTTCTGTGGCGCCACAGAAGAAGTCTATCTTAGCAATAAGGGACAGATGCAAATTTATTATCGCCGTCTCCCTGGGGTCGGTCCAAACGGCCCGGATCGCCCCGGAATTAGAGAAGGAACTGCTGCCCTCCATCCCTTCTGGGGAAAATCGGAAAGCCGGAAGATGCGGCCGATGTCATCGTGTTTCTCGCCTCAGACCATATCCACAAGATCCCCCGGATCGACGACTCGCGGCTGGCTGAGATCTTTGCTCGGGAAGTTCTTGGGTTTCTGGTCCAAGGAGAACTTCTCAGCCCCGAATGGACCGAGCGCCTTCTTTCCTGGAGGCACACGGGATTCAATGTTCACAGCCGCGTCAGGGCCAAGACTCAGCACGAGGCCGAGCGGGTGGGAAAGTACATGATCCGTCCGCTCCTTTCCATGGAACGCCTCTGCCTCGATGAAAAGGAAGGCAAGGTCTGCTACCGGTATGGGAAAGAGCCCGGAGAGGTCGAGCGGCTGGACTACCTGGAGTTCATCGCCCGAGTCGTCTCCCACATCCCTGACAAAGGCCAGGTCACCGTCCGTTATTACGGCCTCTACGCCAACGCCCATCGGGGGAAGGTGCGCAAGTCGGAGGCGGCGGCCAAGCTGGTCATCATCGAGGAAGAGTACCCCAGTCGCCCCCGCCGCGGCTGGGCCGAGATGATCCGTAAGGTCTACGAAGTTAACCCGATGGTTTGCCCTCACTGCGGCAGGACGATGAAGATCATCGCCTTCCTCACCGACTATTCCGTAGTCGACAGGATCATCGACCACCTTAAGCTGACCTTTGTGGCTTCGAAGCCTCCCCCGCCGCGCGTCGCTTATCAAGAGCTCTTGATGGCTGCCGAGGCCGGCGGTGAATATTTTTCCTGACCTTCTCTCAAACGGGAGGAGAAGCCTGTCGGATTTCGGGCTCTTCTGGCCCCGCGGCCACTTCTACCAACACATCCCTGCGCTCTCCAAAGGAAAACCGTTAAAGCCGCCATGCGGCTTCGATGTCAGGAAAGCGAGGA
>CAZKBY010000304.1:0-1880 GCA_964550915.1 uncultured Eubacteriales bacterium | reverse complement strand
TGGCATCGCCGGAAACCTGCTGGCGGAGAATGCGGATTCGCGGGAAGGGGAAATAATGTGCTATACTGAGCGAGGACATCGTCGGCCTCCTTTGGATGGAGATTTAGAGATGACGTATCTCTATTATCCATTGGAGATACCGGATGTCCAATTTCATTTTCAAGCATGATAAATATATACATTCCCTTCAACTAATCGGGAGATGATCCTCACTTCATTAAGGGCGAACACGACGAAGCTTTTGAGAAGTATCGCATCGCCTTCGAGAAAGGTCCCAATAGCCACATGGTCTGCATGGGGATCGGGTTTTCCCTTTCCGAGATAGGGTTGTTCGAAGCGGCCGTCCCCATCTTATTAAGAAGCATCGAACTCGCTCCCTTTTATATTTTTTCGAGGACCATCTTAGCCTCTTGCTATCAGGGCCTGGGTGAGTTCGAGAAAGCCGAGGCTTAATTGAGGGAGGCATTGAATCTAAATCCCCGAAACCCCTTCTGCCTTGGCCATCTCATAAGACATCTGATAATAGTCGGAAAACATGATGAGGCCGGAAGATACATCATGGAGCTCGAGCGCGTTGCTCCCCAGTTTGATCGTCTTCCTGAGTACAAAGCGCAACTCCATGCGGAAAGGAGAGTGAGAGAAAAAGCTCTGGCTCTCAATAAGAGCGCAGTCGTCTATTCTCTCCTGGGCATGAAGGAGGAGGCTATCCAGGCGATACAGAAAGACATATCCGAAGGCACTCCTTATCCCTACCTCAGCCTGATCAATGATTCTCGCTATAAAAATCTTCGGGATGACTTGCGTTTCAAGCAAATCGTGGCTCGAGCAAAAAAGAACCACGAAGAACTTTCTAAAAAATATGGTAGTTTCTTCTGAGCCAATCCCGATACCTATGTGCTTGCCAGTTCAAAGCGGTTCCTCCCATGGTGAAGGCCTGAGCCTGAACACCGTGATACGGCCCCAACGTCGCAACAAAACAGGAAAATAAAAAAGGCTGTTTTCTTCGGCCGGATTTTAGCCTAAAATAGCAACTGAACGACAGAACAGAGGAGTAGACTCTGTGCCAAAGACGAAGCTGTCCGGCCAATTAGTGCTTATTCTCGCAGGTGTGTCTCTCTTGGCTTTTTTTGCTCTCCAGGTTTCCTGTCTGAGCAGAAAAGGAAAGCTCACCAGACAGCTCGCCCAGGAAAAGCTTTCCGCAGCCTTGGACTGCCCAATTGCACTCGTCCTACCTGAGGGCAAGATTACCGACCGAGTCAAACTGGATATGCCAATGCCCTCGCTCAATGCCGCCAGGCAATCCGCGGAAGTATTAAGCGCCCTGGAGAAAAAGTCAGAGATTATCCAGCTCCTCAAGACTCTGGCCGGTCAAGGCTTTATCGCTTTTTCTTATTCCCAACCGCGGATTGTCTTCGACCCGAAACTCCGCCAGCAGCCTCTTCACGCCGTCTATGACATTCAACTTGAAGTGACGGAGAAAGTGGCAGAATTCCTAATCGCCGGCCCGGAAGAAGGATTTTCTTTCTCCCTGCCTTTGAAATATTTTCTCCTCTCGCCCGTCCATGAAAAAGAGCTGAGTGAGGAATTCGAAGGCGAATTCAGCCCCTCCTATCTAAAACTATGCGAAAAAGTAGTCATCGGAGTAACCGGAATTCGGAAAGAAGATAAACTTAGCGCTATGGTCGATTATGAATGGAGATTCGATCGTTTCACTGCCCTGGGAGAATTTGTAAGCCCTGATCCCGAGTGGGCCCTTCATGACGGGTTTTTCATGATCATGGCCCTGCGCGATGGGACCTGGAGTCGCGTCGTCGATCTCCTCACCGCCAGCATCGTCAATAAAGAAACCGCCCTGTTCAGCCGCGGCCCAGGTGGCTGGG
>CAZKBY010000303.1:0-1951 GCA_964550915.1 uncultured Eubacteriales bacterium | reverse complement strand
CGGTTGAGCCTCCGCTCTGAAATCACGGCCACGGTCGTGACGGCCGTGCCCAGGAGCTCGAGGGCAAAGGCCTGAGGCGTGCCCTGGAAATTAGCGCCGGTCAAGACAAGCTCCTCGTCCGGAAAGAAAACAGGATTATCGGCCGCATTATTGAGCTCGATTTCAATCATGTATCTGGCCCATTTGAGGGCATCCCGGGCGGCGCCGACGACCTGGGGCGTGCTCCGGAGGCTGTAGGCGTCCTGGACCTTTTTCTTCCCTATCTTTTCCAGGAGCTCGCTCCCCTCGGTTATGCGCCGGATGTTCTCGGCGCATTCGAGCGCGCCGGGATAGCCGCGGACTTTATGCAGTCTCTCGTCATAAGCCTTCATGTTGGCGTTCAAGACCTCGAGCGTCATGGCGGCCGCGATTTCAGAATTCTTGATCCAGCGATGGGCGTCATAGATTTCAAGCGCGCCAAGCCCCGTGATGAAGTTAGAACCGTTGATCGCGGCCAATCCGTCGCGGGCCTCGAGGACCACCGGTTTGATGCCGGCCCTTTTCAAGGCTTCAGCCGCCGGAAGCCTCTCGCCCTTGTAGAAAGCCTCTCCCTCGCCCATCACGGCCAGAGCGATCTGCGACATCGGCGAGAGGTCGCCGCAGGCGCCGACCGAACCCTTCTCGCAGACGACGGGAGTCACTCCCCGGTTGAGCATCTCCTTCATCGTCTCAGTGACGAGGAGCCTGATCCCCGAACGGCCGTGGCAATGACAGCTTATCCGGCTCAGCATGGCCGCCCGGACGATAGCGACCGGCAAGGGCTGGCCGTAGCCGGCGGCGTGGCTGTAGATGATGTATTTCTGGTATTTTTCGACCTGCTCCTGGGTCAAGACGACTTCCGAGAGCTCGCCAATTCCCGTGTTGACACCGTACATGATCTCCCGCTTCTCGATCTTGCCCTCTAACAGGCCGCGGCATTTCTCGATTCGCTTCTTGGCTTCAGGATGGAGGTCGATTGTTTCGTTCTTGCGGGCTACCTCAACGACTCTCTCAATCGTCAGGTTATGTCCATCCATAATCATGGCCATGACAATTCCTCCTCGAATAATAAATAGGCAAAGATGATATCGGAAGCAACCGAAGAAGGCAAGGGCGCGAAAATGGGGACATGACCCGATTTTCTTAAATCAGGATCCTGTCCCCCAAATTTCTCTGTCTCCTCCCCCCGATTCCTTGCCGCTAATTGAAAAGATCTCGCTTATTCCATACGTAAACCAGTGTGAAAACGACGAAAAACAGGCTCGGCCCGATGATGCTGATGCGGGAGAGCCTGGTGATACCCAGGACGAGGACAGAATCGAAGAGCCACATCCCCATAGCCAGGTAGGTCGTTACGAACCCGAATTTTTTCAGGCGGAGAAGCCCGTAGGCACCGAGGTAGAGGAAGATGGATAGAATGATATCGGGAGCGGCAAAAGCATTATAGACGTTGTCCTCGATTGGCATCGTCGAAGGAAAAGCGCCAAAGGCGAGCCTTCCGACCCAAAAGATATCCGTCGCTAAAGCCACAAAAAACATGATGACGGCAATGGCAATCACACCTAACGGAACTTTCTCAGGAAAATTCATCTACTAACTCCCTTTAGAGCTTAGCCCAAATAGCTCGAGATGTAAATTTCTCTTCACGAAGGCCAGCAAAGTTCGTCGAGAATATGTCTCGACTATTGCCTTTGGCAAGGGCCTATGTTATAAGTTAGACTCCCTTAATTTCCTGAACGGAACAAATCTAAGCTGGAGGTCAATTTATGGCAAGAGAAATGAAACGAATCATGGTCACAGGGGCGGTCGGCCAGATCGGCTCCGAGCTAACCATGGCCCTGCGCAAGAAATACGGCAATGATAACGTTCTGGCCACGGGCCACAAAACCCAGCCCTCCCCCACCCGCCGCGGCTACGGCCCCGTGGAGTTGAT
>CAZKBY010000302.1:0-1952 GCA_964550915.1 uncultured Eubacteriales bacterium | reverse complement strand
GAAAGTAGCTGGCAACCTGAGAGTCTCTGTCCTCCATCCGGATTCCTATCCTTCACCACTAAAGCTTCTCGCCGGGGATAGAATAACCGTCTCGGCCCAGATCCTTCCCGTCCACGATTTCCGGAACTTTGGCCAGCCTCGCCTGGCCAACCTGCGCAAAAATCAAAACATCCATAATCATGCCATTTCCAAGAGCGCGCTTCTCGTCGAAAAACAGGGAACCGAGAAAAGGCTCTCCATCCTCGGCCTGATCTCTTCAGTCAGGCAACGCCTCGAGCGAAGAATTGAAGACCATTTTTCTTCACCCGAGCGAACGTCGCTGACCCAGGAAGGAGCAATCCTCGAGGCCATGCTATTAGGCGAAAGGGCCAGGTTGGATGAAGCGACGACACGAGCTCTTCAGAAATCCGGCCTTTTCCATCTGATCGCCATCTCCGGCGCCCATGTCGCCATCCTTTCCTTCCTCCTCTTCTCCGTTCTTAAGATCATCGGGATCCGCCAGCGTCCCGCCTATCTCGTCTTGATATTAGCCCTTCTCTTCTATGCCTTACTAGTTGAAGGAAGGGCCTCAGTCTTCCGCGCCGTCATCATGGCCTTGGCTTTTGTCTTGGGCAAGCTTCTCTGGAAAAACGTCAACCTCATCAACACGATTTCGTTCAGCGCCTTTTTTCTCCTTCTTTTTAACCCCTTCTTTTTATTCGACATGGGTTTTCAGCTCACCTTTGCGGCGACATTTTCCATCATCCTGTTCCTGCCCCGAATCCTCAAGCACCTTCCCCGGCTGCCGCTTCAGATCAGCGAGCTCGTCGGTCTCTCCCTGACGGCCCAGATGGGCGTTCTTCCTTTTTTAGTCCGCTCGTTTAACCGGGTGACCTTCTCCGCTCTCGTCCTGAACCTTGCTGCTGTTCCCCTGACCGGCCTGATTATGGCTCTTGGCTTCCTGTTTCTCGTGGTTTCTTCTCTGAGCTACTCTCTCGGCCATCTCCTCAGCCTGGCTCTTGGCTTCCTCATCCGCCTTTTTCTTTTTGTCGCCCATCTTTTTGACCCGCTGACTGTTTTTTCCTACAGGATTCCCACTCCTCATTTGGCGACGATCATCGGCTATTTTGTTTTCCTTTTCCTCCTTCTCCTGCCGTCGAAAATCAAGCACTTAAAGTTTGCCATCTTTGTCCTATTCATCATCTGCCTGGCCGTGCTCACAACCTATCCGTTTCCGCCCTCATTCTCTAAAACACTTAAAGTCACTTTCCTCGATGTCGGCCAGGGCGATTCCATCCTGGTCGAATTCCCCGGCCGGGAAAAAATGCTCATCGACGGAGGCGGCGCGCCCGACACAAGCTTTGACATCGGCGAGCACGTGGTCAGTCCTTTTCTCTGGAGAAAAGGCATCAAAAAGATCGATTATCTGGTCTTAACCCATGCCCATCCGGACCATCTAAACGGTCTCAAGACCGTGGCCGCAAATTTTCGGGCGATCAATTTCTGGGAAACTTTCAGTCCGCCTCAAAACCCGGTCTACGAGGAACTCATAGCCTCATTCAAACCCGAGGTCCGAAGGGCCAGAGTTTTTCGCGGTTTCGTCAGGGAGGTTGCCGGGGTTAAGATAGAGGCCCTTCATCCTCAGGATAGCTCTCCCCATGTCCGGGAGGCCTCGAATGAAGAATCGCTCGTTCTCCGGCTTTCTCAGGGCGGAACATCTTTCCTCCTTACCGCTGATATCGGGTCAGGTTCGGAGCTTGAAATCATCCGGAATTTCCCCGACCTCAGAGCCCAGGTCCTTAAAGCTCCCCACCATGGAAGCCGAACCTCAAGTTCTAGTCCTTTCCTGGAAAAGATTCAGCCCGATCTCGTCGTCATCTCAGCCGGCAGAGGGAATACCTACGGAGTCCCTCATCCCGATGTCCTGGAACGGTATGAAAGACTGGGGCTGCGTGCTCTAAGGACAGATACTG
>CAZKBY010000301.1:0-1974 GCA_964550915.1 uncultured Eubacteriales bacterium | reverse complement strand
CCGCCGGAGGGCTTGTGCTCATCGTCATCGGCTCTCTCTTCATGCTGGGCAAGTGGCACATCCTCGGCCGCAGCGCCTGGCATTTCGTCTGGCCCCTCCTGATCATCCTGGCGGGATTGTGGATCCTCGTCGGAGCCTTTTTCCGGGGAGCAACCAGAAGATCGACCGGAGAAAAAGCGGATGAAATGGACGAGCTCGCCGTCTTCTCGGGCCTGACGCGCCGTCTCGAATCCCAGAATTTCCGGGGCGGGAAAGCGACTGTCGTCCTGGGCGGAATGGAGTTAGATTTCAGCCAGGCAAGGCTGGCCGGAATCGAGATAAAGGACGTCAAATGAAAAGGCTGCTCCTCTGGCTCCTTGCCGTCATCATCACGCTGGCCAGCGTCGTTTACCAAAGAATGACAGGCCCCACTTATCCTCTGAGGGGGAAGGTCCTGGTGTCCGGCGAGGAAATCAGGTTCGAGCTGCCGCGCAGTCATGAGATCACTTCTGACTGCCGGGTAGCTGTCAAGGTTGCAGACGAGAAAACGAGCGGCCGCCTGGAATACAAAAGATACAAGACGTCGGATGCCTGGATTGAAGTGCTTATGATAAGGGAGGGTGGCCGGTTGACCGGATATCTCCCCCGCCAGCCGATAGCCGGAAAACTGGCTTACCGGGTGTTCCTGACCGGCGGCGCTGAGGAGGTCTCTCTAACCGGCGAAAAACAGGTCATCATCCGGTTCAAGGGAGTTGTCCCCACTTCAGTCCTCATCGCCCATGTCATTTTCATGTTCCTGGCTATGCTCTTCTCGACGCGGGCTGGGTTAGCGGCACTCGACCGGAAGAGCCATCCCCGCCAACTTGTCCTCTGGACGGCCGCCCTTCTTCTTATCGGAGGGTTCATTTTCGGCCCTCTCGTCCAGAAATACGCTTTTGGCGCCTGGTGGACCGGATTCCCCTTAGGGTTTGACCTCACCGACAACAAAACCCTCATCGCCATGGCTGGCTGGCTCGCGGCGCTCGTGGCTGGCCGGAAAGACAAGCCGGTCCGGGGCTGGGTTTTTACCGCCTCCCTACTGACGCTCATCATCTTTCTCGTCCCCCACAGCCTGTTGGGCTCCGAACTGAAATACCCGGGCTGAACACATTGGTTGATGTCTTTCCAAATTCCCCGCCCAGGAAATTTGACGACGGCGTAGTTTTTAGCATAATTATAAATTCGATAGATTTGATATTCTTTTCCCCCTCCTCTCCGCCCTCCAAACGGTGACTATTTTTCCCTTAATGACTTCAAGATAAATCTGACCTTAGCTTCTTCCTTCCCGCCTAAATAAAGATCTCTGTCGAAATAAAAGACGGCTTTTTTTTATCTGCCTCTAAAAGATAGAGCTTGCCGAGCTCGTAATGAGGCTCAGGGTCGCCAAGTTCGAGATCGACGGCTTTCTCGAAGTTTTTTATCGCTTCCTCGAACCTCCACTGTTTTTTATACATTTTAGCCAGGGACATCGCCCGAAAAGAAATCGGGCTCTCGAAAACCACAAGAGATACCTGGAGTTTATCATTGGAGACCCTTGTTGTTTCGCGGGCTCTCTGAACTTTATCTTCGAACCTGATGGCCTTCCTCCATTCCTCTTCTGCTCTGCTTTCGTCCCCCAAAGAAAAATAAGCAAGGCCAAGGTTGAAGCGACCTGGCGCATCCTCCTCATTGATGTCGATGATTTTTTGACATGTTATCAATATCCCTCTCGAACCTCTTGTCGCCCTAGCCGGTTCGTAGGCCGAGTGTCCGGGACGCACTGAGGCCATCGCCGTTAAAGCTGCAAAGGAAGGAATAAGGAGAATTGATGCGCGGCTCCTCTCTCACTCAAGCCGGAACCTTATGATGACGGTGAAGACAATCGACTTGGGCCGACCCTCGATGATGACTGGCTCGTATTTCCACTGCTTGAGAGCGTCGACGGCGGCCTGGTCGAGGGCGGGGATGGATTCCAGC
>CAZKBY010000300.1:0-1987 GCA_964550915.1 uncultured Eubacteriales bacterium | reverse complement strand
GTCTATGCCCCAATCGGCGAGGATCTCCATAGCCCGGTCCAGGGCATAGCCCTTGCCGATGCCGCCGAGGTCAAGGTCGAGGCAGGCTTGGTCGCTTTCTGAAGGCGCCGGCTCTAAGGCCAGGTTGAAGCCTTTAAAAGACGTCAAGACCATGCGAGAACCTGCAGCGAGACCTTGTTCCCTCGATTTTGCCAGACAGCGGAAGTTGATATCAAAAGCGCCGGCCGTCTCCTGACGCATTTTTTCGGCGAGGGTCAATAATTCGAACGTTTCAGCGCCTATCCTCATTGACTTCCCGGGTTTTAGCCTGTTGATCTGGCTTATTTCGCTTGCGGCGTTGAACCGGCTGAACAACCCTTCCAGACGGTCAACCTCAGCAAATACAGCTTGCATGGCCTGGCCTGCGTAGTGCATGTCGCAGCCAGCGACGAATCCCTCAAACATCGTTCCCATGGCTTGGTGAGCGAAACCGTGGGCGGCTGTTTCTTTTAAGTCGGTCACTTTTCTTGCGGGGGAACGGCCTGGTCAAGGAGAAGCATGGCGGAAAGAAGGGCAAGGAGACCGCTGTACCTGTGGATCCAGACGAGATCAACCTGCGCTTCGAAAGTCAAATAGGGGAGCATAGAAAGAAAGGCTGTCAGGCCGAGAGAGAGCCCGGACAGGATAAAAAGCCAGAAAAGAAGCGATCGAAGAAGGGGCTGTGGGATATTTTTTATGAAAGAGCTCGGTGGCTCGGCTGAGCTCTCGGGCGGAGCAAAACCCACGTACTCTTTAGCTCGAATGACAGTTAGCGCGGCGAGACAGACGGCGAAGATTCCTCCGAGGCCGACGTGGACAAGAAGAGCCAGGCCGAAGAGGCCGCGCGGGCTGAAAAGTGCAAACCCAAGACCGCTCGGCGCAAGATAAAGGAAACTTATGATCACTCCCGAAAGAGCCCATTTCTGCCAGGGCCGCGGATAGAAAGACAACCAGTCGCGATAAAACGACCAGGCTTTGCGCCAGGCATCGCGCTTAAGAAATTTTGAGATTTCGTGGCCGAGCCAGAAAAAATAGGACTTTACTCGAGAGAAAAAAGGTGTTGTCTTGGGGCTGTGCGTTGCCTTGAAGCGGCGATACGACAATAACAGCGCCAGGCCCAGGCTGGCCGCGATCGAGATGATGCGAAAGGCGGTCATTCTTTCTTTCCTTTTTCGATGAGCCCTGAAAGCCGGCCCAGGGCGACAAGGAATAAGAGCCCGACGATGGCCGCCAGCACGATGATGGAGGCGAACAAAATTGTCTTAAACAGCGGCCGGATGGCGAAGGTCAGGCCAAAAAACATCTGGTAGACCCTGGCCAGGCCCATGAAGGAGCTGGCAGAGATGACTTTGATGCGTTCCGTCTGGAGAGGGCCCGTCCCCCTGGCCGTGCGAACAAGAAAGGGAGAGTTGACCTTATGGCAATCGCCGCACCCGTTTATTCCCAAAGACTGGCGGGCTGGCCTCACGTCGTGGGCAAGCGGCCAGTTTACGGCGGCGGCCGCGGGGTCATCCGAGGCTTCGAGCTTGGCGTCTTTATTGAGAGAGAATATCTTGCCGCCCGATATGTACACATAGTCTATGCTTCTGCCGCCGTCTGCTTCCGCTATCGACTCTTCTGACCCTCTGAGGAGAGCTTGGAGAACCAGCTCAACCTGTTCTTCGGTTAAAGTCTGTTCTGTTCCGATGAGGCGGCTGATTGTCCTCTGCTCAAACTCCGTGATGAGGGGACGGATCTTTCCGTCGGCCAGCCAGGCAAGCTCAGGCTGTGTTGTGGGCTGTCCCGGATAATCTGATTTTTCAAGGTATGTTTCCTTAACTTGGAAAAGAAAGTTCCGGTTGAGGAGAGCTGGCTTTCCCGGAGCATCCGGCAGGCCAGCGAGAGCCTCGAGGACCTTTAGAATCCAGGCCTCGACATCAGGGTCGAGCGGCTCGGCCGCCGGATCAAAATCTGAAAGTAGGGGGACCAC
>CAZKBY010000299.1:0-1989 GCA_964550915.1 uncultured Eubacteriales bacterium | reverse complement strand
CTTGAGTTCGGCCACGATCTCATTGGCCCTGATCTCGTCCCTGATCTTGATTTTCTTGCCGTCAATCCGGGGGAGGTTTGCTTTGAAGACCGGCGGGACAGAGGCCTCAAGATGGGCGGCGATCGTCCAGTATTCCTCAGCCACAAAATTCCTGACCTCTTTTTCCCGCTCGCAGATAAGCCGGAGGGCGATCGACTGGACCCTGCCGGCGCTCAGCCCCTTGCCGATCTTTTTCCACAGGAGCGGGCTGATGAGATACCCGACCAGCCGGTCGAGGATGCGCCGGGTCTGCTGGGCCTTGATTTTGTGCTCGTCGAGGCTTCCGAGGTTCTGGAAAGCTTCTTCGACCGCCTTCTTGGTGATCTCATGGAGGAGGACGCGACGGATGTTCGGGTTACTCTTCTCAAGAAGCGCGCTGAGGTGCCAGCAGATGGCCTCCCCCTCGCGGTCTGGGTCTGCCGCCAGGATGATAGAAGCACAGTCGGCTGCCAGTTTCTGCAGTTCGGCGACGATTTTTTTCCGTTCCGGGATGACGACATAATGGGGCGCAAAATCATGTTTGACATCCACGCCCAGGCTGCTTTTGGGAAGGTCGCGGATATGCCCCATCGAGGCCTTGACGAGGTAGCCGGAGCCGAGATAGCGGTTGATGGTCTGGGCTTTGGCCGGCGATTCGACAATGACGAGAGATTTCGACATTTAGAGACTCCTCTGAAAATATTTCCCCGGGGCCTGATGAACGAGTCCTTTGAGCTCCAGGTTGAGCAAGATGGCCAAGACTTCGGACACCGAGGCAGTCGTCGCTTCGGCCAGCTCGTCGATATGAGTGAGCTCGTCCGTCTTGAGGCGATCGAACATCATTTTCTCCTCAGAACTCAGTTCCGGCATCTTCTCTTTTTCCTCCGCCCCGCGGGCGAGAAACCTCTCCCTCAGGGGCAACGAGAACTCTTCTACCACATCTTCCCATGTTTCCACAAGCTTGGCGCCCGACTTGATGAGCCAGTGGCACCCTTGACTTAGGTCGGAAGTGACGTTTCCGGGCACGGCCATCACTTCTCGGCCTTGCTCGAGGGCGAACCGGGCTGTAATGAGCGAGCCGCTCCGGCCGGCGGCCTCGATGACGACGACAGCCAGACAGAGACCGCTGATAATGCGGTTGCGGAGGGGAAAGTGAAAGGCAAATGGAGGCATAGCTGGCGGAAACTCGCTTATGACGGCCCCGCGGTCAGCAATCTTTCTGAACAGGGATTTGTTCTCTTTAGGATAGATATTGTCGAGCCCCGACCCCAGGACAGCGACGGTCCTCCCCTCGCTGAGAGCTCCCCAATGGGCGATCGAATCGATCCCTACCGCCATCCCGCTCACGACGACGAGGCCGCGGGCCGCCAGATCCTTGGCGAGTCTCTCGGCCACAGCCCGGCCGTAGGGAGTCGGCCGGCGCGCGCCGACGACGGCGACAGACAGCTCTTTCAAGACTCCCGGGTTTCCCGCGCCGTAAAGCAGGCCAGGCGGGTCGAAAATTTCTTTCAGTGCTTCAGGGAAGCTCAGGTCATCCGGAGTGAGCAAAAAATACCCTTTCCCGGCCACCCAGCTGAGTACCCTCTCAGCCTGGTCAAAAATGGCTGGGGAAGTGAGCGCTCTGGCTTTTTCTTCTTCCAGACCGAGGGCCATGAGCTTTTCGGGAGGAGCATGGAAGATATCCTGGAGGCTAGCAAAATGGTTGATAATTTTCTGGGCCGGCCTGAGGCTATCGGAAAGGACCAGGTTCAAGGCCACTCGAAAAAGGAGGCTTTCGGGATGCCCCCTGAATAATTTTTCCTGGGACTGCCTTTCCCCTCGTCTCATGATCCTGGTTCCTGCCCAGATGCCCATCTCTATTCAAGACGATTGATCTCATCTCTTCTTTCTCAGCCAGGTCCTAAAAAAAATTTCAAAGAGGTCTCTGAAAAAGTTTCGCCAAAATACTAAAAAATACTTGACATAATGTAT
>CAZKBY010000298.1:0-2047 GCA_964550915.1 uncultured Eubacteriales bacterium | reverse complement strand
GTTGAAGGTTGAATGTCAATGGATAAACTCATCCATCACGTAACTTTGGGACAAGCCCAATCGATTACTATGGAAATCGGCCGTAATTTGTGTAATATGTGCATGATATGCGACTTATAAAAATCGCCGATGGGACACTATTGGGACCGTCCCCTTTTTGCATATCCGTTCAGCGCTGGATCTTGTACTGAAGAATCTTGTTGAAAAGGGTTTTGCGGCTGATGCCCAGTTTTTGAGCGGCCTTTGTCCTGTTCCCGCCTGCCTCCTCGAGCGCTTTCTCGATCAATCTTTTCTCCACTTTTTCAGTCGCGCTCTGAACGGCCTCGCTTAAAGGCTTTCCAGGTTCGAAAAAAATATCCTCCTTCTCTGAAGCAGCCCCTCTTATTCTCAGCGGAAGGTCGTCTTCTTCTATCAAAGGCCTCTCGCTCAAAACCATGGCTTCATAGATGACGCTTTCCAGTTCCCGGATGTTCCCCGGCCAGGAATAATTCATCAAATATCCCAAGGCCTGTTCACTCACTCCTTTTGTCTCTTTTTGTATCTCCTTGTTGTACTTCTCGATGAGATACTCACAGAGAAGAGGGATGTCCGCCTTCCTTTCTCTGAGAGGAGGAAGGTGGACGGAGAGGACAGCTAAACGCCAGTAAAGGTCTTCCCTGAAAGTTCCTTTTTGCACCTCTACTTCCAGGTCCTTGTTCGTGGCGGCAATGACCCTGACATCAACGGGGATTGTCTTAGTCCCACCGACTTTAGCGATTTCCTTCTCTCCCAGGGCACGGAGGAGTTTGACCTGAGCTTCGGGCGAGAGTTCGCCGACCTCGTCCAGAAAGATTGTTCCTTTGTGGGCCAGCTCAAACTTCCCTGTCTTTTCAGTTTTGGCATCGGTGAAAGCGCCTTTGGTATGGCCGAAGAACTCGGATTCGATTAAATCTTTGGGAACGGCTCCGCAGTTGAATTCGATCTGTGGTGAGAAAGAAGAGGGAACATTAAAATTGATGCTTTCCAATAACCTTTCTAAGGCAAAGATGATCTTGGGGAAGATCATCGGAGGGACTTTGACTCTTTTCATTCCTTTTCTTCTCTCTTTAACAATTGGTTTGCTTATCATTCAATTTAATTCCAGAATTTCTTGGAGTGATGCGAACTGGAGAGCTTTTGGCCTGATCATCCTGGGTTCAATCCTTTATTTTAGTTTTTTCTATTGCCTTGGCCTTTTCATTTCTTCACGTCATCGTTCGAGTTCATCATCGATTATGACCTCTCTCTTTGTCTGGGTTATTCTCATTCTCCTCATTCCCAATTTGAGTCCTTATCTGGCCTCTTTTTTATCTCCCGCTCCCTCAAAGATTAAGGTTGAAAGAGACATTGAGAGAATCACCATGGATGAAAGGGATGAGCTTATGAGGAAAATGTGGAGAGAAAAGCAAGCAGAGTTGTACAAGCAATATCCAATTTTGGATGAAAATAAAAACCTGACACCAGAAGAACAAAAAAGAAAAGCGACAGAAGACCCGGCTTATAGAAAAGCCTATCAAATTCTCAATGACCAATTTAAGATCATAGTCGCTGAAGCCAATCGTATTCAGCACGAAAAAGTCAGCGGCATGAGAACTGAATTAAGCAGGAAAGAGGAATCCCAGATGCTGCTCTCTTTAGGTATTTCTATGATTTCACCCTTAGCCGATTTCACTTATCTGGCGACAGACCTTTCTTCGACTGGCTTGAGAAATATGATTCATTTTCAAAGAATAGTCGGCGAATGGAGACGCCTCTTTGGCGATTATTCAGAAAAGAAAATGGCTGCTATTGAGAAAGAAAATCCTGCTGTTGATGCCTGGAATGTGGCTGTGGATATGAGTGACAGGCCAAGATTTCAGTATATGGAGGAAGCTCTGGCTGGGAGATTCAAATGGACACTTCCATTCTTTGCGGTCTTGATTATTTATAATATTATCTTTTTCCTGACAGCTTTTTTCTCCTTCATCAAATACGTGTCAAGAGGCGTGTAGTATTACGAGGTAAATCGGCGCATACTTTTACGAGTTCA
>CAZKBY010000297.1:0-2051 GCA_964550915.1 uncultured Eubacteriales bacterium | reverse complement strand
GCCACGAACACTGAAAGAATCGCGGTCCAGGTTTTATTCCCAAGTCCCGGCTTTGCCATCTTCTGCGTCCTCTAATCGATTCTTGCAGTTCGGACCGCCTCGATTAGGATCATGTCTCTGACCTTGCTCGCGTCATCCCTCGGCGGGGCCATTCTGATTCGGGCGTATGGTGCGACTATGCCGATAGTCCTGGCGCTGTGCGTCACGGCGGCGGCCGGCTTGATATGTCGGGCGCCTTGGACCCGGAGCAGGGGAACACCGTGACCGCACTGGGAGCTTTAGCCTCGCTACGGAGACCACGGCCCTTCGAGCGACGAACGCGGCTTTGCGCCACTATTTCGAGCTTTCGCCCGTAATCCATTCCGATATGTATTTTGAAAATTTCCTGAAGTCATCCAGGTTTTGCAGGTTTTCAAAGAGCTTCTCTGCATCAAATTCATTCGTCAGATAATCATGAATGATCCTGTTCCTGAAGGCCGGCAATCCTTTTATTTTCTCAGCGAACTCTGGGGGAACAATTTCTGCCTCTGACAGAGCTGATATCGCTTCTGCTTCGCTTTCCCTAGCTCTCCAGAGGGAAAGAGCGGAAGCAATATGAACAGAGATTCTGGTGACATCCTGGATGGCGCAAGCGAGACTGTATTTTAGGGCTTTTATTGGAATCGCGTTTTTTCTATCCAGAAAAAACGCCTTACTTGAAACCGGAATCGATTGGATATCTTCGATTTGTCTTTCGATATTCTCTAGGTATTCAATGATACGTTCTTTCCTGATTATTTCTTTCTTCTTCATTTTAGATACTCGATTGGATTCTCAATAGGAGCATATGGTTATATTCCTCGAGATACGGTTTCAATTCGAAAAACCTGTTCATGGTCGCTGTCTCAAATTCGGCTCGTGCGGATTCATCATTGATCAAGATGGGTATGCCTTCCTTGAGGACTTTGTACTTCAACAAAAAGGGCAATGTATTCAATATTCTCAAATCAATGTTATCGTTATGAAGCTCAGCGATCAACGCGGCTGAAAGCTCCTCTTCCTTTTTTATATACTCTTTTATGCTGGAAGGCTTAAGAAAGACGGCGATATCAACGTCGCTTCCGGGATGGACGGAGTCGAGAGCACAAGAGCCATAAAGATAAGCAAAAAGGATTTCTTTGTCTTTTTTCATCAGCTTTTTCAAAGTCAAAAGAAGGTCTTTTTTCTTCATTTCTTAATGCCCTTGGGAATTTTTTCGTTGAACATCATAACAAATCACAGCAGGCGGCTCAAGAAACAGGGATTTTCTTTTTATCTGCGCTGCCTAAGTGAGCCGGTTGGTGCCGATTTTCCTATCCGAGCGCCGGCTAGAAGTATAGATCATGACTTGAGGGCCGTCAAGGAAAGTCGCAGGTTGCTCAAACGCTGGGGTCCGCCTGACTTATTGGAGAAGCGTCTCAAGCTTGCCCAGGAGCTTAGTCATCGTCTCCGCGGGCAACGAACAGATGAAATGCGCCTTCCGGACGCGCCAATCCAGGCTCTTGACCTGATCGGATAAGGCCGCCCTTGAGACAGGCAACTCAGGCGCGACCTCTCAATTACATCCTCAGAAAGCATAGTTTCATCCTGCGGAATTTTGATGTCATCGGTTTTTCCTGGAATTATCTTCGGCACAGGATTATTGTTGAGACGAGGATGAGATGACCGTCGACATAAAAAGGAGGCAACGGTGAAATTAGTCAAGGTCGTTTCTGTCATCGTCCTGGTCACGGTGGCAGTGAACTGCTCGCCGTTGGAGAAACGGCCATGATCGATCGGTCCCTTCCCGTTGTGAGCCTGGACCGGGTCAGCCGGCAGTACCGTTTGGGAGAAACGGATATCCCTGCCCTGAAAAATGTCACTCTGGATATCCACGACGATACTATAGGAATTTCGTTTTCTGCTGCGCTGACTCAATGACTGTCTAAGCACCAATTTCGCCTCACCCCGTCAAACGGAATGATAATTCGGGGGGTCATCGGATGTCAAATTGAGCTAAGACCACTGGAGAGGAGCCGGGAAGCCGCGGACAA
>CAZKBY010000296.1:0-2057 GCA_964550915.1 uncultured Eubacteriales bacterium | reverse complement strand
GTTTTAGCAGCGCTCATTAAAAATGGTGAGTATCAAGAGCCGTTTTTCGGACGGAACTTAGAGAGCATCCCCGAGGATAGGTTCTCCCGGGCCTGGTGGTACCGGAAGGAATTTGACTTGCCGGAGCAAAAGACTCCAAGCCATGTTAGACTCTGCTTCGACGGCATCAATTACCGGGCGAATATCTGGCTTAACGGAAAGAGAATCGCTACCAAGGAACAAATCTTCGGCCCTTTCCGGACATTCAAGTTAGGCATCACGGAGATTGTGAGGCCGGGGAAAAACGTCCTGGCCGTAGAAGTCTTCCCTCCTCAACCGGGCGATTTTGCGATCGGGTTCGTCGATTGGAACCCCGCGCCACCGGACAAAAACATGGGAATTTGGCGCCCAGTAGCGGTGCGGCTCAGTGGTCCTGTAGCCATCGAAGATCCCCTTGTCACGTCCGAGGTCAACTGTGAATCGCTGGCCGAGGCTTCTCTCGCCATTACTTCGAGTTTGATCAATACCTCCTCCCGGGAAGTTGAGGGGACGGTACGGGCCGAGATTGAGAACATCGTCCTTAATCATAAGATAAAGCTTAGTCCAGGCGAGAAGAAGACCATCATCTTCGCCTCGCAACAATTCCCCGAGCTCAACCTTCGTCATCCCCGGCTGTGGTGGCCTAACAACTGGGGCGAACAGAATCTCTACAAGCTCAAATTGAAATTCTTTGCAAAAAGCGGCCTCTCCGACGAAATAACGGTTTCTTTCGGCATCCGCGCGGTCACGGATTATATAAATGAGGAAGGTCATCGCGGTTATAAGATTAACGGCCAGAAGATCCTCATTCGTGGCGGCGGATGGGTGGATGACATTTGCCTGGCTGATGATGACCGGACTCTCGAGGCCAAGGTTAAGTACGCGAAACACATGAACTTAAACGCCATTCGTCTCGAGGGATTTTGGGGAACGAGCCATAAACTCTACGAGCTTTGCGACGAGCATGGGATTTTAGTTATGGCTGGCTGGAGCTGTCAGTGGGAGTGGGATAGTTATGTGGGCAAAGCCTGCGACGAGTACGGCGGGGTCCAGACGCCCGAGGAGATGGAGCTCGTCGCCCAATCCTTTCGAGATCAAGTTGTCCTATGGCGGAACCATCCGAGCGTTTTCGTCTGGCTTTTAGGAAGCGATAAACTGCCCCGGCCGGAACTGGAAAGGAAATACCACCATATCCTGACGATTTACGATCCTGCTCGTCCCGTTCTCGGAGCAGCCAAAGGCCTGACGAGCGAGGTCAGCGGTCCCACGCGGGTCAAGATGAACGGGCCTTACGACTATGTCCCGCCGGTCTACTGGTTTGAGGATAGAAAATACGGAGGAGCTTTCGGGCTCAACACAGAGACAGGGCCCGGTCCGCAGCCGCCGCCGCTCGAAAGCTTAAGGAAGATGATCCCCGAAGATCATCTCTGGCCGGTCGATGATATCTGGAATTTTCACTGTGCCCGGCACGCGTTTGGGAAATTGGATCGCTACCTGGAAGCGCTCACCCGCCGGTACGGAGAGCCCGGGGATGTTCATGATTTTGTGCGGAAAGCCCAGGTCGTCAACTACGAAGCCATGCGGGCCATGTTCGAGGCTTTTGTTACCCGAAAACACCGGGCCACGGGCGTCATCCAGTGGATGTTGAATGCGGCCTGGCCCAAGCTATACTGGCAGCTCTATGACTATTACCTGATGCCCAACGGCGCTTTTTATGGCGCCAGGAAAGCCTGTGAGCCAGTTCACATTCTCTACGACTGCGGCGAAAACTCCGTCTATGCATCGAACGACCTTCTCCTGCCACGGCATAATCTTAAGGCAGAAATCAAAGCTCTGGATTTCCGCGGCCGTGAGGTGTTCAGGGAAATAAAAAATGCCGATCTAAACGCCAACAGTTCGTTGGAACTCATGCGCCTTCCCGCGCTCTCCGTTCGCGATCCGGTCTCCTTTCTCGACTTGAAGCTCAGAGACTCAACCGGCGACGTCCTCAGCGATAATTTCTATTGGCTTTCAGCGCGGAGGGACGTGATGGATTATGC
>CAZKBY010000295.1:0-2059 GCA_964550915.1 uncultured Eubacteriales bacterium | reverse complement strand
AAATAGGCCGCCTGGTCGCAAAAATCCACCCGTGCTATATGAAAAAATAAAATAGCAAAACGGGTAAGCTGTCCCCAATTCTGGACGGCTCAGCGGAGGCGGCGCTTGAGCTCGGCCTGCATTTCGCGCTCGAGGTCGCGCTCCTTGATGGCCTGCTTCTTCTGGTAGGCCCTCTTCCCCTTGGCCAGGGAGATTTCCACCTTGACCTTGCCTTTATCGTTGAACATCACCTTAGTTGGAATGAGCGTGTATCCCTTTTCCCTGATTTTTCCGATGAGCCGCTTGATTTCCTGGCGATGGAGGAGAAGCTTTCGTTCGCGGAGCGGGTCATGGTTAAACCGGTTGGCCGGCTCGTAGGGGCTGATATGCGCCTGCAAAAGAAAAACTTCACCGTTCCTGACCTCCCCGTAACTGTCTTTCAGGCTGATCCGTCCCTCCCGGAGCGACTTGACTTCGCTTCCCACGAGAGCGACCCCGGCTTCGAAACTTTCGACGATTTCATAATTATGGTAGGCCTTCTTATTCGCGGCGACGATCTTCATGGATTTCCTCGCGGGCCCCCGGGCTGAGTACTATCCGGACCAGGCTGATGCGGCGCTTCGTCATCTTTTCGACGATAAACTGGTTTCCCTTAAAATCAAGGGCATCCTTTTCGTGCGGGATCCGGCCGAATTGATAAAGGAGAAACCCGGCCAAGGTGGTGAACCCGGCCGCCTGAGGCAGGCAAAGCGGAAGCCTCTGACACAACTCCTTGAGTGATGCATTTCCCCTCACGACGTAAACGTTTTTGTCGACGGCCTGAAACCATTCTTCGGCCTTCTCGTCGTATTCGTCCTGGATCTCGCCGACGATCTCCTCGATGATATCCTCGAGCGTGACGATTCCTTCAAGCGTCCCGAATTCATCCACCACGAAAGCCAGATGGACGGCGTTTTCCTGCATCTGGATGAGGACTTTTTCGATCGAGGCGGACTCGGGCACGAACATCGGCCGGTGGAGGATGTTTTTAATGTTAAATGCTTTATTATCAACAAAATACGGGATAATATCCTTGGTGTGAATAAGCCCTTCGATGTTGTCCAGCCTTCCCCTGTAGACGGGGAGTCGAGAGAATTCAGTCGAGAGAACAATGTCCATGACCTGTTCGAGGGAAGAGTCGATCTCGACGGCCTTCACCTCAGGCCGCGGAACCATGATTTCTTTGACCGGACGGGAACCGATATCGAGCGCTCCGGTGATCATCTTCTTGCGCAACGATGACATCCCTTTGATGCCTCTAGCGAGGAGGAGCCTCGCCTCTTCTTCGTTGAGAAGGCGGGACTTTCCCGTTGCCTCCGAAGCGGAAGGCCGCGGGACGAGAAGGCGGGAAAGGAAGGTGAAAGCTTTGGCCAGGGGATAGAAGAGGATAACCACTATACGGAGAGGCTGGACGACCAGCAGGGAGACTTTGAGCGGGTGGTAAGCGGCAAAAGTTTTAGGGTTGATTTCGCCGAAGATGAGGATAAGCAGAGTCGTGACCAGCGTCGCCAGCAGCGCTGCCTGCCTCGGGTCGGGGACCCAGGACAGAAAAATAAGGGTGGCGATGGAGGCAGCGGCGATATTAACAAGATTGTTCCCGATGAGGATGGCAGCCAGGAGATGGTCTATTTGAGCGAGCATTCGCTTGATCAGGCGGGCTCGCCGTGACCCTTTTTCTTCAAGAAGGTCGAGCGTAACCGGGTTGGAGGCCAGCAGGGCCGTCTCCGAGGAGGAAAAAAATGCGCTCAGGAACAAAAATAGGATAAAGAGGAAGAAGAAGGTCAGGATCATCTGGAAAAGCTAAATTTCCAAAGGGGGTTTTATGCCCTTGAAGCAGACCGACAGGGTGTCGAGGATGCGCTGCTCGATCTTGGAGAGAGGAAGAGAAGAAACCTCGGAGATTTCAGCGGCGAGCAGGTCCTTGGCCTTTTCCAACATCTTTTTCTCCCGGAAAGAAAGGGGTTTGATGAGACTCAGATAATAGAGGCTCTTCAGGGCGCTGGCCATGTCGAAAATCGTACCGGAGCGCATCAAGTTGACG
>CAZKBY010000294.1:0-2066 GCA_964550915.1 uncultured Eubacteriales bacterium | reverse complement strand
CGAATAGGATGACCCCAAAAAGCCCGTAAACAATTGAGGGGACGCCAGCCAGGTTTCGGATGGACAACCGGATGATTCGCGTCAGCCTGTTCTGGTTTGCGTATTCATTCAGGTAAATGGCCGCGAACATGCCTAAGGGGATGGCCAGGATAGCTGTCACCATGGTGACTAAGAATGTTCCTACGATGGCCGGGAAGATGCCTCCTTCTGTCATGCCCCGCCGGGGCGGTTGAGTCAGAAATTCCAGACTGATAGCACTTCCTCCCTTTTTGCCGATGTCATAGAGAAACAACAGCAAGATGGTTAGGACGGTATAGAGACAGAATCTCACCAACATAAAGCCAAGCAACTGGATGAGTCCCTTCTTTTTCATAGCTCTCTCTGTTGATACCGATTCAGAATGATATCCGCAATTAGGTTAACGACGAAGGTAATAATGAAAAGGAAGAGTCCGATAGCAAAAAGGGCATAATAGTGGGTCGTGAAATACGGCACTTCACCGAGCTCGATGGCGATGTTTGCCGTCATCGTTCGGATGGAATCCAGGAAGCCGTGAGGGAAGGACCTGGCGTTGCCGGTAGCCATGAGAACAGTCATCGTTTCTCCGATGGCCCTGCCCATTCCGAGCATAAATGAGGCGATGATTCCGGAGAGAGCGGCCGGGATTTTGACCCGGATGAGCGTTTGCCAGCGGGAAGCTCCGAGAGCGAGCGATGCCTCTGTGTACGCCAGCGGTACCGCTTTTAAGGAATCTTCGGAGATGCTGATGATCGTGGGCAGCGCCATGATAGCCAGAAGGAAACTGCCATTGGCGGCGTTCAGGCCATGCCCTGTGTGGAAGATTTTGGCAATGATTGGACCAAAGAGGACAATGCCCAGGAACCCGACCACAACGGAGGGAATGCCGGCCAGGATTTCGATGACTGGCTTGACGACTTCCCGTACTTTCCAATGGGCCACATCCGAAAGGTAGGCGGCCACACCAAGCCCCAATGGAATGGCGATGACCAGCGCCCCCGCGGTCACCATTAAGGTGCTGACAATCATCGATAGAATGCCGTATTCAGCTTTTTCGGGAGACGTGGGGTCCCATGTCTTGCCCGTGAGAAATTCCTGAATAGGGATTTCTTTGAAAGCCGGGATGGCTGTCGAGAGGAGCAGGCCAAAAATCCCGATGAGCACAAACACGGCCATGACGCCGTTGGCAAAGAAGAAAGCCTTGATCGCCTCCTCTTTCCAGCGAGAGAATGTTCCCTTTCTCTTTAAAGATATTCGGGATCGTGCCCCTTTTTCGAGTGAGGGGACGTCCTTTTCTGATCCGTCTAAACAGGCCTCCATCAATTCCAGGATAAATTCAGAGGACCTCGTTCCTCTTGGTTTTCTCCGCCATTTCATCTTGAACTCCCCTCACCAACAAGTGCCTTTTGGCCTCCCCTCTTCCCACAGGAGAAGGGAGAGAGCCTGCCGACTGTTGCGACTCGGCTTCTCCCTTCCTCCCGGAATCTATGAGGGGAGTCTATCTGAGGTTCTTTTCATTCTGTTCCTTATGCTTAGCTCCAATGGTGAAAAATCCCTCCCTCTCAACAATTTTTTGGCCTTCGGGCCCGGTCTCAAAAGCAAGGAAGGCAGCCACGGCTGGATTCGGCTTGCCGTTAGTCGCTTGATAGAGCGGCCTGGCGACAGGATAATCGCCGCTGTCGACGGCGACCTTGTCGAGCGGCGAGAATGCTCGGGACTTCGCATCCTTGGCGATGTTTAGAACCTTGAGTCCCGTTCGGATTTTTCCGTCCTTATCAAAAAGATAGCCGACACCAACATAGCCAATCCCGGCCTCGTCTTGCAGCACACCTTCGATGATCTGAGCGTTGCCATTCATCTCCTTCATATCGGTGGAGTAGTTTTTGTTTCCTAACACATGCTCCTGCATGAAAACGTAAGTGCCGGAATTCGACTGGCGGCCATAAAGGGAGATCGGCTTGTCCGGTCCGCCGAGGGCTTTCCAGTTCTTGATTTCGCCACGGTAAATAGCACCGAGTTCGTCCATGGCCAATTTATCAAGCGTGTTC
>CAZKBY010000293.1:0-2086 GCA_964550915.1 uncultured Eubacteriales bacterium | reverse complement strand
GCGACGCTGCGTGACGAAAGACTTCCGTTGCCTCAGGAGTATCCGGCCCGAGGAAGTCTGCGCCGCCTGCCTCAATTATATCGACTGACAATATGAACTAAAATAGGGCATAATTGCGAAAATTTTATTCATTTACCCACTTTCTTTTTTTCTTTTCGATTTACAGATTTTCTCTCCCAGAAAGCTTCCAGAGATTCTTCAAGAAATGATTCTCATTGACCAAAAAATGCGCTTGCTGGCCGGCCGATGGCTGAGAGAATAATTCTTGGGTTTGGAGCGATGCGCGAAAAAAATTGGTTAAAATTGGGCAATAATTTTGGTAATTACGCAAGCTATCACCATTTTACCCCATTTACCAATCCGCCGCGTCCGCTCGCTATCTTGAAATAACCGCGTCCGTTAAGATAAGCTAATAAACTAAATTCCAATGTGGTCTTTAAAATTTTGCTCCTGGGCCCTGGCCGTCAGCCTACTTTTCTCGCTCGTTTCGATCACGCTGATGGAGAGCTTTCTCGTCCTGTCCTTCGTTTTTTGGGTCATCGTCCTCGTCCAGAAGAAAGAAAAGTTCGCCGTCCCAGGATTCTTCTGGCCCCTCGTCGCCTACGCCGGGCTCTCGCTCGTTGCCTGTTTTTTCTCCGTTAATCCTGAGATGAGCTTCAAGGACGCTCGAGAGCTCCTCCTCTACCTTGTCGTGCCGATTGCCATGAGCACCGCCGCCACAACAACCGGCCGCATCAGGACAACTCTGGCTCTTCTTGCCTCCGGCTATCTCAGCATCGTTTATTCTCTTGGCTATTACGCCTTCAAAGCACAGCCCGGCGAGCGTATCCAGGGTTTTATGGGCCATTACATGACCCAGGCCGGGCTCCTTCTTCTTTTCCTCTGCGCGGCCATGAGCTTTTTCGTCTTCAACCGGGACAGACTGCGCTGGCTCTGGCTGGCAGCCATTCCTCTGGCCGGAGTGTGCCTGGCCCTGACGCTCACCCGGAGCGCCTGGATCGGGTTTGTTGTGGCCGCCGCTTTTATCCTTCTTCTCAGGAAGCCCAAAACCCTCATCCTCCTTCCTGTGGCCGTCGGGCTTGTCTTTTTCCTCAGCCCCCAGCCGGTCAAACGAAGAGCTCTGAGCATTTTCAGCCTGGAAAGCTCATCCAACCGGCAAAGGCTTCAGTACATAAGAGCAGGAGTCAAGATCATCAAGGAACGGCCGGTTTTCGGGACGGGCCCGGACACCGTGGACATGGTTTTCCAGGACCCAGCTTACGGCCTGTCCGTGGAAGCGAGGCGGAATGTTCATCTCCATAACAACATCATCCAGATCGCGGCCGAGCGCGGAATCCCAACACTCGCGGCCTGGCTCGTGTTTATCATCTGGGCTTTTCTTTCTCTTTGGAGGCTCTTTAAGAAGCGGGGGTCACCCGTTTTCCCGCACGCCGCAGCCGCGGCAGCCGCGCTGCTGGCGTTAGTGACGGCAGGCCTCTTCGAGTACAATTTCGCCGACTCGGAGATCACCGTCCTCCTCCTTTATCTCCTCACCGTTCCGTTTGCTTCGTCGAGGAAGGCTGAAAAATGAAATTTCGGCTGCGAAAGAAGCGTTTCCTCTTCGGCCTGGCCTTTCTAATCTTTCTCTATAGCTTCTGGCTCGGCGTCCAGCTTGTCCGGTTCAGGCCGCAGCGGACAGAGGTCAACCCCGAAGGAGGCCCGCCCTACGAAATCAAGGGCGTCTATCACATGCACACAAAATTCTCCGACGGCCTGGGATCCGTAGATAGAGTCGCCCGGGCCGCCGCCCACCTGGGGCTCGACTTTATCATCCTAACCGATCACGGTAACCCTAACCTCCGCTGTCTCAAGAGCCAGGGCTGGAGAGACGGCCTGTTGGTTCTGGCCGGCAGCGAGCTTTCAGTGAGCCGCGGCCACTTGGTGGCTCTGAGCATCACTCCACCCCGACGGCCGTTCTCCCAGAACGCCGAGGATGCTGCCCGCGAAATCCGGGCCAACGGCGGGTTCTCGGTCATCGCCCATCCCTACTCCAAGGTTCGCTGGTCGTGGGGAAAGGACGTCGAGTATGCCGGCGTTGAGATCATGG
>CAZKBY010000292.1:0-2112 GCA_964550915.1 uncultured Eubacteriales bacterium | reverse complement strand
CTCCATAGACAGTATAAGCAAAAAAGCTCATGGCCAGCACGCTCTTTAGCTGAACGGCCAGGAAGAAGGCGACGACTCCGATCAAAACGACCAGGATCTTCTGTAGGGCGACCATGGTTTTCTGACTGGCGTCTTTCTTGATAAACCTCTGGTAGATGTCACGCATGAGGGTGGTCGATGGCGAGAGAAGGTAATTCATGCCCGTCGATAAGACCACGGCACAGGCGGCGCCCAAGAGCAGCACCCCGACCGGAGCCGGGACAAGGCTCCGGGCGGCCATGAGCACGACCTTGCCCCCTTCCTTGGGTACGCTCAAATCGATCCTGTCCTGAAGCTTGCTGTAGGCGAAGACCGCGATGATGACAACGACGGTCTCAACGAAGATTGTGCCCAGCGTCCACCAGACCACGGCCTTCTTGGCGTCCCTGGCCGTGCGAGCGCTGTAGAATTTCTGGTACATACTCTGCACCCCCAGGAGCAAGAACATTGTGGAGAGGAAATAGCCGATGACTTTAAGCCAGGGATGTGCTCCGAATTGATTGTTGACTGCGGCAAAGTAGCCGGGATCAAGGCCCTGGCTGGCCTGGGCATAACCTCCTGCTGCCAAATATACGAACGGCACCGCCAGAAGGCAGGCCAGGACGATGATGATCCCATTGGGCAGGTCCGTGTAGGCGATGGCCATCATGCCGCCCAGCGCTGTGAACAGGATGACGAACAGGGCGGCGATGATCGTCCCCAGCGACTCGGGCACCCGGCCGTCGGTGACGACGTTGAGGATGAACCCGCCGGCTACAAACTGGTAGGAGACGATGGCCGTGAAGGAGATGATCAAGGCAATGGAGCCGAAGATGCGGGCCGCCGGGCCGTAGCGGACTTCCAGCACGTCGCCCACTGTGTACTGGCCGAAGGTGCGGATTTTAGCGGCCAAAAAATAGATGATGATGATCCCGACCCAGGCGCCGGCCGCCAGCCAGAGAGCGGAAAAACCAGCCTTGGAAGCGAATTCGGCGCCGCTGATGAAGGTGCCGGATCCGATCCAGGTGCAGATCAGGGTGAAGACCATGACCTGCCATTTGAGAGTGCGGCCGGCCACCATGAAATCCTCCTGACTCTTGACGCGGCGGGCCCGGATGAAATTCGAGACGGTCAAAACAAGAAGGTAGATCAGGATGATAGAAAGATAGATCGACATCTCGCCCTCCTTCCGGCAGCGTCTTTAAAGGCGCTTTTTCCGGAACAATTTTTTCAATTTTAGCTTTATGTAAACAAGAGCCATGATGGCGTATCTTCTGACATCTCCAGCCGAGCGGATGTTGGCCATGATCCGCGGGATTTTCCGAGCGATTGAGATGCGGCCGCCTGAGAACGACCAGCGGAAGAGGAGTTCGCTGACCTGAGCCCAGGAGAGTTTGTCTAGGAACAGCGGAACATCTCCTTGAGCTGTGGGCAGAGTGACGATCTTGGAAGGATGCTTTTTCGTCCACGAGAAATCAGCCGGCAGGACGCCGATTTCTTTAGCCGTCTTCTCCAGCGGGGTGCCTGGATAAACATGGAGGATGGCCACGCTTGCTTCGACTTCGTCCTGGTGCTGCTCGATGAGCCGGATCGTTTCCTGGGCTTCCTCCCAGGTTTCGGTCGGATGGCTGAAGATGAAAAAAGCATTAGGGATGATGTCAAGCTCCTTACACCAGGTGACGAGGTTATGGAAATCCTGGACCTTGATCTTTTTGTCGATGATCGTGTTCCGGATTCTTTCCGACCCGGCTTCGACTCCGAAGGAGACGTAAAAAAGCCCGGCTTCTTTCATCTTGGCCAGCAGGGGCTTGGTCATGAGGTCGAGACGGATTTCGCACTGCCAGAAGATAGGCAGCTTTTTTTCGAGGATGAGGAGGCAAATATCCTCGACCCGCTTGGCGCTGATATTAAAAGTGTCGTCATAAAAGTGGACAACTTGTGCCCCGAAGTTCTGGACATGGGACTCGATCTCTTCGACGACGTTGGCCGGGCTGCGCACCCGGACCGTGCGGCCCCAGTTAATTGGTGTCGCACAAAAATTACAATTAAAAGGACAGCCGCGGCTGGTTATGATGTTGACGGCCTGGAGAGAGC
>CAZKBY010000291.1:0-2114 GCA_964550915.1 uncultured Eubacteriales bacterium | reverse complement strand
TGAGCCATCCGGCTCCTCTCTGTGAACAACGTCCGTGAAGCCAATGTCGACTTCAGCGGCTTGTTTACAGTGGCCGGGATAAAGGTTAAATTTTAGGCTTCCTCCGACGGGGGAAAAGAAGCCCGCTGATGCCTTTCTCGCTATCCACTCGGGCTTCGGCACCAAAGCTCATTGACTCTGTCTCATGAATTGTGAAAGAATTAAGCTGTCTGTTCTGAGCGGATAAGGAGGTTAAAATGAGACAATTAAAGATTGCTGTTTTGTGGCTCTGCGTCTTGTCCGCTTTGATTTCCCCTGCTTTCCTTAAGGCCGAAGGTTCGGCTGTCAGCATCAAGCTCTGGGGAGGCATGAATTACCTTTTGGCCAAAGACGTCAATGACGGAAACCAAGGGCAAAACGAGTACAACAAGATGTTTGCTGAATACTTCGGCTGGTCTGCCTCGGGCGAAACAAGCCCGCTCCGGCTGGGATATGATTTTGGCGGGGACCTCATCGTCAACCTGACTTCCCAGATCGGCATCGGTTTCGGCGCTGGATACATCCAGGGTACAAAAGCAAGTGAATACATTTTCACTAAAGGAAGCGATAAGATCACCATGTCCAGCGAACCGAATATTCGGGCTATCCCTCTGCGCGCCGGCCTGTTCCTCAACCTCCCCTTTGGCGAAAGAGCGCGTCTCACCCTCAGTGGGGGAGCAGGATATTATATCTCCAGGTATAACTACGAGTGGAAATACGAAGGGACAATCTCGGGAAGCGCCGTGTTCAATAAGCTTACCCAAGAAGCGACCGCCAGCGGTATCGGATTCCATGGAGGCCTCGGCCTCGAATTCGACCTGGCCTCTAACCTGGCCTTTTTCATCGAAGGCCAGGCGCGGTACGCCAAAATCAGCGGTTTTGAGGGCAGCGCGAGAGAAGATTTTGAGGATGGATTTGAGGAGCAAGAAGGCAAGCTCTATTATTATGAGTTAAAGTTCGACCCGGATTATTTCTTTAAGCAGGTCTTTGTGAGAGAGACAGAACCTTCCGGATCCGAAGTCATCAACGTGAGAGAAGCCGCCGTCGATTTCAGCGGCTTTTGTGCCGTCGCCGGGATAAGAATTAGATTTTAGATAACGCCAACGCCATCACCAGGCGTCATTCGGAGCGGAGCTTCCTGAGCTCTTCTTTGAGCGCCGGGATGACCTGAAAAAGGTCGCCCACGACTCCGAAATCAGCGACCTTGAAGATCGGTGCATCCGGATCTTTGTTCACGGCCACGATGACTTTGGACGAAGACATGCCGGCCAGGTGCTGGATGGCTCCGGAGATTCCGAAGGCCATATAAAGGTTAGGCGAGACGGTCTTGCCCGTTTGGCCAACCTGATGCTGGTGGCCGATCCAGCCAGAATCGACCGCCGAGCGAGAGGCACCGACGGCCGAACGCGGGATGAGTAAGGCAAGCTCCTTGAGCAGACCGAAATTTTCTGAACCCTTCATCCCCCTTCCCCCTGAGATAACGACATCGGCCTCAGTTACGTCCAGCTCCCCGCCGCGCTCGCCGACGACCTCGACGACCCGCGCTCTGGCGCCTTCGCCGGCCGGCTCGTAGCCCTCCCTGACAATCTCTCCTTGCCCGTCTGTTCTTTCCAACGGAAAGACGTTCGGCCGGAGTGTTGCCACCTGAGGCGACGACATGAGGGTCAGGGAAAGGACAGCTTTGCCAGCGAAAATCGGCCGAGTGAACTCGATCTGACCATCCTTGATCGAGACGTTTGTGCAGTCAGAGGCTAAGGCCACTCCGAGCCGGGCGGCGAGCCTCGGCGCCAGGTCTCTTCCCAGGGAAGTCGCCGGGAAGAAGATCGCGCGAGGGTTGACTTTCCGGGCCAATTTCTCAAGAGCCGCCGCGTAATCCTGGGTTGAATACTGGGCTAGGGCGGGGTGGTCCAGAACAAAGACCAGGGAGGCGCCGCAGCCAAAGAGGTCCGGGACCAGCTCGTCAACTTCCTTGCCGATAAGGACAGCGGCCGCGACATCGTCGAGCTCGGCTGCTTTTCTTTTCGCCTCGGACAGGACCTCGAGCGACGATTTTTTTATTGCCTTATCTCTTAATTCTATGTAGGTCAGGATCATCG
>CAZKBY010000290.1:0-2115 GCA_964550915.1 uncultured Eubacteriales bacterium | reverse complement strand
ATCAGTCATAATTCCCGTGACGCCCCCCGCGCGGGGGCGTGGATTGAAACAGCCGATGCCAGTAGAGAGATGATGATTGTGCTGTTGGTTCGGCAGTTCCTTCCATTAAAACAAGGATTGAAACTGGGGCCGAGGTTCTTCAAATCGAACTCGAGAGCTCCACTTCGGCAAGGAAAAAGAAGAATGTGGGATTGTTCTCCCTATTTTTCCTCTTACTGTCTATGAAAGTCCAGCGGTTCTCGGACAGCCTGCACAGCAGGAGTTCCTCATCAAGAAGCAGGTCTGCTCGCTTAAAACACGCTCTCTGCCCCTCTGCGCCTGGAAGATGCTCCAGAAGACCCCGCCTCCCTGCCTTATTTTATTGCTTTAAATTATCATTAATGATATTATAATGCCATGAAATGGGAAGATTTTCTAAGATTAATTGCCAATGAACCGGTTTTCACTTCGGCAATCATAAGAACGCGCGGCATCTCCACCCGCAAGATCAGGCTGCAGCTGGTTCGATGGGTCAAGGGAGGGCGGCTCGTCCAATTGAGGCGAGGGGTTTACATGCCGGCGGAGCCCTATCTGAAGGCGGAACCTCACCCGTTCCTGGCCGCCAATATTCTCAAGAGGGCCTCCTACGTGAGCCTCCAGTCCGCTCTGGCCTATCACGGGCTGATCCCAGAATCCGTCCCTACCGTGACAAGCGTAACGACGCGGCGCCCCGAAAGTCTTTCGACACCCATGGGCCGCTTCATTTTTAAGCACGTCCGGAGATCTATGTTTCACGGGTTCCGCGCGATCGAGGTGGCGCCCCGCCAAACGGCCTACGTCGCGCTTCCCGAGAAGGCGCTTCTGGACCTCATCTATCTGACGCCGAAGGCAGATACCGAAGGTTATCTCGAGGAACTGCGCCTTGGGAATTTGGAACGTCTTGACCGTCATTCTCTTATGGAGATGGCCCGATCGAGCGGAAGTCCGAAGCTTATCCGGTCGGCGCGCCGGCTGGCATGCTTGGCCGGCTGGGAAGGAGGCCAGTAGCCATGAAAGATCACCTCAAGCAGCTCGTCGCGGACAGGCGGAGCCTATTCGAAAAAACAGGTGTCGTCCGCGAATACCTCCACGCCCGGATCCTCCAGACGCTCCAGGAGATGGGGGCGTTCGAGAATTGGGCCTTTGTTGGGGGAACCGCCCTGCGCTTCCTTTACGGCCTTCCGCGCTATTCGGAAGACCTTGATTTCTCGCTGGTCGATCCCGGCGTCGGCTCCGATCTTGAACGGGCCCTCAGACAGATTCGGACCGTCTTCGAAGCCGAGGATTACGGAGTCAGAGTGAAAAGGAGGGACAAGAAGACCGTGTGGTCGGCCATGGTCCGGTTCGAAGGGCTCCTTGGCGAGCTCGGTTTGTCACCCCGCTGGAACCAGGTCCTGTCCATCCGGATCGAGGTTGACACAAACCCTCCGGCCGGTGCAACCCTTGAGACGACGCTTGTCAGGCGGCATGTGCTGCTCAATCTCCTTCACTACGACCGGGCCTCGCTCCTTTCTGGAAAGCTCCATGCTGTGCTGACCCGACCCTACGTCAAGGGGCGCGATCTTTTCGACCTCGTCTGGTATCTGGCCGACAGGTCTTGGCCCGGTCCTAATATCAAGCTGTTGGACGCGGCCCTAGTCCAGACTGGATGGAAAGGGAAGCGCATGACCGAAGCGAACTGGCGCGGGATCGTCGGGAACAAGGTGGCGCGGATCGACTGGAAGGCGGCAAGAGAGGACGTCCGGCCGTTCCTTGAGCGCGAAGACGACCTCGAACTCCTGACTAGGGAGAATTGCCTCAAGCTGCTGGAGGGCGCGTTTTAGTTCTTATTCGGCCGGGGGACTTCCGGGAAGCCGATCTTTCTCGCCAGCTCCTCGAAGCGCAGGTCGCCTTGGTGGCTATGGAATAACGGAAAGCATCTCAGACTGACCGCTCCAGGTAACCGTTTTTCATAGACTCTATCTAACAATTCGAAGGTTGT
This sequence comes from uncultured Eubacteriales bacterium, assembly GCA_964550915.1. GTDB lineage: Bacteria > Acidobacteriota > Aminicenantia > Aminicenantales > UBA8522 > JARYMI01. Next base: position 116 of record CAZKBY010000290.1, on the reverse strand, counting down.
ATCTCTATCTCCCAAAGCCGCATAAACGGCCGCGAGGCTGAATGACGAGTCTATTTTCGTTTGTGCCCCGAGGGCTCTCATTTTTTCTATTTTATCGAAGGCCTCTCCCTTTTTTC
>CAZKBY010000289.1:0-2155 GCA_964550915.1 uncultured Eubacteriales bacterium | reverse complement strand
ATAGATATCCGTCCCCCATTCAAACTCGACGGTGACGACGGAGTCTCCAGTCGTCGATTCGGACCGAACCCGGGTTACCCCGGGCGCTCCCGACATCAGGCTTTCCAGCGGAAAAGATATTAGGCGTTCTACGTCCTCAGAGGCCATTCCGGGATTGTCGGTGATGATTTTCACCAGGGGGGCGTTTAGGTCTGGATAGATGTCTTTGGGCATGCGGATATAAGCAATCACTCCCCAGATGGCAGCGAGGACTACAAGAAAGATGATGAGCCATTTATGGTCGAGAGCAAAGTCGATGAGTTTATCGATCATCGGTATCTCCTGTATTGAGATTTCCGGATTGCACGCGCCTTGATAAGAATCGGGATCCCTTTCTCAATGGATGTGTGCTTTCAGGATTTCATCATAGAGTTTCGATTTGAGTTGATAATTCCCTCGGGTGACAATTTCATCGCCTTCCTCAAGGCCAGCCGTAATCTCCACATAACCATTCTGTTTTGTTCCTGTCTCGATCAGCACAGCAAAGAATTGATTCCCGCGTTTGACAAAGACGATCCTATTGTCTTTGTCGTCGAGGATAGCCTGTTGAGGCAACACTAAAGCCCGAGTCTGATGGTTGAGAAAAATTGTAATGTTAGCGAACATGCCGGGCTTGAGCCGATTCCCCCTGTTTTCAACTTCGGTTCTGACGGTGATGGTCCGCGTTTCCTCTTTCAAGACGTCGCCGATATAACAGATCTTTCCCTTAAATGTCTCGTCCGGATAGGCCGGGACGGAGACCTCGACGGTCTGGCCATTCCTTATCTTGGCGATGTCCCGTTCGTAGATCTCCGCGTCCACGCAGAGAAGGCTGGGATCCATGATGATCAGAATCTCGGAGCCTTGATCGATCATGCCGCCCAGAACGGTGTTGTACTGGACGACCTTGCCGCTGATAGGAGAAAAAAGAGTAATAACAGGATTGACCTGATGGCTCTCGCTGATGGCTTTGACCTGGGCTTCTGTGAACCCTAGGACATGCAATTTTTTTTCAGCGGCGTCGAGGTTGGCCTCGGCCACCTTGAGCTCGGCCTCGGTGGCCAGCACGTTTTTCTGGGCTCCGACCCCCCGGTCGAAAAGCCTTTTTTCCCGTTCGTGATTCTGCTTGGCCAGTTCATGATCGGCGATCGCCTTATAGTAAGCTGATTTCGCCTCCCCCACTTCCTCGCTCTGAAGGGTGACCAATTCCTGGCCTTCCTTGACCCAGTCTCCCGGCCGGACATGGATCCGGGCGATCCGGGCGGGGAACGCATAGCTGACGATGGCCTTTCTCATGGGATGAGCGAGGACCTTGCCCATGGCCTGGAGTTTAGACGCGATGGGTTTATAGGCCGCCGCGACCGTCTCTATTTTCACGGTCTGTTTCTCTTCATCAGAGAGCTCGATGACAGTTGAGTTTGCCCAGCCTCTCCCGAAACCGCGGCCAGCCACTTGCCTTCCCAATCCCTGCCCGGGCCGCTGGAGGTTCTGATTGCGGAATCGGCCTCTCCCGGGCGGAGTTCCAGGCTTGTCCTGTTCGGCGGACTGGGGGGAGGTGATGTCTTCAATCTCAGCCCGCTCATGATCGCTGGATTTCGTACAAGATACGGAAAAGAGGATAAAAAGAAGGGTCGGTATAAGAACCAAAGATTTTCTGTTCACTTTTGTTCTCCTTCAAGGGGCTGGCCGATGGACTTTTCAAGAACAGCCAAGGTGATATCGTAGTTAAAAAGGGCGTCGGCGTAGGACCGCCTCGCTTCAATCAGAGTTCTCCGCGCCTCGATAAGTTCGATGCCGCTGATCTCGCCCTCTTGGTAGCTGAAGAGGAACATCTTATAGACTTCTTCAGCCTGGGTGAGGATTTCTTTCTCAAAAAGCTCGATCTGGTTTTTAGCCGTGACAGCGTTGAGATACGCTTCTTCCACTTCCAGACCGATGGCATTCTGAAGATGCTGCCGGTCTCTCTTCAGGGCTTCGATGTTGGCCGAAGCCTCAGCGATCTCGCCCTTTTTGGGCTGCCAGAAAAACAACGGTATGGGAAAAGAAAGGGTGAAATCCCAAGTCGTCTTCTCTCCTTCCAGGCGGTGACGGGAAAGCCCGACGTCGAAATCGGGGAGATAGCTCATGTATCCCAGAG
>CAZKBY010000288.1:0-2210 GCA_964550915.1 uncultured Eubacteriales bacterium | reverse complement strand
TTCGTGAAGGCAACGTGGATAAAAAATTAGGTCCCGACATGGTCCTGGCCACAGACGGCTGGACGGCCAACCCTCCCGGCGGATATGTTTTCTGGTACCGAAACGACGGAGCCGGCAATTTAACTGAGAATCCTATACCCGCGAGCGGCGCCCGAGTTTCCTCCTCCGGCGACCTTGACTCGGGAGCCATCGGCGATTTTGACGGCGACGGCGACCTTGATTTCTTCGTTGCCGACGGGAACGACTCCAGGAATTGCTACTTTTTCATGAATGATACCTACCCGATCTATATCCCCGAGGGCAGCGTCTATTCCAAGAACTGCCTTCAGTGCGATTTCATCCTCTCTGATTATGCCGTTGTCTCGGCGACGATTTATGTGCAAGAGACGAAACCGCGGGGAACGGACATCACCTACTATCTTTCCAACTCCAACGATGTCAACGGGAACCCCAAGTGGGAAGGGCCGGTAACGCCAGGAGTTGAATTCGAGTTCGAAAGCCCCGGCGATTTCCTCCGCTGGCGGGCGGTTTTCACGACCACTGATACGACTGTGACGCCCAAGCTTCTGAGCCTGGACATTGTTTACAAATACATCACCAAGAGAGAATATTCGCGGACGTCCCACGCTTTTACGACGGTGGACGTCAACCCGAGCCAGGAGGGTAACGAAGAGGTCCTCTTCTCAGCTTCTTTTGAGTTCCCGAAGTGGAAGGGCCATCTCCGGTCATGGAATGTCAGCGACCTCGAGTTAGCCTACACCAGAGGCTCGCAGCTTGCGGACATCCTGGATGTCGGCGCGACTTTTATCGAAGATGCTGGGGTGAACCTGCGCAGCAGAGACTGGTCGAGCCGCGTCGTTTACACGGCCTATGACCGGGAGGGTGACGGCGTGATGAACGATAGGCTTGATTTCGACACCTCAGAGGCCGACGCCCTTGACGATTTCCTTGGACTCGGCCTTGAAAGCCCGGAGGTTGAGCCGCTCATCCGCTTTGTGCTTGGCGACGGCCGAAACTGGAAGCTCGGGGATATCAACCACTCCTCACCCAAGGTTCTCGCGCCACCCTCAGGAACAGCGTCGATGATGGGCACCGGTTATGATAGTTTCAAGGAGGCTTACAAGAACCGTCGGAAGGTCGTCCTTGTCGGCGCCAATGACGGTATGCTCCATTGCTTTGACGCCGCGACTCTGGAAGAACTCTGGGCCTTTATCCCCAACAACCTGCTCTATAAATTAAAGCGAATGAGAGTTCTCGACCCCGATTGCGGCTACTACCTCAACCACGAATTTTTCGTGGATGGCACTCCGACAATCCAGGATGTTTATTTTGGCGCAGCCTGGCACACGGTGCTTGTTTGCGGTCAGGGCCCGGGCTGGGGGAAGAATCAGAAATGCCATTATTTTGCGCTTGATGTTACGAATCCCGAGTCGCCTCAGCCTCTCTGGGAATTCACTGATACCACCATGGGCGAGACCTGGTCGGTGCCGGCGGTCGCTAAGATTGAGTCGCTCAATCAGTGGGTTGTTTTCTTCGGCTCCGGCTACGACAATGATAACGACCCGACGGAGAATATCGGCCACTATTTCTATGCCGTGGATATGGAAACGGGCTCTCTTCTTAAGTCCTTTGAAATCGCCGAGAGGCCAGAGCCGTTGAGTCCGTTCGGGATTCAGAATACCGTTCCGGGGTCTCCGGAGCTTGCCGACCTGGAGAATGATGGCTTTGCCGACGCCGTGTACTTCGGTGACCTCAAGGGGAGGATTTGGAAGATCGATTTGACAGAAGATGTTGGAAGCTGGGAGGCAACCGCCATCTATCATGATCCTTATTATCATCCGATCATCACCAAGCCAGCCGTCTACGTCAACCGGGTGGATGATACGGTTCATCTCTATTTTGGAACCGGGGGCGACGAAAAAGCCCCGGCTACAGAATATTACTCCTTTGTGGCCATCGAGGATAACGAAGGCACGGCCAGCGTCGAGTGGTATCTCGGCCCTGATGACTTGGCGACCCGTCTGGGGATTAATCTCGACCGGAAAAAAGGGGCTTTTGTGCAGGGGGAGAAAGTCTGGGCTGACGACGTTATCGCCGACCGGATTGTCTATATCGCGACGCTCGAAGGCAGCATCGAGTCTTTGAATCCCTGCAAGGCTCTCGCCGGCAGCGGGAAGCTTTATGCCCGGTATATTTTGGGCAATCAGATG
>CAZKBY010000287.1:0-2227 GCA_964550915.1 uncultured Eubacteriales bacterium | reverse complement strand
GGCAAGATGGCCAACGGGTCCATCATCATGGTCGAGAACATCGACCGCGTGATGCGCGGAAAAAAGAGCTCGGCCTCAACCCGAATTTTGACTTCAGAGGCTGCCCGGGATGTGGGGCGATATCTTTTTTCAGCTAACCTAATCATCATTCTCGTTTTTCTGCCCTTGATGACCCTCAAAGGCATCGAGGGGGCGATGTTCATTCCCACGGTCTTCGCCGTCGCCGCCGCTCTGTTCGGCGCTATGCTCCTCAACCTCACGCTCCATCCCGTTTTGGGGATGATGCTGACGACCGAAAAACAGCTCAGAGAAAGAAGGAATCCTGTCAACGAATTCCTCACGCAGAAGTACCGCATTCTGCTGGCCAAAGCGCTCGATCATAAGAAAAAAATCCTCATTTTCTTCGTCTCCCTGATCATCATCTGCGCTGTCTGTTACACTTTTCTGGGCAAAGAATTCGTTCCGCCTTTGGATGAAGGCTCCATCCTGCTATCCACGGTTATGCTTCCCGAGACTTCACTCGAAGAATCCGTCAGAATGGGCAAGGGAATCGAGGCGACTCTGCGTTCATATCCTGAGGTAATCTCCGTCTCCAGGACAACGGGGACGGCCGAAGCTTCGGAGCATCTTCATCCGGTCAATCACAGCCATTATCTCATCGAGCTCAAGCCACTAGAGGAAAGGAAAAGGGGATTTAGGGAGATCACCGCGGCCATGCGCCGGGATCTGGACAGGATTCCCGGAATCGCCTATATCTTCGAGCAGCCGATCGCCAACAAGCTGGCCGAAATGATGACCGGGACAGAAGGGCAGCTCTCGGTGAAACTCTTCGGACCCGACCTTGATGTTCTCAATGAAAAGATCAATGAAGTGAGGAATGTCCTGGCGGGCATCAGGGGGGCGACCGATCTGCAGATCGAGCAAACCACCGGCATCCCCCAGCTGGTGATCAGGCTCCGGAGGGAGAAGCTGGCCCGCTTCGGCATCCAGGTCGCAGAAGTCGCTGATATCATTGAGACTGCGTTGAACGGAATCGAGGCCACGGACGTCTACGAGGTCGACCGGGTTACCTCAGTCCTCATCCGGCTTCCCGAGGAATATCGGAGCGACGAGGAAACGATCAAGAACTTTTTGATCAACGCCCCGAACGGCGAGAGAATTCCACTCTCAGAGCTGGCCGATATCTCCTGGGATGAGGGCCCGCAGACGATTTTTAGGGAAAACCTATCGCGGCGGAAGATTGTGCTCGGAAACGTGACCAAGCGCGACATTGGCGGTTTTGTCGCCGAGGCGCGGAGGAAAATCGCAGAAAACGTTTCTCTCCCTCCCGGTTATTATGTAACTTTTGGAGGGCAATTCGAAAGCCAGCAGAGAGCCTTAAAACACCTCACTCAGCTTATGTTGCTGGTCATACTGATGATCTTCGTCATCCTCTTCTCCTCCTTCGGATCGATCAGGCAGGCCCTGCTCATCATTTTGAACATTCCGACGACCCTGGCTGGAGGAATTCTGGCTCTCCTGATCGCCGGCCAGTCGCTCAACGTTTCCTCCACCATCGGGTTGATCGCCCTGTTCGGTATTTGCGCCCAGAACGATATTATCCTCGTGGCCAAAATCAACGACCTACGGAGCAAGGGTTTGTCCTTGCGAGAAGCGGTCATCCAGGGCGCCCTGACGAAGTTGCGACCGATCATTATGACCGATCTGGTCATGATAGCTGCCGTTCTTCCTCTCGCTTTGATCGTTACCACCGGCGCCGAGCTCCACCGACCTCTGGCCGTGGTCTATGTCGGTGGTTTTTTCTTCGCCATCATACTCCGTCTGATTGTGGTTCCTGTGCTCTATGAGACGCTGTCTTCGATTGGAAGAAAGCAAGCGGCATAAAGAACAACGACGTGAAGGTTCCTAAAGGACTTAGGAAACTGGACGACTGAAGATTTCCTTATTTGCGTTGTTGTATAAGAAGACATGGGACCGCGGCGACGGAAATACGATATCCGGTAAAGGAAAGTCCTTGACAAACAATGAACTATATTATAATATTTATTATGTAATAACTATTATAATTTAACAAAAAACTGTAAATATGAAACGCTTTCGACGGACACCGCAAAGAATAGCCATCTTGAAATTCTTAGAGGGCAACTCTTCCCATCCCTCGGCCGAGGACATCTATTACGCCCTCAAAAAGCAATTCCCCACACTGTCCCTGGCCACGGTCTATGAT
>CAZKBY010000286.1:0-2238 GCA_964550915.1 uncultured Eubacteriales bacterium | reverse complement strand
GAGCTGGGGATTCCTGTCTACCTTTACGAGGAAGCAGCCCAGAAGCCCGAGCGGCGGAACCTGGCGACGATCCGGTTCGGAGAGTACGAGGGGTTGCCTGAGAAGTTCAAAGACCCAGCCTGGGCACCGGACTATGGCCAGCCAATCTTTAACGCGAAGTCGGGAGCCACGGTTATTGGAGCCCGGGAGTTTCTGATCGCCTATAACATCAATCTTAACACCCGGGACCGCCGGCTGGCCAACGAAATCGCCTTAAACCTGCGCGAGAGCGGGCGGGCGAAAAGGGATGCTGAAGGGAATGTCATCAGGGATGCTGAGGGTAGAGCTGTTATGACGCCAGGAAGATTCAAGCATATTAGAGCTGTGGGCTGGTACATTGAAGATTATGGAATAGCCCAGATCTCGATCAACTTCACGAACTATAAAATCACGCCTGTTCATGTCGTTTTCGACGAAGCGGTCAAGGAGGCAGAAAAGCTGGGGCTCCGTGTCACCGGGAGCGAGCTCGTCGGGCTGATCCCCAAAGAAGCCTTGCTTATGGCGGGACGGTATTACATACAGAAGCAGGGAAAGAGCCCCGGCCTGCCCGAGGAAGAACTGATCAGAATGGCTGTTCTCTCGCTCGGGTTAAACGACGTCGCGGCCTTCGAGCCGAGCAAAAAAATCATCGAATACCAATTTAAGGATAATGGCTCTTCGCTCCTCCGTCTTACTATCAGAGAGTTTGCTAACGAACTGTCTTCGGATTCCCCTACTCCTGGCGGGGGCAGCTCCGCGGCTCTTGCGGCAGCCCTGTCTGCCTCCCTGACGGCCATGGTCGCCAACCTGACAGTCGGGAAAAAAGGCTATGAGGAAGCAGAGGAAGAGATGATCAAAGTCGCTGTGAGAGCCCAAACGCTCAAAGACGAAATGCTCACGGCGGTGGATGAGGATTCTCAAGCCTTTGCCAGGGTTATGGATGCCTGCCGGATGCCCAAGGCAACGGAGGAGCAAGCAAAAGAAAGGGAGGCCGCGGTCGAACGGACATCCCAAGGGGCAGCCACGGTTCCCTTTGGAGTGTTAGAAAAGTGTGTTGAGCTGTTGGAGACAGCCAAGATAGTCGCGGAAAGAGGCAACCAGAACTCGCTCAGCGACGCGGGCGTGGCCGGTTTGCTGGCCGTGGCCGCTGCTGAGGGTGCCTACTATAACATAAAGATTAATCTGCTTACCATCAGGGATGCCGCCTTTATAGAGAATATGGCCAGCCGGGCCGAGATCCTAATGAATGAAGTAGCCAAGGCCGGGGCAGAGTTGAGAACCATTGTCGCTTCTCATCTCTTGCGATGAGACGGCGGGGCTGAAAATCACCCTGACTTTCACCCTTGGTGGCTATTGTCAGGGAACATGCTTTCTTCCATCATGGGCATGAGCGAAAGAAACAGCTATGCGAAGAAGACTGCCCTTGTCGACCAAGAGCCTCCGAACCAGACTCTGGGCCATCATCATCATTGTCGTTGCTTATCTCGTCTATTCATCCCTGGCAGATTTTATTCCGCATTACTGGGAAAAGATTGGATTCGAGCCGCTAAGACGCTCGATCTTGACTCTTGGCATGGTCATCATCCTGCTCATCTGCCTTAGCGGCCTGGCTATTTCAGAAAGGATGACCAGCCTGATAACAAGAGAAGGGTTGACCGGATTATTCAACCAGAGCTATATCCGGCAAAGGCTGGAGGAGGAGTTTTACCGTTCCAAACGCTATGACCACCCGCTCAGTTTATTGTTGATCGACCTGGACAACTTTAAAACCCTGAACAGGCGCTACGGCCGCACAGCCGGGGACCATCTACTGAAATATTTCGGTCAGTTGATTCAGGAGACAGTCCGGCCTTCGGATATTGCCGCCCGCTTCAGCGGCGGAGAATTCCTGATCATCCTTCCCGAGACCAGCCGCCAGGAAGCCGAGGTTGTTGCCGAGCGTCTTCAGAAAAAAATCGCTGTTTCCCCCTTCAGGATCGATTCTCGCCAGGAAGAAATAGAGTTCACGATTAGCATCGGCGTGAGCGCTTATCCCGAGACTGGCCAGAGCGCTGATGAACTGATCACACTGGCCGACATCGCTCTCTCCGAGGCCAAAAGAAACGGTAAGAACAAGGTCGCGGTTTACAGCCCCAATTGAGCTCCTGATATCTCGGATACCCTTTTCGTGACCTTCCGTTGGAGAAGGTCTTTTCATCCAGCAAAATTCAAGCTAAAATG
>CAZKBY010000285.1:0-2238 GCA_964550915.1 uncultured Eubacteriales bacterium | reverse complement strand
GCCGGCCCCTCTCCCAACGACCAGGGCATCAAAGAAAGCGACCCGATGCGGCCGGTCAGTCATTATGGCCGGAGCAAACTCCTGGCCGAGCGAGAAGCGCTCCGCTATAAAGACAGGCTTCCGGTCATCATTGTCAGGGCCTGCGCGATCTACGGGCCGCGAGACGCCGATTCTCTCAGCTTCTTCCGCTGGATTAACCGCGGAATCCTGCCAACTCTCCGCAGCAGCAGGCTGGTAAGCCTCTGCTACGTCAGCGACCTCGTCGAAGCGCTCGTTCTCTGCGGCCGAAAAGATCTTCCCAGCGGCGAAATCCTGAATATCGCTGATTCCCGGCCTTACACGTGGGAAGAGGTGGGAAAAACAGCCGGCCGGATGCTCGGAAAAAAACTCAAAAAGGTGACTGTCCCGCTTCCCCTGTTTTCTTTTATCGCCAGCCTGTCAGAACTTGCCAACCGCTTCAGAAGCCGGCCGGGTGTACTCAGTCGCCAAAAATACCAGGATCTCAAACAGCCGTCCTGGGTTGCCGATATCAGCAAGGCCCGCTCGCTTCTCTCATTCCAGCCCCGTTTCGACCTCGAATCGGGCCTTCAAGAAACCATGAAGTGGTATGTTGACCAGGGCTGGCTAAAAAGTTAGCCGGCCATTTTCTTCTTGGCCAGGCCGGCGCGCGTCGCAAAGGGGACAAAAAACCTGGCCGTATGCTTGATGCACCAGCCTTCTTTTGTCGAGCGGGCGAAATACTTGATCCTCCCCTCCAGGATGGAGCTTCCTTTCTTGGCCTCCAGGCTGACGGTGAAAGGAATCTTGACCGGGTTTTTGAAATCAAGGCATTTCTCGCCGTCCTTTTCTAAGACCTCGATTTCAAGATCCGAGGCAGTGAAAAAATTCTTGGGAAAGACGAGGGCAGGACAGGGTTCGAATTCGATGATAAAATCCGGATACGGGCTGATCAGAACCCCCTCCTTGAGGCTAAGCTTAATGACGACATCGCCTTCCTCCCCCCGGGAGAGTCTTCTGGGCACAACCGAGGCCTCCACGCCGAGAAAATCCTCCTGGCCAAAAAGGAGCGCAGGGCAAAGCGCGGCAAGCATGAGTAGGCAAGCAAGGCAAAGAAGTTTTTTCACTCGGAGCTCTCCACTCTTTCATTTATCATGTTACGCCGGCCAGGCCAAAGAGTCAACTTGGAAGCCGGATCCCTCGGTCGGCAAAAAAATGTGGCTTTATTTTTAAAAACTCTTTGTTTATAATTGTACGGGTTTTCCGATGAATTTGAGAACAGTCATCGCCGGAACCGGACACTACGTCCCGTCCCGGGTCGTTACGAACTTCGACCTGGAGAAGCTGATGACGACCTCCGACGAATGGATCCGCCAGAGGTCGGGCATTGTCGAAAGGCGTCATGTCGAGCCGGGCACGGGGACATCGGAACTGGCTTACGAAGCCGCCCTCAAGGCCATCGAAGACGCGCGTATCGATAAGTCTGAGATCGAGTTCATCGTCGCCGCCACGCTTTCTCCAGACCACTATTTCCCTGGCATCGGCGTCCTTGTGCAGGCCAAGCTGGGCCTGGTGCCGATCGGGGCCCTCGACGTTCGCAACCAGTGCTCCGGTTTCATTTACGCTCTTTCAGTGGCTGACCAATTTATCCGGACGGGGACCTACAAGAAAATCCTCTTGGTGGCGGCTGAAATCCAGTCGACGAACCTCGACTACAGCGACGAGGGCCGGGATATGGCTGTCCTTTTCGGAGACGGAGCTGGCGCCGTTATCCTTGAGCCAAACGGAAAAAACGATGGCCGCGGCATCCTCTCCACGCATCTATTCGCTGATGGCCGCTTCGTCGAAGACCTCTGGCTGGAGAAACCCAGCCCCAAGGATAAGCCCGTGGTCACTGAGGAACTGGCCAGAGCTAGGAAATTTTTCCCCCGGATGGATGGAAAGAATGTCTTCAAGAACGCCTCAGTGAAGATGCCGGAAGCTGTGAGGGTGGCCCTCGAGCACAACGGGCTCGCCGTCGAAGATATCGCCCTGCTCATTCCGCATCAGGCCAATGACCGGATCAGCCAGATGGTCGCCCACAGCCTTCGCTTGCCTCTCGACAGAGTCATGCGCAACATCGACCGGTACGGCAACACAACGGCGGCTTCTATTCCCATCGCCCTCGATGAAGCGGCTAAGCAGGGAAGGATCAAGAGCGGCGACATCATCGTCCTGACATCGTTCGGGTCTGGCTACACC
>CAZKBY010000284.1:0-2294 GCA_964550915.1 uncultured Eubacteriales bacterium | reverse complement strand
TTACCGTGTTGGTAATTTTAAACAGCTTAAGGCTGTATCATTACAAAGGAATAATATAAAGGGTGAATGACTCAGCCGAGAGAGCGACTTGCTTTTTTGAACATCCAGATCATCCGGATTGCGCGGCGATATTGGGGAATCAGAAAGAGGTCGATGAACTTCCGGTATTTTTCGAGATCATAGCCGGTGTAGTCATCCCCGGTCCCGACTCGAGGGCGGGGCTGGACCTGGATGAGTCCGCAGTTCCCGCATTTGTAGTAACGGTGGCAGTCCAGCAAAACTTAAGGGACCAGCCTGTCCAGCCGGCAAACGAGGCATGAGTGAGCCCATGTTCCGACGGTCATCCGGAGATCAGTCCACGTTCGGAGCCTCCGCAGCAGCGGAGATCCCCTTCACCAGATCGGATGTCTTTAAGAAATAATCCCTGATATCGGGTGTGATCCTAAGATAGTCAAAAGCGACATCCCGGTTTTTTTCGACGCGGATTGAGAATTGGACGCTCTCTCCGATCTTCCGGCACTCGAACGGGAGAGAAGCCGAAGAGAAGTCGCCGTCTCCATCTTCAGCGCGAGAGGGAAGATTTACTTTTTTTCTCTTTGATCCAGCCCGGAAACGACTTCGAGTTCGCCGACCACTCCTTAATTTTCGCTTTTATCATTTGTTTTAGGTTGGTTAATTATTATTTACTCATGTCATTGTTTATAAAGCGGTGTCTCCTGTTGTTTCCATTTTCCTCTCTCCAGCCTCAACGCCGGTTGACATTTTCTCACTCTGACTCGCCTTTCTAGGCTGGGGTTCTTGTTGCCCTTTCAGACAGACGCCGCCGTATCCATGAGGTTGACCCGTTTCTTGAGGCCATTCTCCCGCTGTGCTGGAGTGTATTGTCCTCGACATCCGGAACGGTCTGCCCTCTACCGGGTGTTGTTCCATTACTTCGACCAGTTCCTGGCCCCGTATGAGAGCCGCTTCGAGAAGGAGTATGGGTTCTTCCGGCCGATTATCAAGGAAGTGGTGACCCGAAGCGTGCTTACGCCCGGAGTCATCGCGGTCATACAGACCTTCGAGGACCGGATCAATCCCCCCACCTCCATTTCCTGGTGACCGAGGGCGCAGTGGATGAGGCGGGTATTTTCCATAAGATCTCCCGGATCAACGACTCGCGGCTGGCTGAACGGGCCGGTTTAGAGTTCGAGGATCTCTTTCTCTTTGGCGGCCGCCATCTCTTCTGTTTTCTTGGTGTACTCGTCCACGATTTTCTGAAGCTGTTCCAAGCCGTTGAACTTGTCGTCCTCGGTGATCTTTTTATCCTTCTCCAGTTTTTCTATCTTTTCCTTGCTCTCGCGGCGCATGTTGCGCAGGGCAGTCTTTTCCTCTTCTAACATTTTCTTGATCCGCTTGGCCATTTCCCTGCGGCGTTCTTCATCGAGCGGCGGGATCGGGACTTTCAGGGTTTTGCCGTCATTGATCGGGTTAAGGCCAAGGTCAGCCGACCTGATGGCCCTGTCGACTGTCTCTAAAAGCGAAGGATCCCAAGGCTGGACCGTAACCAGCGTGGGATCGGGAATGCCCAGGGTGGCCACCTGGTTGAGAGGAGTCAGCGTCCCGTAATACTCGACTTTGATGTCCTCGAAAAGGCTGATGCTGGCCCGTCCTGTTCTCAGCTTGCTCAATTCCTTGCGGAAATGCTCAAGCGAAGTCTTCATCTGTTTCTCAAGCTCCTTTAACACCTCTTTGACCATTGCCTTTCTTCTTCCCGGTCGATTTTGTCAAGCGTCGTTAGCGAACCCAGGTCCCGACTTTTTGACCCAGGACCGCCTTCTTGATGTTTCCCCTTTTGTTCAGGTTAAAGACAACAATGGGCAGGCTGTTGTCCTTGCACAGGGAGATTGCCGTCGAGTCCATCACCTTGAGGCCTTTCTTGATGACTTCGAGATAGCTGATCTCCTCGTACTTTCGGGCCTTCTTGTCTAATACCGGGTCAGCGTTGTAAACTCCGTCCACCTTCGTCGCTTTCAAGATCACCTGAGCTTTTATCTCCAGGGCGCGCAGGGCGGCGGCCGTGTCAGTCGTAAAATAAGGGCTCCCGATTCCGGCGCTGAAGACGACCGCGCGTCCCTTCTCCAGATGCCGGATGACCCGGCGCCGGATGAAAGGCTCGGCCAGGGCCTTGATTTCGATGGCCGAAACATGGCGGCTGACAAGACCTTCCTGTTCCAGGGCTTCCTGAAGGGCGATGCCGTTGATGACTGTGCCCAGGAGCCCCATCTGGTCAGCGGCGGCCCTATCCATGCCTG
>CAZKBY010000283.1:0-2299 GCA_964550915.1 uncultured Eubacteriales bacterium | reverse complement strand
ATACGCCCAGAACCATAAGACCATCCGCGAGTTTGTCGCCGAACAGGGTCTCCCGAACTTCTTTGACATCCAGCACGGCGTCTGCCATCAAGTTTTGAGCGAGGCGGGATTTGCCCTGCCAGGAAAGCTCATCGTCGGCGCGGATTCCCACACGACGACCTACGGCGCTTTCGGCGCGTTTGCGGCGGGCATCGGTCGGACCGAGGCAGCCAGCATCTGGGCCACCGACGAAATTTGGCTGCGCGTGCCGGAGACGCTGCGTGTTGAGTTTTCAGGCTCGCTGGCCCCGGGTGTTTACGCCAAGGACGTCATCCTCAAGGTCATCGGCGACCACGGTGCCGACCGGGCCAACTACGAAGCCGTCGAGTTTGCCGGGCCGGCCGCGTCCGGTTTCAGCATGGCGTCGCGCATGACCCTGTGCAACATGGCGGCGGAGATGGGAGCCAAGAACGGCTATTTCGAGCCCGACGAGAAAACCCTCGATTGGCTAAGGCCGCGCGGCCGGTCGGATTTCGAGATCGTTAAGTCCGGCCCGGACGCCGACTACGAAGCCGTCCTCCGCTATGACATCTCGGCTCTCGAGCCGCAAGTGGCCTGCCCGCATACTGTGGACAATGTCAAGCCCGTCCGCGAGGTCGAGAGCAAGGTCGTCCACCAAGCGCTTATCGGGACGTGCACAAACGGCCGGCTCGAGGACCTCGAAGCCGCTGCCTCGATCCTCAAAGGGAAGAGAATTCACGCGGGTGTCAGGACGCTCATCCTCCCGGCTTCGCGCGAAGTCTATCTTGAGGCCATGCGCAGGGGTCTTCTTGAGGTTTTGAGCGAAGCGGGCTGCGTTATCCTCAACCCCGGCTGCGGCCCCTGCCTGGGCGCTCATCAGGGCCTGCTGGCGGCCGGGGAAGCGGTCATCAGCACCTCCAACCGGAATTTCCGCGGCCGGATGGGAAACCGCGACTCCGAGATTTACTTGGCTTCGCCGGCCACGGCCGCTGCCTCGAGCCTCGAAGGCAAGATCACAGACCCGAGGAAATACCTATGAGCAAAGTGAAAAAAGGGAAAGTCTGGAGGTACGGAGACAATATCAACACCGACATCATCTTTCCCGGAAGATACACGTATAAGCTATTGGAGCCGCCTGAGATGGCAAGCCACGCCCTAGAAGACCTCGACTCAGCCTTTGCCAAGAACGTCAAGCCTGGAGACGTCATCGTGGCGGGAAAAAATTTTGGCTGCGGGAGCTCCAGGGAGCAGGCCGCCGCCTGTTTGAAATATGCAGGCGTTCAGGCTGTCGTAGCCAAATCCTTTGCCCGGATTTATTTCCGAAACGCCATCAACCTGGGGCTGGCCGTCCTCCAGTGCCCGGAAGCAACAGAAGCCCTCCAGGCGGGCGATGACGTCGCAATCGACCTTGCGGCCGGGAAGATCGTCTCGGGCTCACGCGTTTTTAGCTTCTTCCCTCTCCCTGAATCGGTCCTCGGCATCGTTGAGGCGGGCGGCCTCATCGAGTACACAAAAAAGAAGCTGGCTTCAGGATCATAGACTTCGAAAAAAAGAAATCAACGGAGGTCCAGGGAGATGATCAGGGTCTCGCATCTCGCAAAATCTTTCGACGGCCTCAAGGCCGTTGATGACATCTCTATTGAGGTTAAGAAGGGAGAAATTTTCGGTTTTCTCGGACCCAACGGCGCCGGGAAAACGACCACAATCTCCATGATCGCCGGGCTTCTCAAGCCCGACGCCGGTGAGATTGTTATCGACTCTCTGAACCTGGAATCGGACCTTAAAAAAATAAAAAAAATCATGGGTGTTGTTCCCCAAGAGATGGCCTTTTATGAGGACCTGTCGGCCAGGGAAAACCTTTTTTTCTGGGGAAAGCTTCAGGGCCTGAGCGGAAAAATCCTGGAAGAGAGGATCGAGTATTACCTGGAAAAGACGGGCCTCCGCGGCCGGGGAAAGGAGCCGCTGAAAAAATATTCGGGCGGCATGAAGCGGAGGATCAACCTGATCATTGGCCTCATCCACGAGCCAAAACTTCTCCTCCTGGACGAGCCGACAATCGGCATCGACGTCCAGACCCGGCTGAACATCTATGGGGTCATCAAGGAGGCCTCGGCCAGGGGAACAACCATCCTTTACACGACCCACAACCTTCAGGAGGCGGAAGACCTCTGCCACAGAATAGCCATCATGGACCAGGGGAAGATCCTGGCTCTGGGAACTCTTGGTGAGCTCATCAGGATTGTCCGAGAGAAGGATGTCGCCCTGGTGAGTGGCCGGTTCAGCGCCGACATGGTCCGGG
>CAZKBY010000282.1:0-2308 GCA_964550915.1 uncultured Eubacteriales bacterium | reverse complement strand
ACTGAACACGGAGCGATCATGTTGGCCTCGGTTCTCAATACGCCAAGAGCGATAAGAGTGAGCGTTTTCGTGGTTCGGGCTTTCATCAGACTTCGCGAAATATTAGCTACCCATAGAAATCTGGCCAAAAAACTGGCTGAATTTGAAGGAAAGATTGAAACGCACGACGAGGCGATTAAATCCCTTGTGTTGGCAATCCGCCAGTTGATGGCAACGCCGGAAAGGGAGCCCAAGAAAATCGGCTTTCAATTGAAAGAAAAGCGGGCGGCTTATGGTCGTAAATAGAAAATCTCAGTCCTCAGTCCTCATCGCTCAGTCCTGTTTTTATGCGAAACGGTTGGCCCTTTGCGCCCTTTGCGCCTCGGCGTGAGATGAAGACCTATCTCCATTAACTTATTGAGGGAGTTGAGGGCGGTTTGACATAGGAAACGAAATTCATGAATGCAGAACATATTGTCAAAAATAAAGATCTAACTCAGGACTTTACCACACAACGGTTCCTCTCAGAAAACCCCCTTGATTAAGGAAGGTTAATGAATAAAAAAGAAATTAAACCCGGCCAAATCCTCAGAGGCGCCCTTTTCAACGAGCCGATGAGGGTGGAGACGGTCCGTTCCAACGGGCCCGATAGCTGGGTTCTTGGCCTGGTGGGGATCCAATCGGAACGCTTCCGGAGCGTCACCCTCAATTCACTGGACCTTGCGTCCATCAGCATCGTAGATTCTATCCCCACTTATGATGGGGACGGTCAGCTTCTCCGTCTTGGTCTGCAAGCCTACTCCCTTGGAATCGCTTATGAATACGACCCCTATTTCGGGCTATCCATCTCGCGGGTGGATCCCCTCCCGCATCAGCTCGAAGCCGTCTATGATTATCTCCTTAAACTTGCCCGTGTCCGATTCCTTCTCGCCGATGACGCCGGGGCGGGGAAGACCATTATGGCAGGACTCCTCATCCGGGAATTGAAACTGAGGGGGCTTGCCGAAAGGATCCTCATCGTCTGCCCCGCAAACCTGACCTTCCAGTGGCAGCGGGAAATCAAAGACAAATTTGATGAAAAGTTCCTGGTTATTAAGGGCGGCGACCTTCGTTACCAATTTGGGGTAAACCAATGGCTGGAACAGAGGCAGGTCATCACTTCGCTCGATCTGGCTAAACGGGACGATATCCTCCCCGGCCTTCGCCAGGTACATTGGGACTTGACCATCGTGGATGAAGCCCATCGGATGTCCGCCTCTGACCCGGAACACAAAACCATGCGCTACCGCCTGGGCGAGCTTCTCCGCGATTCGAGCGATCATCTTCTTCTGCTTACAGCCACGCCTCACAAAGGCGATCCCGTAAACTTCAGTTTTTTCTTACAGATCCTCGACCAGGATGCCTATGCTGATGTCCGCTCCATCCGCGAAGCCATGGATCGGAGGAGGGCTCCTTTTTACCTCCGCCGGACAAAAGAAGCCATGGTTTACTTTCCCGAGCGGAGGCCCGACGGCACATGGGTCGCGGAAAAGATCTTCACAAAAAGAATCCCCCATACGGTGGACTTCCAGATCGATGGCCCGGAATTCGAACTCTATCGGGAGGTCACTCGGTTTGTAAAATTTCAGAGTGCCAAAGCGGCTGCCCAGGGGGACGATCCTCGGGCAAAGGCTGTGGGATTCCTCATGTCCCTCTACCAGCGTCGATTGGCTTCCAGCACTTATGCGGTCAGGCATTCCTTAGAAAATCGGGCCAAACGGTTGGAAGCCGGCCTTCATCGCGCTCATGAGCTCATCCGCCAGGCTCCCCCTGAGATTCCCAGCCCGGAAGAAATCGAGGAGATGGAGGAACACGAGAGAGAAAAAATCGAAGAGATATTGGAAGCCTTCACCCTTGCCGGAAACGCGGAGCAAATTAAAGGAGAAATTGAGGAGCTGAAAAGTCTCGCCGCAAAGGCGGCAGCGGTTGAGTCATGCGGCGCAGAAGCCAAGCTTTCTCGGCTGAAAGAACTGCTCCATCAACAAGGCTTTTTCGATGATCCAGACAAAAGGTTGCTCATTTTTACGGAATTCAAGGATACCCTCGATTACCTAATGAACTGTCTTAAAAACTGGGGATTCCGGGTGGGGTGCATCCACGGTGGAATGAAACCAGGGTCCCGGGAGGAACCCGGCACCCGGCTTTATGCCGAGCAACAGTTCAGGGACGGGGAAATTCAGGTCTTAGTCGCCACGGAGGCTGCGGGAGAGGGAATCAACCTCCAGTGCTGCCACATTCTCTTCAATTATGACATCCCCTGGAACCCCAACCGCCTTGAGCAGAGAATGGG
>CAZKBY010000281.1:0-2365 GCA_964550915.1 uncultured Eubacteriales bacterium | reverse complement strand
GGCTCCGAATGCGTATCGGCCAGGTGGAACGCGGCGGCGTAGGAATTCGGGGGACTGAACTGGACCCCAAAAACTGGACAGGGGGTCTAGGTGACATTGGCAGCGCTTTCATACATGCATTTTGACCTGCCATAACTCATAAGGAGGTATGGTAAAGTGGTCAAGAAGATGCGCTCCTGGCTGAAAAAAATTGCTATACAGAGCAACTGTATGGAGAATAACTTCTTTATCTCTTCTTATTTTAATAAGACATGATGTTGCCTAAAAAAGTAATTACTTTGCCTTTTGGGGCAACTTATTTGAGAATAATTTATGGATTCTATTAACTTCCATTAGTCTCTGGTATTCTTTCTCGCTTGAGCTCAGGTTGAATAAGGGAAGGAGTTTCTTAACGGCCTATGAACAGCTTCCCAGAAATTTTTTTTTCCTCTTTTCCAATTTTGCGTAAGAAATGATTTACAAGCAGAGGGACATCTTCTTTTCTCTCACTCCTTTCATGAATAAGGCGTGCTACCAGCTCTTTTCCCACACCTGTCTCGCCTAATAGAAGAACTGGTTGATCTGAAACCGCCACCTCCTCAACAAAGGCTCTAGTTTCCAAGGTAGCCTTACTTTTCCCTACGAGATTCTCGGGATAGAGACTCATTTTTTTCCCCCTCGATAAATCAACCTCATCGTCCTCGATTATTTAGATGCTGCTATTTTCTATTAGATTTAGGAAATCAACATAGCATAAATTTCCGTACTCATTCCTTCTTTATTTTGGCAAGAAATTTTCAATTTTTTCAGGCGATATAGACACCAGGGCAGTTTGGAGTTTTCAAAATCCCCTGGCAAGCATATACTTATAAAGGCCATGGTCAAAGCGTCTGGCAACCAGGCGGGATCGAAAACCCCGAAAGAATGCAACTTTTTGGATGAGGATAGAGTTTTAGAGGATGAGAATGGATGAGCAGGAGCTGATGCGACAGGTCCAGGAAGGAAACGAAATGGCTTTCGGCCAGATCATCACAGCTTACAAGGACAGGATTGTCAACTACCTCTACCAATTCACAGGCGATTATCAGAAGGCCGTCGAGCTCTCCCAGGAGACGTTCATGCGGGTTTATTTCAAGGCCAACCATTACCGGCCAATCGCCCCTCTTTCTTCTTGGATTTACGCCATCGCCACGAACCTGGCCAGAACGGAGATGAAGAGAGTCCGCCGGGCCGCTGTGGTTTCCTTAGACGAAATCTCGGCTCACGAGGTCCAGGAGCATGCTTACTCGGAGGACCCGCCCGACCCGGGACTGATCAAGAACCTGAGAGAAGCCCTGAATTCTCTTCACCCCCGTTACAGGCTGCCGGTCATTCTTAAAGACATGGAAGGATTTTCGCAGGAAGAGATCGCCGAGATTATGAAGAAACCGGTGGGGACAATCAAGGCGAGAATCAGCCGGGGCCGCCATTTTCTCAAAAAAAGGCTGGAGAAGGCCCTGGACGGAGGGAGGGCTCCAGCCTGAGATGAGGAGAGAAGAAATGGATGAGGCCAATCTTCTAAAAAAACTTGATAGAGTCCAGGCTCCGCCCGGCTTTGAACAGAAAGTCATGGCACAGCTTTCTCTCAGGAAGAGGAGCGCGAGGGAAAGAAGGAGAGTGTTCGGGCTTTCTCTGGCAGGGGCGTTCGCCTCTCTTCTGGCGGTTCTTGTCCTGGTCAACGTGTTTGTCCTCCAGAAGAAGACTCCGCTCGAAATGACAGACAATGAGAGAGGCTATTATCCCGCTCCGGGAGTCGTGTCGAAAACGACAGCGGACCAGACCATCCCTGTCATCGAAACCCTTGATTACGCGACGGAAATCCGGAGCCGGTCTGCTGAGCCGGGGGTGATCTATCTTCTGGAACAGGTCTCCGACTCGGCAATAAGAGAAATCAAATACTGAGGAGGTTTCAGATAATGAAAAAAAATTTCACACTCAGGCTGAGTTTAACGGTATTCGCAGCATTCCTGACGTTGAGCCTGACGGCAGCGGCCAAAGGCCCAGGGCTTGACGAGAGCACCGTCGAGAATATTTCCAAAAAGATATTCCCCTGCGTCGTCAAGGTGGAAACGCGCAATGGGATGACAAGAGTGGCGACCGGTGTCATCATCGACAAAGATGGCTCGATCGTCACGACGGCGCTCGTCTCACCCCGGGACGAGAAAATCATCGTTACGATGACAGACGGAAAGCGCAGCGAGGCCAAGTTTCTCGGCCTCGACGCGGAGACCGGTCTTGCTCTCATCCAGATTAAAGAGAAGAACCTTACACCCATTTCTCTGGCCAAGACGGGCGAACTTTCCCCCGGCTCCTGGATCGGCGTCATCAGCATCTCACCCGAGAACAC
>CAZKBY010000280.1:0-2381 GCA_964550915.1 uncultured Eubacteriales bacterium | reverse complement strand
TCTTTGAGTGACACACTTTTGCTGCTCGGGCGTTTTGAAAAAACCCTTCGCTCTGGTATAATAAATTTCCTCTCATATAAGGAGAGACTCTAAGGTGCCTATCTATGAATATGTTTGCTCTCAATGCGGCAGCCATCTTGAGGCCGTCCAGAAGGTGAGTGACCCGCCCCTCTATAAGTGCCAGGTTTGCGGCGGCGTCCTTAAAAAAATTATTTCGGCGCCAGCCATCCAGTTCAAAGGAAACGGCTGGTATATCACTGATTACGCCCGTAAGCCAGGCTCTCCAAAAGAAGAGAAGGGCAAGGGGCTCGCCGACCCTAAGGGCGGCGAATCAGCCTCCGCCAAGAGCGAAACCGAAGCGAAAAAACCATCCCCGGCAAAAGATTAATCCCCTCGAGCCTCTTTGACAATCCAGGCCTCCCGAGACTAAAATTGACGTGATGAAGGTCATCATCAGGGTTCCCAACTGGATCGGAGATGCTGTCCTGACTCTGCCCGCGGTAGAAAGTATCAAGGCCAATTTTCCCCAGGCCAGATTATCGATTGCAGCCAAGAACTGGGTCAAGGACCTATTCACTTCGACCGGCCTGGCCGAAGAGGTTATCTCTCTTCCGGACGCCAATGATGTCAAGACCCAGTGGGCGGCCGCCCAAGACCTGAAAACCCGTTCTTTTGATCTGGGTCTTCTGCTCACCAACTCATTCGGCTCAGCCTTCCTTTTCTACCTCGCCAGAATCCCCAAGCGCTGGGGATATGGGACCGACGGCCGGGCCGTGCTCCTGACAAAGAGCGTTCCCATGAAAAGAAGCGATGTCGCCCGACACCAAGTGTTCTACTATCTCGACCTCCTCCAGAGTCTGGGACTCAAGACCGTTCCACCTAAGCTCAAGCTCGCCGCTTCTCCCTCTGAAAGCCAGGCTGCCCGAGATCGGCTGGCCTCACTGGGCCTCGACCCACAAAAGGCCCTTGTGATCATCTGCCCCGGAGCAAGTTATGGTTCTGCCAAGCGCTGGCCGGCGTCGAGCTTTGCCCGTCTGGCCTCCCTCCTCCAGAAAAAAAAAGAAGCAGAGATCGCTGTCGTTGGTTCCGCCAAGGAGAAAGAGATCGCCGAAAGCGTGTCCTCCTTGATGGAGAAAAAGCCGGCCGTCGTGGCCGGAGAGACGACGCTGGCCGAGCTCTTGGGCTTGATCAGCCTGGCTTCTCTTTTTGTCAGCAACGACACCGGCCCGATGCATATGGCCAACGCTCTCGGCGTTCCCGTCGTGGCCATCTTCGGCCCCACTGATCCGGCTGTAACCGGTCCGTTCCAAAAGCCTTCTGCGTGCCTCAAGAAAGAAGTCTCTTGCTGGCCCTGCTCCTACAGAGATTGCCCGTATGATCACCGCTGCCTGGTTGGGATCGACCCCCAAGAGGTTTTCCAGGCGTGTCAAGACCTGTGGCCATGAAAAAGAAGGCTGTTTTTCTCGACCGGGATGGGACGATCAACGTCGACACGGGCTACCCGTCGGATTACGGCCAGATCGAAATTTATCCTCGGAGCTATGAGGCAGTCAGGCTGCTCAACAAGGCGGGCCTGGCCGTGATCGTTCTTACCAACCAATCGGGGGTGGGCCGAGGGCTGCTGACTGAGGAGGACCTCAAGCTCATCCACGAGAAGATGCAGGCTTCCTTCGAGAAGGAAAAGGCCACTCTCGATGCTTTCTATTACTGCCCGCATTATGAGCTTTCCAGCGTTCCCCGTTATCGGCTCGACTGCAACTGCCGTAAGCCGAACCCTGGCCTGGCCCTCCGGGCTGCCGTTGACTTCGGTCTTGAGCTTGCCCAATCTTATATGGTTGGAGACAAGGTGGAGGATATCATCCTGGCCCTGAACATCAAGGCCTCTCCGGTGCTCGTCCTTACCGGCTACGGCCGGGAAAGCCTCGCCAAGCTCGGTGCCGCCGACATCAAGCCTGCCCATATCGCTGAAGACATCCTTGAAGCGGCTGTTTGGATTCTCCAGCAAGAAGGGAAAGCGGCCGGGCGAAGCTCGTAGACGGCCTGGAGGAAGGGGAGATGATCCGCTTTGACGACATCCTCGAGAAGGTCGCTCCCTCTTACTCCGAAAAGGACATCAACCTCCTAAAAAAGGCTTACGTCTTTGCCGCCAGGGCTCATAAAGGCCAAACCCGCCGCTCTGGCGAACCTTACTTAAGCCATCCCTTGGAGGTTGCCAACATGCTGGCCGATATGAGGCTGGACCGGACAACCCTGGTGGCCGCCTTGCTCCATGATGTCCTCGAGGACACAGACATAACGACCGCTGAACTCAGAGAAAATTTCGGCTCTGAAGTCGCTGACCTTGTGGAGGGAGTCACCAAAATCAGCCGCGTCCAGGAAAC
>CAZKBY010000279.1:0-2409 GCA_964550915.1 uncultured Eubacteriales bacterium | reverse complement strand
GCCTCAGGTCGCCGATCTTTTTCCCCTTGCAAAAAAGCGTCGACCTGCTCTCGAAACGCTCAAAGCTCGAGTCCCGGGCAAAAATGTCAGCCTGGGAGGAAAACCCGTACGTGATAATCCTCCGGTCGATGAACGGGATTAGGCTTTGCAAGTTGGTGTCGTCGAGACAGAGAATGACGGGACAATAGAAGGGAACTTTGTTCGCAAAATTGACGAAGGTCTTCTTGATCTCATCGACCGTGACGTACTGATCGAGGTGCTCCTCGTCGATATTGGTCAAAACGGCAATAAAAGGCGAGAGGAGGAGGAAGGAACGGTCGCTTTCGTCGGCTTCGGCCACGATGAACTCTCCGCCGCCGAGTTTGCCGTGAGAACCAATCGTGTTCAGCCGACCGCCGACGATGATTGTCGGATCGTACCCGCCCTGGCCGAGGACCTGAGCAATCATCGAGGTCGTAGAGGTCTTCCCGTGAGCGCCAGCCACGGCAATGCCGTACTTCATCCGCATCAGCTCGGCTAACATTTCGGCCCGCGGGATGACGGGAATCTTGAGATGCCGGGCCTCGCTGACTTCAATATTGTCCTCGCTAACAGCGGAAGATATGACAACGACATCCGCTCCCCGGACGCGGTTCTCCTTATGGCCTTTGTAGATTTTTGCCCCGAGGCTGGCCAGGCGCAGGGTTGCGTCATTCGTTTGGAGATCCGACCCCGTGACTCGATAACCCAGGTTGAGAAGGACCTCGGCGATCCCGCTCATGCCAGTTCCGCCGATGCCAACCATGTGGATGTGCTTTAACTTCCGGTAGACGTTCTTGACCACGCTCTCTCTCCTAAGCTCTCGCCTCCATCAGTTCAAAGCAGAGATCGGCAATCCTTTCAGCCGGCCGGTCTGTCTTGAGAACGGCCAGGTTCTTTTCCATGACTGTGATTTTTTCTTTATGCTGAAGATAAAAGACGATTTTTTCGGCCAGGAGAGCCGGGCTGAGATCTTTTTCCAGGATGACCTCGGTACCCATGATCCTCTCCAGCTCGCCGGCGTTTTTAGCCTGATGGTTTTCTGCCGCCAGCGCAAAGGGGATGAGAATCGAGGCTTTCTGGGAAGCAATGAGCTCAGCGATGGTCGTTGCGCCGGCCCGGCTGATGACAAGGTCAGCCTGCTCAAAACAGGTGGCCATGTCGAAAAAGTAGGGAGAGACCACAGCTTCCTTAAACCCATGCTGGAGGTAACGTGCCTTAACCCATTCAAAATCAGCCTTTCCCGTCTGGTGGAAGATCCGCAGTTTTTCCTTTTCTGTCTGGAGCAGAGGGAGGGCTCCCGTCATGACCTGGTTGAGGACATGAGAACCCTGGCTGCCCCCAAAGACGAGCAGGGTGAGCTCTTTTGCTCTCGCCTTCGGACGGAGGCCGTAGAACTCATCACGGACAGGATTCCCGATAAAGACGCCTTTTCCCCTGAAAAAAGGCAGGGAATCCTCGAAAGCCACGACCGCTTTCTTCGCCCAGCGGATGAGCAGCCGGTTGGTATAACCGGGATGGAGGTTTTGTTCGAGAATGAGGGTTGGGATTTTCATGAGTGCGGCCGTTAAGACAACTGGCCCGGAGCTGTAGCCGCCGACGCCGATGACCAAGTCAGGCTTCAGACGGACCAGGATGACCAAGGATTTTAAAAAAGCCAAGGGAAGGAGAGCCAGCGTTCCCAGGCTTCGCAGACCCCGGCCCTTGAGGCCTTCGATGTTGAGCTGGATGAAGTGGGTGCTGTATCGGTCCATAATCTTTTTTTCAACTTTCCGATGGCTTCCGACATAAGTCAGGCAAAGACTCGGGTCTTTTTCCCGGAGTTTCTGACCCACGGCCAAGGCAGGGTAGACGTGGCCGCCGGTTCCACCGCCGCTGATGATAACCCGCCTTGCTCTCGTCATTTTCCTCTCTCGCTTCGTTTCCTCTGAGAGATGTTCAGGATGATCCCGATGGCCACTAAGTTCGAGATGAGCGATGAGCGTCCGAAGCTCAGAAGCGGCAGCGGAACGCCCTTGGGAGGTCCCAGTCCCAAGACAATGGAAATATTGAGCAATGCCTGGATGAAGATTGCGAGGGTCAAACCCGCCGCAGCCAGTTGGCCAACGAGAGCCGGGGCCCTGGCCGAGATCAACAAACCTCTCCACAGGAAAACCAAAAAGAGGAGTAAGATGGCCAGAGTTCCAAGAAGACCGAATTCTTCGCCCACGATGGCGTAGATGAAATCAGTGTGAGCGCAGGGAAGGAAATAGAGCTTCTGGGTGCTCTGGCCCAGGCTCAGGCCTAAGAGGCCACCCGACCCGACGGCGAGCTTGGACTGAATAACCTGAAAACTGCTGCCCAGGGGATCCTTGTCCGGCTCGATGAAACCGGCGATCCTCTCCAGCCGGT
>CAZKBY010000278.1:0-2429 GCA_964550915.1 uncultured Eubacteriales bacterium | reverse complement strand
TTGGCTCCCTGGTCATGGGGCTATTCCTGACAAGCTGTATTGTCCAGGTCATCATCGGGCCGCTGGTTGACAAGTTCGGCTATAAACCGATTGCCATTTTAGGGTTTGTCGTGACGAGCGGCAGCCTGTTCCTGCTCGCTTTTGCTCCGAGCTTTTCCCTGGCTCTTGCGGCCTGCATCCTGCTGGGGGTCGGCGCCATGAGCCTTAACACGGTCGGCAACACGCTCATCCCTGTTGTCCTTTTTGAAGGCAAAGACCCGGCCCGGGCCAGCAACCTGGGCAACGCCTTTTTCGGGCTTGGCTACGTCCTCACGCCCCTTCTTTTTGTGTTTTTTCTCAAGACCCTGAGCCTTAGCTACAGCGCTGCGGTGGCTATCATCGGCGCGCTCATCATCGTATTTTTGCTTTTTGCTTTGGCCACGAGCTTTCCCGAGGCGGCGACGGGCTACAAGTTCTCCATGGCCATCAAGCTCCTTGGAAACGCCGCCGTCCTTGTGGCCGCCCTGGCCCTGTTCTGTTACATTTCGCTTGAGATCACCATGGCGACCTGGGTCAAGCCGCTCATGACCGAGCTTTTCGGCGGGGGCGAAAGCGCTAACGCTGTTTCGAACGCCGGGCTGGTCTTGAGCTTTTTCGGAGTGGCCATGATGCTCGGACGGTTCCTCGCTTCAACGATGAAAAACCTGACAGCCATGGGTGCCAGGGTCATCACGCTCATGGCGCTCATCTCTGTCCTGGCCATCGTCGTCATGATCCTCACCACGAGCGCTGGTCTGGCCATCGTGGCGGTTCTCCTGACCGGGCTGGTCTTTGCGCCGATATTCCCGACAGTGGTGGGAGTGACCTTTGCCAAGTTCGAGGCCAGCCTATACGGCAGCATCTTCGGGATTATCTTCGCTGTCGGCCTGCTCGGCGGGACATTAGTTCCCAAGGTCATCGGCAACCTGAGCGTGGGCCGCTCAGTCCAGGGCAGTCTGCCAATCGCCGCAGTCATGGCCGCGATTCTCTTCATCATTTCGCTTTTTATCGGGAAGATAGGCCGGCCCGCAAAGGCAGGGTAAAAGAAACCGGGAAGTCTGGCCAGATCCGTAGGGCGTATGCGCTTGAACGGCCTAGCTCTAACGAGTTCAGTGAAGAAAAGCAGACGATCGTTCATGTTGAGCGCAGCGGGGGCGATTATCGCTGCCGTGACCAGCTTTTCGTGCGTGAAAAACTGTCCGGACACTAACTGGGGAATGGATTATCTCTGCCCGAGCTGCCAGAAATTGGGGTATCCTGATGCTATCGGCAAGTGCACAGCCTGCGGAAGAGCAACGAGCAGTATTGCTTTAAAACTCTGCAACAGCTGCGGCTGCAAACTGGACCAGTGTCAGCATTGCCTGAAGCCGCTTTAGGGTCATGGAGGCGCTTGTCCTGAAGGAGGAATGATGTGATCGGGGAAGAAAAAATTCTGGACATCCTTCATGTCGGGGAATATCCGGTCTATGAGATTGTCGAGGTCAGCCGAGGAGGTGATATCAAGATTCGCTGCCTCCATAATCCTGAAGAATCGATCCTGCTTGTCAGAAGCTCGATTCCCAAGCTGGTCATGATTCTCGATAAAATTAAAGTCTGAGCGGCGAAACGCTGACCTGATGAAAACGCTTTCCGGCGGGGGCCGTTTCTGCTAAAATTTGATCCGAGAGCAATGTCCCAGAATTGAGCCAGGAGCCGGTGAAAACATTAACGGTCCGGAGCGAACTCAACGAGCTGGAGAAAATCCGGAATTTCCTCCGCAGCTACCTCAAGGGATGGGAACTCTCGGAGGAGGATTTCTTCAAGATCGAGCTGGCCCTGGTTGAGATGTGCACGAATATCGTCCGCTATGGCTATCCCGAAGGTAAGGGTGACATCCAGGTTAAAGCCTGGCATGAGGATGAAAAGTTCTACTTGGAGATCAGGGACAGCGGGGTGCCGTTCGATCCCAGCCGGATAAAAAAACCGAACCTCAGGAACCTGGCCAACCAGGAGCGGATGGGCGGCCTTGGCATTTTCCTCGCCCGCAAGCTTATGGATGGCTTCGCCTACCGCAGGGAGGACAACCAGAATGTCCTGACCATGTTTAAGAAGGCCAGGCCGCCGGCAAGCTAACGCTCCGAGCTGAAACTCGGTCTCTGAGGGGAATGGGAAATTAAGATATGGCAGGCCGGCTCAGAGTCCAGAATTCGAGAACGACGACAGCGAGGATGAGGCTGAGGACCGGCCACAACGATTTTTCTTGAAGGGCCAGCACGAAAAACAGCTGGAGCGGCAGAAACCTGAAAACAACGGAGGTCAGGGCAAGATAGTAACCCGGAAGCTCGCGCGTCAAGGGGGAGAACGAAAAGAGAGGAGAACGGGCGGAAGTAACGAAAATCGCCGCGGCGAAAAGACCGGCGTTTCCGGCAAGA
>CAZKBY010000277.1:0-2432 GCA_964550915.1 uncultured Eubacteriales bacterium | reverse complement strand
GTGAAAAGGGTGCGGCCGAAGATGATGACCGTGATGACGACGTTCATGGGGCTTCTCCCTATCATGTGGGCCCAGATGCATGAGACGGGAGCGGACGTGATGAAAAGAATCGCTGCTCCCATGGTCGGGGGAATTTTTACTTCCTTCATCATGGAGCTTCTTGTCTACCCGGCCGTCTTTCTTCTCTGGAAATGGCACAGGGAAGTCAAGAGATCAGACACGGCAGGGTCTGCTTGAGGGCGCGGGTTCGGAAAATATTAAAGATGCAATGTCCGAGTCAACAAGATTAGGGCAGCCTGAGAATTCCTTCTCTGTCCAATATGTTGAGTTAGTATCGTGATTTCGACGTATAAAAGCGTGTATAATAAAGCAGTGGATCAAAACCAAAAGCCGCTGCTGCCGCGGCGGAGACGAGGCACGTTGCGGCTGCTCGATTTTGCCGGCTGGCTTCTCTTAGCCGTGGCCTGGGGCATGTCTCTCTATGCTTACGGCCGCCTGCCGGAGGACATGGCCCTGTGGAAGAGCCTCTGGGTCAAGGATGTGGTCAGGGTTGAAAAGTCGCTGCTTTTCTTTGTTTATCCCCTCGCCCAGACCATTGCCTTTTTCGCCATCCTGGCCCTGGCCAAGGTTTTTTTCCTCAGGCCGTTGGTGCCTCGCCAGCAGGTCGAAGCGGCCGGCAGAGAGGTGGAAATTCAGAAGCGCCTGATGGATTTGAAGAAAGAAACCGTTTCTTTGGTCCTGATCTTTTTCAGCCTGATCTTCATCCATCTCCAGACCAGCCTCGTTCTTCTCTCCCATCGGCTCGCTGCGGGCGCCGACCCCTTCTACCTGATTATGCTTCTTGCCGTGCTCTTTATCCTCATTCCCTACTACGCTATCCGGCGAAGATTGCTTCTCCGCACCCTGTATTGACAGGCAGGACCAAATCCATTATTTTTGACGTGCGCTAAACCTTCACTTTTTTGGGCCAGCGTAGCTCAGCCGGTAGAGCAGCTGATTCGTAATCAGCGGGTCGGAGGTTCGAGTCCTCTCGCTGGCTCTCCTATCCCGCTCGTTTTTATTAAAGCTAGCGCGGCTCGAGGACAAGTTGCAGTCCCGCGACGATCTCAAAGATCCTCTGGCGCGATTAAGCGGGTAATAGGAGAAGTGGAAAAGCCTATTTCTGTTCGGTCTTCTTCATGCCCCTGCAACAGCACGTATTGTAGAAAAGGCTCATGATGGCCAGCAGCGCGCCCGCAATGACGATAACCCATTTTGCCCAGGGGGCGGGCAAAAAGAAAAGGGTCAGCACGACGATGGCGGCAGCTAAAAGAAAGCGACAGAAGCATACACTCATGATAACTCTCCTTTCTGCGAAAATTACCCCTATGCTATTAAAAAAAGGAACTTATTTCAAGTCCTAGTAATCTCTCTTTTTTTATCTAAAAACTCTGTATCAACCTGAATGCCCAGGGTTTTATTTCATGTCCTCCTGGGGATAGAGAAGCGCGTTGAGCAGGAACTTGTAAGTCCCGTGGGACTGAGCCCGGTGCTGACAGACAATGCCGATGAGTATGATGTGGCCGTTCTTGTACGTGGTATCGACGACGGCTGCCTTGCGGGCGATCATGTCCTCGCCAAGGAGCCAGCCGCTCAAGAGAATATTGCTATCGGGAAAGCTGGCCACGACTTTCCTATCCCATTCGGGGAGCGGCACCCGGGTGCTCAAGGCCAAGCTGTCGGAAAACATCACCACTGCCTTCTCGGGCATGCCGTAGCCGATGGGGGTGGTGTTGTCCACTTCGACGCTCAGCAGGGATGTCGGGCAGAAAAACTTGGTCCTTTCCACTCTTTCCAGAGCGTTGCGGACAGGGACCTGGAGCTCGTTGATGGCCAGCTCGCTGGCTCCGTTCAACGTGATCAAAATTCCGCCTGCCTCGACAAAAGCCTTAAGCGCTTCTACGCCTTCTTTTTCAATGCCTCCCTCATATTCGGGGGGATAGTTGGCAGTAAAAAACCGGGCAAATTCTGATGTCTGGCTGGGCTTTCCAGTCTTTATGATCTCGGGATTTTCATCCGCAAACACGATGACGTCAAAATCAGCCCTCAGGTTGATTTTCTTGCCCTTGGCAGCCTTGAAGGCGTCATTGTGGATCGTTTTGTAGGGGACGGCCAGGTCGTCAAAGACATAGCGGGTCCAACCCTCGTCCATGTTGCTCCGCCAGGATTGATAGAGGCCGATGCGCGGGTTCTTGAGAGAAGTCTTGGGGATGGAGGAGACGTCGCCGAGTTCATAAACGCGGAGCCCCCCTTTTTCTGCCAGGCTGGCAAGGATTTTCTGCACTTCCGGGGTGTTCTTGACGATAAAGCTTCCTGCGGCCGCCTCGAACCCGTCGCTCCGGACTTTTTCCTTCGAGCGGTAGACTTCGGCTTTTTGCTGGACGAGCGAGAAC
>CAZKBY010000276.1:0-2515 GCA_964550915.1 uncultured Eubacteriales bacterium | reverse complement strand
CAAAATCGCCCTCCAGTGTTGTCGGTTCAGGATTCCTGAACCTATCAGGCTGGCTCATTTTCTAAGCCGAAGGATCCTCAGGAACTCGTAGATCTTTTCAGATTTTTAAAAAACGGGAGAGAGAACTCAGGCTCCCCAGCAACCCTACCAGAGCGCTGCCGATGACCAGGCTGATGGATTGAGAAAGGGAAAGATAGCGGAAGTTAATGAGTTCCTGGAGCGCGCCCAGTGATTGGCCCAGATAAAGGGGGAAGAGTTTAATCAGGATGTACAGAAGGCCCAGGGAGAGAAAGCTTCCCAGAACGCCGAGCGTCAGGCCTTCGAGGAGAAAGGGAAGCCTGATAAATGTGTTCGTCGCCCCAACCAAGCGAAGAATCTCGATTTCGCTCTTTCGAGCGAAGACGTTGAGTCTGATGACATTGGAAATGATGAAGAACGAGGCAAAAATCAAGATGCCGCCAAAAAAAAACCCGATAGCTCTTGCCAGGCGGCTCAGAGATTGCATCCTCTTCACCCAGTCCCGGTTGAACTGGACGTCTTCCACTCCCGGAAGCGCTCTGATACCTTCGATAAGGCCAAGGGCTTCTTCAGAGAGAAAGGCTTTTCTCTCGAACGTCGCCTCGAACGAAGCAGGAAAAGGATTTGAGCTGATGTTCTTCAGGACATCCTCGAGTTCAGGGAAATTCTGTCTGAACCTTTCCAGCGCCTGATCCGGGCTGACAAACTCTACCCGGGCCACTCCGGGCGCAGCCCTGATGACTTCTTCTATCTGGGTCTGTTCTCTGGCTGATATCCCCGGCTTGATGAAAAAGACAGCGACCATGTTCCTGGAGAGCTCGTTGGCCAGAAACTGGAGGTTGTTGGATAAAGAGAAGAAGACACCGACGATGAGGAACGACAGAGCAATGATCGTGATGGAGAAAAGGTTCCGCACCCTGTACTGCCAGAGGTTGTTCAGGGAATCCCGGATAAAGTATCTTATTTTCTGGAGAATGGCTGGACTTCCTTTCCCACGATTTTTCCCTTAAACAAGAACAGGATTTTGTCCCCAAAATGGCGGATGAGCTCTTTGTCATGGCTGCAGATCAGGACGGTCGTCCCTTGCCGGTTGATTTCCTTGAACACGCTGATGATTTCGAAGGCCAGCTCCGGGTCGAGGTTCCCGGTCGGCTCGTCGGCCAATAAGATCTGCGGTTCATTGACCACCGCCCGGGCAATGGCCACCCGCTGTTGCTCTCCATAAGAGAGATGTGACGGGTATTCCCACATTTTTTGATGAAGGTTGACCAGTCTGAGGGCGTTGAAGACGCGGCGGCGGATTTCTTTGATCGGGATACCCAGGAAATAGAGACCGATGGCCACGTTATCGAAAACTTTCTTGTGAAAGAGAAGGCGGAAGTCCTGGAAGACGATACCCATCGACCGGCGCAGCCTCCAGATCTTGTGGTCGGCCAAGCGCAGGATGTTGACGCCGTCGATGATGATTTGGCCCCGCGTGGGCAGGATTTCTCGAAAAACAATCTTGAGAAGGGTCGTTTTCCCCGAGCCGCTCGGGCCCGTGATAAACCAGAACTCTCCCCTCTTGACATGAAGGTTGATATCCAGGAGGGCCCATTGGCCTTCCTGGTACTGCTTGGAAATGTGATAGAGCTCGATCATGCCGACGCGCTTAGACTTTCTCCCTTAACCCGATGATCTGTCCGGACTCAGCAGGCCTGTCCATTAATCTTCCTGGTCCGCCCCGCTCGAGGCAAGGATTATAACACATCAGGCGGGCGAATCAAAAATAAAGAAGATTTTGGAAGCCTCCGAAGAAGGCGAGAAATATGTCAGCGGGCGAAAAGGAACATGAACCAACCGAAGGCCAGACCGCCTGCGACCATGAGGAGAAAAAGGGAGAAGCCATACCTGAACTGGCTTCTTGGCTCATTTCTCCGGATGAGGGCCAGCACGACGGAGATAAGAAAAGCATAGAGGGTCATGGAAAAGAGATGGCTTTGGAAAATCATTTCTTCTTTCCTCGAGCGACGTCAAAGGCGTCAAGGGCAATGAGGTAGTTCAGAAGCCCGGCGCCAGCAACATAGGCTGTCCCAAATTCAAAAGTAGACCGTTCCAGAGCTCCCTGTCCAAAAGACAGAAAACGGGCGAGTGCGTAGACCAGGAGGTTCCCAAGGTCGGCCAGAAAAGCCAGCAGGGTGAGCGGGTTTTCCTTCTTGAACAGGTTGGTGATGATTTGAAGAACGGTTTGCGGTTTTTCAAGGTATAGAGGATAAATTTTCCCCCCCATGGCCAGACCCACTGTCGTCATGGCCAGGATGGCGAGAAGAAAAATCGTCCCTCTCCAGAATTTCTTCTGGAGGAGATGACCCAAGCCGGGAACAAGCCATCCAGCCAGAAAATATGCCCAAGGTTTCATCGGCCTTAAGTTAAAAGATATTAGTCGAAAAGCGTCCGCAAATCAAGCTCCATTCTGTCCAGGGTTATGTTGTGAAGGCGGCTGCGGTTAGTCTAAAAT
>CAZKBY010000275.1:0-2531 GCA_964550915.1 uncultured Eubacteriales bacterium | reverse complement strand
CATCCAGGCTAAGTGCTTGAAAGGAATATCGGAAAGGCTCGTCCGGACAGCCAGGACCTCTCCCTGTTTTTCCGGGTTCAAAAACTGGAAATAGCGGGTAAAGAGCAGGGCATTATGAAAATAGGCGGGAAAGGCCAGCAACCCGTCCTTGTGAGTCAGCCTAGCAAGGTAGACAAAAATGTCCACGACTTTCTTGCCGAGCCCGAGGCCGGGATACTCCTGACCGGGAAGGGGCGGCCTCTTGACAGAGAACTTGAGAAGAGGGTTCTGGAGAGTTAGCCACTCTAAAATCAGGAATTCATATGTAAAGAAGGAAGCCGGAAGACAGAGCTGATCCCTGGGCCGGAGGCGGCCCTCGCGGATCTTGAGGTCAACGATGAGCTTTTCGGGCTTTGCTTCCTCAAGAAAAACCTGGAATCTCTGGACGGGATAACCAGAGGAATCCAGGTTGAAGGCCAAGGGCCAGAGGTTTCGCTTCCTGGCCTCCCTGAAGAAATTCCTCTTGCCAAGGACCGCGGCGACTTCGGCGATTGAATACCGGCCGAGAAACAGAGATGTGCTTTTTTCCTCAACGAGGCCGGAGAGGATATCTTTTTCCCCGATCAGGGGGGGTGAGGTGCGATCTGATTTTCTTTTCGGCATCTCGGCCATTCTATTTGATTTGGCCCCGGCCTGCAAGCCTCCCAAATTCTGGTGACGTCATACGTAATACACTTAATTCTTGTCGAATTTTTGCAAGATCAATATTATCATGTTCAAATTCGGGGGAAATTCTGGTGGAGGGGAAATTCGGGTGGCGCCATACGTTATTCACTTAACTTTTTCTTAATTTTGCAAGATTATTAACGTCGTGCTAAAGCAATTATGCCCCGTTGCTCAATGGGCCACCTCACTTTTTTTATTTTACCTCAAAAAACGACCGTTTAGGGACAAAAAGTTAGCAAGAATTAACTCTACTTATTTTTTTTCAATAAACCACGATTGGGTCGAGCCGGCGAAAATGACCGCCCTAAAAAAGCGGCCCCAAAAAATCGACCCCGCGAAAATGCCGCGATAAAGCTCCACTGAAAGCTACGACTCCCGCAGTTCTTTCGGATAATTAAGTGCATTACGTATGACGTCCCCCAATTTAATCCCAATTTAGGAGAAGAAGGAGAGGGTGTCGTCGCCGATCGTGACCGCTTTCTTCAGCTTAAGATATTTCTGGTCTGGTATTGTTTTGAAGAAGTGGCGGAGGACGACGATCCCCTTGGACTTGAGGATCTTCCTTTTCTTGACGACTTTAAGCGGGTGGCGTTCATCGAGAAGCTCATACGGCGGGTCAAGGAAAATCAGGTCAAACGTTGCGTTTTCCTTAGCCAGTTGAATAACGGCCCGGTTGAATTCCCTATGCATGAGGCGAGCTCTATCCTCGGCCTCGCACCTGGCCAAGTTCTCTTTAATCGTCTTAACTGCCTCGTAGTACTCCTCGACAAAGACGACATTTGCCGCCCCCCGGCTGAGCGCCTCGATTCCAACCGCACCCGTCCCGGCAAATCCGTCCAGCACGACCGCATCTTTCACTTTCTCCTTGAGGATGTTGAACAGGGCTTCCTTGAGCTTGGCTGGCATCGGCCGGACAAGAGGGCTTCGAACCAGGCGCAGACGCCTGCCCTTGAACGCACCGCCAATTACTCTAAGCATCATAAGCCTCTTCCCTTTCTTATCCTTGCCGGACGAACTCATCCAATCGGATGGCTGTTGCGGGAAACTCGGCCAGGATTTTCTCGTCCATGGTCACAAGAGGTACTCTCAGTTTCAAGGCCAACGCGACAAATTCGCAATCATACGAAGAGCACTGGCTGTCCACAGCCAGACGGAGAATGTCAAGAGAACTAATGGTGTATTCATGGCCCGTCATGAGGCGCTCGGCTTCGCCGATAATCGCGATAGCCAAGTCGAAGTCGACAAAGCGCTTCTTGACACACGCCGCCAGCACGTTAAGGAATTCGCTGCGCCAGAGCAGGGGCGATATCCAGTGCGGGTCCTTGCGAAAGGCCTTATCGGCCAGGTCGGAATATTCGCCATGGACGTAGAAATAAATAAGAAGATTCGTATCGGCAACGATCAAGGCCGGCCTTCTCTCTTGGCTTCCTCTATAAAATCCTGCTTTAATTCGTATTTTTTCGTTTTTTCCCTGAGTGCTCTTGCTGCCACGAGCAAATCATCCGGGCTCGCTTTCTGAGGAACGAGCGCCTTCTCGATGATGGCGATGATCTCGCCGTTGATACTCCGGTGGTGTCTCGCTGCACTCTCTTTGATCTGAGCATAAAGATCGGCCGGGATATTTTTCACTGTGATTGTCGTGGCCATGTGCGCCTCCTATGGTTCTTTTATGGTTTCATTATGGTGCATTTCTAATGAGATGTCAAGCTAGCCCACGCCCGGCCCCGCTCCATACTGCTTTACATTGTCCATTGCTCTATTTTCCGAGGGATGTTAAGCGGCGTGATATATTACGAGCGGATCGGCGCATAGATTTACGAGCGCTC
>CAZKBY010000274.1:0-2675 GCA_964550915.1 uncultured Eubacteriales bacterium | reverse complement strand
CCAATACAGGTACCGTCTCCACGCTCTTGCCGACCCGCATCGAAAAATTCACCCCGTCCACAAGCAGATACTTAATCTTCTCTTCCCTCAAGCTTCGCGTCCGCCACCTTTCGACGGCATCGATGAGCTCCCCGTTCGCCCGGCTCACTTCCCCTGCCGAAATCTTCCGCCCTAATAACTGCTTCGAGATCATCGATAACGTCCGCGTACTGATGCCTGTCAGGTACATCAGACAGATATCCTTGCGGAGCTCGTCCTCCTATCGTTTGCTCCGGGGAAGGACCTCGCTGCGAAATTTTCCCTTCCTGTCCCGCGGCACCTCGATGGCCACCTCGCCAAACCGTTTCATCGTGAACCGCCGCTCATAGGAGCCATTGCGATAATTCGTTTCGCCCTCTTTTCGCTCATAGGGCTCCCGACCCAAAAAATGACTCAGCTCGGCCCGCATCAACTCCGACAGATACTCGCCTACGCTCTGATTCATTTCCGTCCGTATCATCTCAAAGATCCGTTCCGGCTGCCGTTGAATCTCCTTGAAAACATTTTTGAGCTCTGTTACGCTAAGAGAGATTTTCATGGGCTCTTTCTCCTTTCTTATAAGGTTTGAGTTTCATCATCCTTATAAAGGAAAAGAGCCTTTTTTTCTACCTCTCTCCAATTTCACACATAAAAGTTTACACTACCTTATGTAAATATTTTTCTGGTGCCAATAAAGAGCTTCTTCAGCCGGCCTGCAGATATCTGAAACGGGCCCTACGAGGGCCTCCCCTTCATATTCTTCTAAATCGAAACGGCGTCTTTCTGCTCGCAGAACGGCAGGGCTGACCTTAATTATTTTTGAATCCATTATCGTGAAAAGTCCCATGTCAAAAGCCCAGTGATTACGCCGGCAGAATGAAAGGCCATTCCTTGGGTCATCGGGGCCATGCGCTTGGACTGGAACAATATGGCCAGCTTCAGCTTCGATAATGGGCTCCTCCCTATTTTGCTTGAGGAGGAACTTAGATTGGCAAACGGCACACTGGCACCTATATTCTTCAAGAATTATGGCACGGAATGCCTTTTCTCGAGCTTCTTTATTGGTCTGATATCTGGATCGCTCTTCCCTTAACTGAAAGGGCATAACGAGACAGTTTCGAAGTGCATATAAAGCGACCTCAAAGGAGCTCTTATGCTTCTCAATCTGCTGAGATATGATGGCGGTGCATCCTCTGAGCTTGAATCTGCGGCTTGGAGCATCGAAGTCCTCGATCATGGCCAGACCCAAAATTCTATATCTTGCTCTTTCTGGATAGCCGTGGGGGCGAGACGTCACAATGACCAAGACAGGGATTTTGTCTTTAAGACAGGCAAACAGAGATCTATTGGGTGCTGAATCCAGGCTTCCTTCTTTAGCCGCATAGAGCATTGTCCATGTGCCATCTGGCTGGGGCTGAAAAATGTCAGGATAAATTTCCCGATCAGCGCCTGCGGCCGACCTGCTCCAAATACAAAATGCGTACTTATCGGAGGCAGGCTTATATATTCCTTCAACAAGATGATGTACCCGCGGAATCCCAGCCTGAGGAAAATGTTCGTTCGTTTCTCTGAGGAATTGGGATGTCACATCGACGCCGGTGAATTTTGATAGCGCTATGAAGGC
The DNA here is from genome assembly GCA_964550915.1 of uncultured Eubacteriales bacterium. Taxonomy (GTDB): domain Bacteria; phylum Acidobacteriota; class Aminicenantia; order Aminicenantales; family UBA8522; genus JARYMI01. The sequence continues at coordinate 1,033 of CAZKBY010000274.1, read as the reverse complement.
CTGGATTCTATCTTCAGTTTTCATTTCGAGGACACTTTAACCCTTAAAGATCTTTTCATTGTGCCAGGTAAGCAGTTCCTGAGAGGGATGATCAGATGGATGTACGGGCAGATGGTGGAGCTTGTGGCCGTGAAAAGGATAATAATAGCGGCCGTTTTCGTATTCCTCACGGATGCGGCGGCTGACTTCAATGTGGTAATCAGGCGTAACAGTGATATAGCCACTGTCGAATAATCTATGAACATCGCTCCGGAGCAAAAGGCCGTTAAAGACGGCATGCGGACCGCTCTCTCCGTACGGCTTGATATGGGCGGCTTCAAGCGCGGGCAAAGTATGCTCTTCTGTTATGGCGCAGGCCCGTCCGTAGGCATCCGTGACGGCTACCCTGAATCCGCCCTGTCCTAAACGTGGCCGGATGATCGCTTCTTTTCCGTAGCGGGCGTGTTCTTCTTCGATCCGCCGTGCTTCCCGGTCCAGATCAAAGACCTTTCGCTGCTCCCAGATTCGCGAGAGCTGCAGCCAAATCGTCCGGCCCGCTTCTGAATCAAGGGCATAGGTTTTCCCCCGGACGATTGATTGGCGCCACTTGGGAGCAGGGAACCATTCGGATTCATCAAAAAAGAAAGGCTGGGTGAGGATGATGCAGCCAATCCGAAAATCCTCAAGCGGATCATCCAGGATCCGCCTGTATTGGGTGATCTGGCGGCGCATCTCAAGCAATGAATCGGCACCGTTCTTCGGACCGAATGCCTCCCAGGCAAGGCTGATAGGAAGAATTGAATAGCTGGCAAAAACACCCCCGCCTGCGATCAGGTCTTTGTGGCGAGTGCGGGCGCTCCGGTGAAGCTTAAAAAGAAAGATATCGCCGGAAACGATAGCACGGAATTGAGAGTCGGGAGAGGGCTGCCAGAAGTTGACCTCATCCAGGGGCTCGGCGGGAGGTGAAGGGCGAGCGGCCAGATGCCGAAGAAAATCGAACCATTGATGATCCGTGACGCCGACGTAGATTTTCATGGCTCCACAACTAGGGTGT
>CAZKBY010000273.1:0-2700 GCA_964550915.1 uncultured Eubacteriales bacterium | reverse complement strand
AACTCCGGGGCGGCTCGTCGCTCACCAAGAGCCAGACGACGCTGGGGACGGTGGCCTACATGTCGCCGGAGCAGGAGTTTCTGAGCGACGGCCTGACCCAGGAGATGATCACGCTCCTGGGCCGCCTCCATCCCCAGAGCCTCGGTGTCATCGCACGGACGTCGATCATGCGCTACAAGAAGACGGACACGCCCGTCGACCAGATCGGCCGGGAGCTGGGCGTGAAGTACGTCCTCGAGGGGAGCGCGCGGCGCGAGGGGAGCCGGATCCGCATCGCGGCCGAACTCATCGAGGTGAAAGATCAGACCCTGCTCTGGGCGGACAGCTACGAACGGGAGATGTCGGGAATTCACGCCCTGCAGAACGATGTGGCCCAAAACGTCGCCAAGGCATTGGCCCTCAAGCTTCTCCCAGCCGAGCAGGCCCGTCTGGCCGGTGCACCCATGATCAATGCCGAAGCGTATGATGCTGTTCTTAAAGGAAACTACCACTGGAGAAAATTGACAGCCCCGGAATTCGACACCGCTCAGCGATACTTCGAGTTGGCGCTGGCAAAGGATCCATCCTATGCACCGGCTTATTCGGGTTTGGCAGGGGTGTGGGCAGGTCGCCAGCAGATGGGAATCATGCCGGCCCGAGAGGCTGCTCCTCACTGGAAGGCGGCGGCGCTTCAGGCGGTTGCGCTGGATGAAAACTCCATGGAAGCGCATGATGCGTTGGCTAGCTACCTGACCTGGCATGAATGGGACTGGGCCGGGGCCGAACCGGAATGGCGAAAAGCCATCGAGCTCGATCCCAACGATGCGGGTCTCCAGGCCTTTTATTCCCATTTCCTGGCCATCACGGGGCGTCTCGACGAAGCCGTGATTCATATCGATTTGGCGGTCAAACTGGATCCGTTCAACGAACTTATCCTCGGTTTGTATGCGCAAGTATTGAACTTCGCGGGTCGCTACGAGGAGGCCGTCGCCGCGGCCCGAAAGGCTCTTTCGCTGCAGCCCGACTCGCCCATCGCGCTGGATTGCATCTATCATGTCTCGCACGTGACCGGACGATATGATCAGGCCTTTGAAACGATCAAGATCCTTTATTCCAAGGAGTTCGCGGACCTCGACCATGTCTTCGATCGGTTCGGTGAGCTGGGTTATGCCGGGACGCTGAGCCTCGAAGCCGATACGCTCCTGGCACAGGCTGGATCCAGGTACATCGCGCCGACGTATCTCTATGATCTCTATACCTTTGCCGGGAATAAGGAGCGGGCACTGGACGAGATAGAGAAGGCCTACGAAGTGCGTGATGGGAATATCCTCTTTATAGGAAAGCCGTCTTATTCCATACTGCGCGAGGAACCACGCTATCGGGAGCTGCTGCGCAAGCTCAAGATTCCGGAGGGGGGTGGACGATGATCGGGCGCACGGATCATCAAGGGAATCTTGCCAGGACCGAGGGAGAAGGTCCGAAACAACGAAACAAAGGGGAGAGCCGTTATGGCTGAATGTCCGATATGCCACGCCGAGAACAGGGACGACTCGAAGTTCTGCGGCAATTGCGCGGCGCCGCTGGGGTCGGAGGCGGGCGCCGGCCTTGAGGGCGCTTCCGTCACGAGGACCCTCGCCGCCCCTCCTCCCCCCATCTCCAAGGACGCTCTCATCGCCGGGAAATACCGCATCATCGGAGAGCTCGGCCGGGGCGGCATGGGGATCGTCTACAAGGCCGAAGACACCCGGCTCCAGCGGACGGTGGCCCTGAAGTTCCTGCCGCCGGAGCTCGTCCACATTCCCGAGATCAGGGACCGGTTCCGGCAAGAGGCCAAGGCGGCCGCGGCCCTGGACCATCCCCATATCTGCACGATTTACGACTTCGACCAGGCCGAAGACCGGGCTTTCATCTCGATGGCTTATATCGAAGGGCGGAGCTTGAGGGAAAGGATCGGCTCGGGCCGGCTCGAGGTCGAGGAGGCCCTGAAGATCGCGGCTCAAGTCGCCGAAGGGCTCGAGGAAGCGCACGGGAAAGGGATCGTCCACCGGGACATCAAGAGCGCCAACATCATGGTCACGCCGAAGGGCCAGGTCAAGGTCATGGACTTCGGGCTGGCCAGGGTCGCGGGAGCGACGCTCGTCACCCAGGAAGGGACGACCATGGGGACGGTGAGCTACATGTCTCCCGAGCAGGCCCGTGGGGAGAAGGTGGATCACCGCACGGACATCTGGTCGTTCGGGGTGGTCCTTTACGAGATGCTCACGGGGGAGCTTCCCTTAAAGGGGGAGCAGTCCCAGGCCGTGGTCTACGCGATCTTGAAGGAGAAGCCCAAGCCCCTGACGGGCTTGAGACCCGGTCTTCCGCCGGCGATCGAGCAGGTCGTGTTCAAGGCCCTGGAGAAGGACCCGGACAGAAGATACCAGAGCTTCGAGGAGCTTCTGGACGACTTGAGATCCATCACCGCGGGGATCGTCCCGGACGAGATCAAGGCGAGGCTGAGGCGGGCCAGGATCGCGAAGAGGAAGAGAGCCCTGCTCTATTCCGGTGCCGCGGCTTTCATCATCACCGCCGTTCTCGCGCTCAGCCTCCTCACCCGCCGGGCCCAGGCCATCGGATCCGTCGCCGTCCTGCCGCTCGAGAACCTCACGGGCGACGCGGAGAAGGACTATTATGTGGACGGCGTGACCGATGAGCTGATCGGCCACATCTCGCGGATCAGCG
>CAZKBY010000272.1:0-2726 GCA_964550915.1 uncultured Eubacteriales bacterium | reverse complement strand
TTCTTGACCCGATGATGAATCTCCCGGAGCAGAACCTCTTTCTCACGGAGGGAGGATATGATTTGAGCTTCTGATTTCTTGCGGTAGACGGCCATGGCAATCTGATCGGAGACGAACTTGAGGATGTCCATTTCATCCTTGCCGTAGCGCGTTCCCTCTGTGTAGCTCTGGACAACGAGCACCCCGATAGTCGTGCCGTGGATGATCAAAGGCACGCCCAGCCAGTCGATGGAGGGAGGCCCCACGGACTCAACTTCGCCGCGGGCTTCGAGCTCGGCAAAGACTTCTGGCGAAGCTAAAAGGGGGCTACCCATCCTGAGGACATACTCAGTCAGGCCTTTTCCTGGTTTCTGCGGCGGGGGTGGCTGGTCAAACTCGTCCACAAAATAGGGAAAGCTGAGGAGATCGGAGCCGGGATCGTAGAGGGCGATGTAGAAATTTCGGGCAGGCATCAAGTTGGAGATCACCTGATGGATGGAATGAAACAGATCATCCAGGCTTTCTGAGGAAATGGCGGCTTCGGAAATGCGGAAGATCGACTCCTTGAGCATGTCCGATTTTTTCCTTTTCGTAAGATCTCGGACGATGACTAGGGTCGCCGGCCTGTTCTGGTAGGGGACAAGGCTGGTGTTAATCTCGGCAAAGATGGATTCGCCGTTTTTCTGGCGCAAGTGCATCTCGAATATCGCTGGATTGTTGACCGTGGACGGATGGCCTTCGTAAACCCGGCGGATACTTTCAATCTCTTCTTGGGTTAAGAAAGCTTTGAAGGGGCGTCCGGTCAACTCATCGACCGTGTAGCCGCCCATCTCAGCCAGCCTGGGGTTGACAAAGCGGAAGAGGCCGTCCTGGACGATGGCGATGCCGTCGCTGGCTCGGTTGACGACGAGACGGTATTTTTCCTCGCTTTCCCCGAGGGCCTTTTCTGTAAGGCGGCGCTCCGCATCTTTTTTTTCGAGCTCCGCCTGCCGCCGTTCGAGTTGAGGGAGACCTTGATCATCGCCTTGTATTTTTCTGCGTTTCGGACGTGTTTTTTTCTGATCCTTGATGGAGTTAGGGGATTTAGCCATATGATTCTCTCTTGGAAACAATAATGGACCAGCAGAAAACAAAATGAAATCATCGCCAGGTATGATTTAGGGGGTGAATTTTTGGCCCCCGGCCTCACCTTAAAAGGGGAGAAGAATTGGCGATTTTGACATCGATTTTTTCCTCTGGTATAAGTTAACGGGAAAGGAGAGGGTCGGAAGCAATCGAGGAGACGGAAATTTCAGAGAACTTGGCCGGAGCGAGGAACTAAAAATGCAGGATATGCTGAATGACGTGAAGAAGCGAATCAGAAGAAAATTGACCGATCTAACAGAGTCCCAAAGGGTCATCGCCAATTACATGGTGGAAAACCCGCAAAAGTTAGCCCTCTGTTCGATCAGGGAATTGGAGAGAGAGCTAAAAATCAGCAAATCGACCATCGTCCGCTTAGCCCAGACCTTAGGGTACAAAGGGTTCTCCGAGCTGAAATCGGAGCTCTTAGAGGGGATTCGGAATAACCTGGGACCTATCGGTCGGTACAAGACATTTTTGTCAGAGCCCCATGACAAGCTCAATTTTATCGGCTTGATCGCCGAGGAAACGATCAATAATATCCAAAAGACTCTCCACTTGATTGACCAGACCCAGTACAAGAAGGCGCTGAAGATGTTGAAGGAAGCCCGTCACGTCTACACGATCGGGGTGGGCATTTCAAGCTGCTTGGCTGAGATGGCGTCCTATCTATTCAACCGCGTTTCCATCAATTCAAGCCATATGACCTACGGGCCGCTTAAATTCACCGAAAAAATCATTAACATTTCAACGGAAGACCTCATTTTCGCTTTCTCTTTCCCTCCCTATTCAAAAGAAACGATCGAAGCCGCTCGCTATGCGAAAGAAAAAGGTATAAGAGTCATTGCCGTGACGGATAAGGCGACGAATGAAATCGTCCAGCACAGCGATGTGTTCATCCAAGTTGTTGTCGATAGCATAACGATTTCAAATTCGATCATGTCCGCCCTCGTCTTGTTGTATTCCTTGGTCGCCCAGCTGGGGGACGAATTGAAAAAGAAAACATTAGAGACCATTCGAGCAATTGAACACGTTCGGAAGGAACACGATTAGGTCCCTTCCTCCCGGCCCCGCTTAAGGCGAAATTTCGGCTTGACATCGGTGGCCCTTTTTTCTATAGTGAATGAAACGATTGTTTCAAAAAAATATATTGTTGGGACAGGCGATGCAGAAAGAATGCGCTGGGGAAAGCGTCCGCTGATAAGTTTCGTATTTTAATTCTGATAGAAAAGGAGGTCTTTGCCGAGAGAACAAGCCTCGAGCCGCACTCTTGAAAAATCCTGATTGTGCCGGCCTAACAATCGGCAAAAATAAGGGGGTGAGAATTAGGGGGAAAAGCTAAGAGATGTCATCCCTGGAGCGAGTGTTGCCCAAAGCAGCACTCGAAGGTTTGTGTTTAAAGGAAAGGAGGCGAGATGTATAAAAAAGTCCTCGAAATCATCATGATCGTGTGCTTGATTTCGGGATTGGCTTCATCCGTCGCTGCTCAAGGAAGACAGACAGGCTCTCTCTCCGGCACAGTCTTTGATAACGAAAATAACCCTCTTCCGGGGGCAAATGTCACCCTTGCGGGCCCGGCCATGATGGGGTCCATGAGCTATGTCTCCAGCGAGGTGGGGAGGTTT
>CAZKBY010000271.1:0-2864 GCA_964550915.1 uncultured Eubacteriales bacterium | reverse complement strand
GCTACTTTCTCTTCGCGGTTAAAACGGCGGATTTTTTCAACCTTCAGGTAAAGGAAAGTTCTATCCTTTCCGTAGGCGGGAGACCTGTAAAGCCGGCCCGAGAAATCGACATACCCGATCTGGTCAAACTGGCGAAGGGCGTTTCTTTCATACCGGGTGTCGTGGTCTGAATAGAGAATCATGCCGAGGAACAAAGTCACTGTTAGGATAAAAGCGAAAGAAAGCCTGTTGCGCTGGAAAGCGAAGGCCAGCCAGGAAACGATGATTGAAGCCAGAAAAAGGCAAACGAGGACCAAGAGCTGAATGGAAACCTGAGAAGCAAGAAGAATGCCAGAAGAGAGCGAAATCGTTAGAAAAAGAAAAGGGAACGGCATCAGACGACGGTCGCTTCTTCGTAAACTCCGAACACCTCTTTTAAGACAGCGGAAATTTCCCCCAGGGTAGCTTCAGCCTCGGCGGCGGCGATGAGATAGGGCATGAGGTTGCGCTTCGTTTCGGCTGCTTTCTTTAAAGCCTGAAGGCTCTTGGCGACCTTGGGCCAGGACCTCTCTTTCTTCAGACGGCGCAGCTTGGCGACCTGCGCCCTTTCGACTCTTCGGGCCGGGGCGCAGAGTTCGAACCGGATTTTTTCTTCGGGATTAACGTATTCGTTAAGGCCGACGATGATTTGCTCTTTGCTCTCAACCTTTTTCTGGTATTCATAAGCGCTCTCTTGGATCTCTCTTTGAATGTATCCTGTTTCGATAGCCCTGAGCATGCCTCCGACGCTTTCAATTTTTTTGAGGTAAGCCCCAACCCCGTCCTCTATCGAGTTGGTGAGGGCCTCCATGAAAAAAGAGCCGCCGAGCGGGTCCACGGTATTGGGCACTCCACTTTCGTGCGCGATGATCTGTTGGGTACGAAGGGCAATCTGGGCGGATTCCTCGCTGGGAAGAGCCAGAGCTTCATCCCTGGAGTTTGTGTGAAGGGACTGGGTTCCGCCGAGAACAGCAGCGAGTGCTTGGAGAGTGACCCGGACGATGTTGTTTTCAGGCTGCTGCGCAGTCAGGGTGACTCCGCTCGTCTGGGTGTGGAACCGGAACGCCCAGGAGAGAGGATTCTTGGCCTTGAATCGTTCCTTCATCAACTTTGCCCAGATTCGTCGGGCGGCTCTGAACTTGGCAATTTCCTCAAAAAATTGATTGTGGGAAGCCAAGAAAAAAGACAGGCGAGGAGCGATAGCATCGACATCAAGCCCCTCGCGCTTGGCTTCCTCGATATAGGCAATGGCGTTGGCGAAGGTGAAAGCCAGCTCCTGGACAGCATCGGCGCCCGCTTCCCTGATATGATAGCCGCTGATGCTCATCGTGTTCCAACGAGGGACTCTTTTCTGGCAAAAAGACAGGATTTGGGTGATGATTTTGAGCGATGCCCGGGGCGGAAAAATATACGTTCCTCGGGCGATGTATTCCTTGAGAAGATCGTTCTGGATCGTCCCGGAGAGCTTCGGCCAGGGAATTCGTTTTTTCCTGGCCACGGCCAGGTACATGGCCAAGACAATGGCCGCCGTGGCGTTGATCGTCATCGAGACGCTGACCCTGTCCAGGGCAATTTCCCTGAATAGAGTTTCCATATCATGGATGGAATCGATGGCCACTCCGACTTTGCCGACCTCTCCCTTGGCCTGAGGATGATCGGAGTCGAGTCCTACCTGGGTGGGAAGGTCGAAGGCGACGCTCAGTCCTGTCTGGCCTTGAGCCAAGAGAAACCGATAACGCCGGTTGGACTCCTCAGCCGTCCCGAACCCGGCGTATTGTCGCATCGTCCAGAGCTTTCCCCGGTACATGGTGGGGTAAATGCCTCTGGTGAAGGGAAAAAAGCCGGGGGCTCCCAGCTCTTTCTTTATGCTAAAACCCGCCACATCTGAAGCGTCGTAAACAGCCTTGATTTTTATCCCGGAAGAGGTTTCAAAATTGCCTCTCCGTTCCTTATAACGCGCCATGTCAGTAAGCCGACGGGCAGGAATTTTTTCTCAGACGATATACTGAGCGAAGGCCTTTTTCCCGGCGAACGACCCTCGTTCCTGGAGCTCCTCCTCGATTTCCAAAAGGCGGTTGTACTTGGCCACCCGCTCGCTCCGGCTGATCGAGCCTGTTTTAATCTGGCCTGTGTTCAGGGCGACGCTCAGGTCGGCGATGAAAGTATCCTCGGTCTCTCCAGAACGGTGGGAGATGACCGTGGAATAGCCGTGGCTATGAGCATAACTGACCGTCTCAATGGTCTCGGTAAGCGTGCCTATCTGGTTGAGTTTGATAAGGATGGAATTGGCGATTCCTTTCTGGATGCCGTCTTTGAGCCTGTCCCGGTTGGTGACGAAAATGTCGTCACCGATAATCTGGATTTTTTTCCCCAGCCGAGCCGTGAGCGCTACCCAGCCAGCCCAGTCATCCTCGGCCAGCCCGTCTTCAAGGAAGATAATCGGGTATGTCCGGACCAGCCTTTCGTAAAGGTCGATCATTTCCTCAGAGGACCGCTTTGATCCATCGGATTTCTTGAAGACATAAATCGTTCTCTCAAAAAGCTCGGAGGCCGCCACGTCGAGCGCCAGAAAGATATCGTCCCCCGGCCGATAACCAGCCTGGCTGATGCTTTCCATGATGAGATCGAGGGCTTCCTCGTCGGCCTTGAGATTAGGAGCAAACCCGCCCTCGTCTCCCACGGCAGTGTTGTAACCCTTTTTCTTGAGGAGTTTTTTGAGGTGATGAAAAACCTCGGCGGCCTTGCGGATGGCTTCTTCGAAGCTGGCGCTTCCCGCCGGCGCGATCATAAACTCCTGGATGTTCAAGTTGTTATCGGCATGAGTACCGCCGTTAAGGATGTTGATC
>CAZKBY010000270.1:0-2866 GCA_964550915.1 uncultured Eubacteriales bacterium | reverse complement strand
CCTTAAGGGGGTGGGCACGGGCTGGGTAACGGCCGAGTACTCGATGCTCCCCTGCTCCACCGAAAAAAGAAACGTCCGGGAGAGGACGCAGGGCCGGATTTCAGGGAGAAGCCAGGAAATCCAGCGCCTGGTCGGCCGGGCCCTGCGCGCCGTGACCGACCTTGAGGCACTGGGCGAAAGGACAATTATTGTCGACTGCGACGTCATCCAGGCCGACGGCGGCACCCGCGTGGCTTCCATCACGGCCGGCTGCGTTGCCCTGGCCCTGGCCCTGAAAAAGCTCCTGGATGAAAAAGTCATCGACCAGATGCCCCTTCAGCATTTGGTCTGCGGGGTGAGCGTTGGGATCGTCGACGGCCAGCAGCTTCTTGACCTCGATTACAGCGAGGATTCGCGAGCCGCGGTCGACATGAACGTCGTCGAAACCGACCGCGGCCATCTCGTCGAGGTCCAGGCTTCGGCCGAGAAAGCGCCGTTTTCGCGCAAGGAGTTAGGGGCGCTTCTCCGGCTGGCCGATAAAGGGGTCAAGGAGCTCATCCAGATCCAGAAGGCCGTTCTCAAGAAAAAAAGCCTCCTGTTCATGGCTTACGGCTGAGAGGAGGGCACGATGAAAAGGATTCTCGTCACCGGCGGAGCCGGTTTCTTGGGAAGCCACCTGTGCGAGTATCTCCTTGAAAGAGGAGCGGACGTCGTCTGCATCGACAACTTCTTTTCCGGAAGCAAGGACAACATCCGTCATCTCCTCGACCATCCCTACTTCGAGCTCATCCGCCACGACGTCATCCATCTCCTCTTCATCGAGGTCGACCTGATCTACCACTTAGCGTGCCCGGCCTCGCCCATCCACTACCAGCACAACCCGATCAAAACCGTCAAGACCAATGTCATGGGGACGATCAACATGCTCGGCCTGGCCAAAAGAATCAAGGCCAGGATTCTGTTGGCTTCCTCCTCTGAAGTCTACGGCGACGCCGAAATCCACCCTCAGCCCGAAAGCTACTGGGGAAACGTCAACCCAATCGGCCTCCGGAGCTGTTACGATGAAGGAAAGCGGGTGGCTGAGACATTGATGATGGATTACTCACGGCAGAACGCCGTCGATATCCGGATCGCTCGCATTTTTAACACCTATGGGCCCCGCATGGCCGTCAACGACGGCCGCGTCATCAGCAACTTTATCGTCCAGGCTCTCCGGGGCGAAAGCCTGACGGTGTACGGAGACGGGAAGCAAACGCGCTCCTTCTGCTTTGTTTCAGACCTCATCGAGGCCTTAGTCAGACTGATGAACAAGGAAGGACTCACCAGCCCGGTCAACCTGGGCAATCCCGTGGAAAGCACCGTCCTCGAGCTGGCCGAGAGCGTGCTTGAGCTCACCGGGAGCCGGTCGAAAATCACGTTCAATCCTTTGCCAGCCGACGATCCGGTCCGGCGCTGCCCTGAGGTTTCCCTGGCCAGAGAAACGCTGGGCTGGCAACCCCAGGTCAGCCTCGAGGAAGGGCTCCGGAAGACAATCGCCTATTTCCGAGAGAAGCTTGGAATCAAAGAAAAATAAGAGGTCCGGAACTTGAGGCTATCAATCGTCATTCCGGTGTTTAACGAGGTCAGAACGATCGAGGAAATCCTCCGTCGCGTCCAGTCCGTTGACGCTGGTCTGGATAAAGAAATCATCGTGGTCGACGACGGCTCGACAGACGGGACGCGCGAAATCCTAGAGCGTCTTTCCTCGACGTCCATCAAAGTCTTTTTCCATGAAAAAAACACGGGCAAGGGCAGCGCTCTGCAGACGGGTTTTGCCAAAGCGGGAGGCGACATCGTCCTCGTCCAGGACGCCGACTTGGAGTACAACCCCAGAGAATATCCCCAGCTTCTGGAGCCGATTTTAGACGGCCGGGCGGACGTCGTCTACGGCAGCCGCTTTCTGGGGGGCCCTCATCGGGTCCTTTTTTTCTGGCATTATGTGGGGAACAGGATCTTGACGACCTTCTCCAACATGCTCTCCAACCTGAACCTGACGGACATGGAAACCTGCTACAAGGTTTTCAGGAAGGACGTTCTTCAGCGAATCAAGCTCAAGGCGAAGCGGTTCGGGTTTGAGCCCGAGATCACGATCAAGCTGGCCAAGCTAAAATGCCGGTTTTACGAGGTCCCGATCTCCTATTCCGGCCGGGATTACAGCGAGGGAAAGAAGATCGGCTGGAAAGACGGCCTGGCTGCGCTCTTTCACCTCATCCGCTTCAAATTCTTCTGTTGATCAACCGGAAATCACAGGACGCAATCGTTAGTCTTCGGCAAAGGCGTCCTTGAGGAGCTGGCTCTGGCGGTTGAAGGCCAGGCGCGGGCTCCGCGTTTCTTTCATCAGCGAGATTTCCTGGGTGACGAGCCGGGCGATGTGCATCGTCTGGCTGGCGGCTTTGCGGGATTCTCTCTGGAAAAGCGGATGATCACGGTTGATATAGACGACATTGCCCTCAGAAAAACATTCTGGCCCCGCAAGACCAAAAAAATCAAGACAGACCGACACACTCTCCGTGCCCATTCGCATGCGCCTGACGATGGCGTTGGGGGTTATTCTCTTAACCAGCGGATGACGTCGCCTTTTCTTTTTAGGCGCAATCTCCCGCGCAGCGGCCTTATCCTGCGGATGCGATTCGGCCTCGACCTCTTCCGGCGCCTTCCCCCTCGCTTTGCCTCCGGTCACAGCTCCGCCTGCAGCCTCGCCGCCCTCCCCTTCCTCTCCATAATACACGGGACCGAAAGGAGAAAGGTCGGGATTCCTCGCCAGAGCCTTATGGATGCGCTGCAAGGCTTCGTTGACGGCCCGGCTGACTCTGCGCTGCTCGCTCCGGTCGGCCTCCTTACCCAGGGC
>CAZKBY010000269.1:0-2918 GCA_964550915.1 uncultured Eubacteriales bacterium | reverse complement strand
GGCTATGAATGGAAAGCCGAGGAACAGGTTTATCCATTGAACAAATCCCTCAAGGAATATCTCGACAGCAAGGCTTATAAACAGAAAGTCAAGCAAGTCTTAAATAACCGGCATTTCACGATCGACTGGGCCTGCTACGAGAAGAAGGTCGACGACCTCATCGCTGCCAAGGCATAGCCAACCATGACGGAAATTTAAAATCAGGGGACAGCTCACTCATTCTCTCAATTTTTCCCAATTTTGTGGTATAATTGAGCGTCTTCAAGGAGTTCGCAAGATGAAGAAAGGCATTCATCCGGAATACGTGGAGTGTCGGGTGACCTGCGCCTGCGGGAACACCTTCGTGACTCGCTCCACCAAGAAAGAAATCCGCGTCGAGATCTGCTCCCAGTGTCATCCCTTCTTCACAGGCAAGCAGAAGCTCGTCGATAGCGCTGGCCGCGTCGAGAAGTTCAGGAAGAAATATGGCGACGCCAAGAAATAGCCATGATATTCGACGAGCTGGAGAACCTTGAAGAAAAATACCGCCGTCTGACCCTGTCTCTTTCTGACCCCGCCCTCATTTCCACTCCCCAGAAGCTAAAAGAAATCGCCAAGGAACGGGCGGAGTTAGAGCCTTTAATCAAGAAATACGAAGAGTTCAAGAGGGTCAGCAGCGAGATCCGGCAATCCGAGGACATCATCGCCGACAGGCAAGCCGAGGCCGACCTCCGCAGCTTGGCGGAGGCCGAGCTTAAAGAGCTGCGAGAAAGAGAGCTCAAACTTAAGGCCGAGCTCAAGCTCCTCCTTCTCCCCAAAAATCCTTACGACGAAAAAAACGTCTTCCTTGAAATCAGGGCCGGCGCCGGCGGCGATGAGTCGTCGCTTTTCGCCCAGGACCTCTTCCGGATGTATTCCCGGTACGCAGAAAGCAAGGGCTGGCAGTTCGAGGTCATGCAGACAAGCCTTTCGCCCATTGGCGGGTTCAAGGAGGTCATCGCCAACATCAGGGGAAAGAATGTCTATTCGTCGCTCAAATACGAAAGCGGGGTCCACCGGGTCCAGCGTGTTCCCAGGACCGAAGCCTCAGGCCGCATTCACACGTCGACCGTGACCGTGGCCGTCCTCCCCGAGGCCGATGAGGTCGACGTCAAGATCGACCCCAAAGATCTCAAAGTTGAGGCTTTCGGCGCGTCCGGCCCGGGCGGCCAGAACGTCAACCGGAATTACACGGCCATCCGCGTCACCCACAAGCCGTCGGGGATTGTCGTCTCCTGCCAGGATGAAAAGTCGCAGCACCGAAACAAGGAGAAAGCGCTCCGGATTCTGCGCTCACGGCTTATGGATATTGTGAAGAGGAAGCAGGAGGAAGAGATCGCCCGGAACAGGAAGTCGCAGGTGGGAACGGGAGAGAGGAGCGAAAAAATCCGGACCTACAATTTTCCCCAGTCCCGGGTGACTGACCACCGAATCAACCTGACGCTTTACAACCTCCAGGCTGTGCTGGACGGAGAGCTCGGCGAGGTCATCGAGAAACTCACGCTCCATTTTCAAAAAATTGGGGGACGTCATACGTAATGCACTTAATTGTCTGAAAGAATTGCGAGAGTGTTAGTTTTCAGTGGAGCTTTAGGTGGCGTTTCTGCGGGGTCGATTTTGTGTGGCAGCCGTTTTTGTGCTGTCGGACGATCGTATTTTATTGAAAAAAATAAATTATGTCTGTTCTTTTAGCTTTTGCGCTTAAACGGCCGTTTTTTGAGGGAGAATTAAGAAAAGTGAGGAGCCCATTGAACAGCGGGGCACAGTGGCCTTAGCGCGATGGCATTGTCCTTGCTAAAATTAAGAAAAAAGTTAGGCAATAATTAAGGTAGTTATGTATGGCGTCCCCAAATTTTCCGCCAAATTTGCAACGGCTCTATCAGCGGGGGATCAGGCTCCTTCGGGGGATGGGAGTGGAGGCTCCGGCGATCGAGGCCAAGGTCCTGATGCTCAAAGCGACGGGCCTCAGTGAAGAGAAATTTTTCGCCTCACTGGTGAGGGAGCTCACTGGGAAAGAGGAAAAAAGATTCGAGCGGCTCCTTGAGAAGCGGCTTTCTGGTTTTCCCCTTGCCTATGTCGTCGGAGAAAAAGAGTTCTGGTCGCTTGCGCTGAAGACGCCGGCAGGCGTCTTTATACCACGGCCTGAGACTGAGCTTTTAGTAGAAAAGGTGGTGGAGCTTTCATCGGGAGCGAAAAAAGAGGAGAAGACGATTGTCGATATTGGCACGGGCTCGGGGAATATCGCCGTGGCGCTGGCCAGAGAGCTTCCACGGGCAAAGATTGTGGCCACTGACATATCGGCGAAGGCTATCAAGGCGGCCCGTTCGAACGCCCGGATTCACAACGCGGCCAATATTCAATTTGTCCGGGGGAACCTCTATTCCGCTCTGACCGGGCTCAACCTCGAAAAAAGAGTTGACTTCATCGTCTGCAACCCCCCTTATGTTTCATCCGAAGGATGGGAAGATCTTCCGGGCCCGATTCGGTATCACGAGCCGAGGCGGGCGCTCGTCCCGGGGAAGACCGGGTTAGAGTTCATCCGGCGGCTCATCCGCGGGGCGCCTGCCTATCTCAAGCCGGGAGCATTCCTTATTTTTGAGATTGGTCAGGGGGAAGCTGAAAAAGCTTGCTCCCTTTTTGATAATAGCGTCTGGTCTTCCGTCAAACTGGGCCGCGACTTGAGCAACATCCCTCGCGTTGTGTGCGCCTGCTTGTAGGTTAGCCTCGTGCCAAAACTAAAATTGGGGAAATTGGGGGACGTCATACGTAATGCACTTAATTATCAAAAATAACCTCGGGAGTGGCAGCTTTTGGTAGGACTTCAGAGTGGCGCTTGTGGGGGGTCTGTTTATTGCGCACTGTTTTTTGAGCCCCCTTTCTTGCTAAAATTAGGAAATAGC
>CAZKBY010000268.1:0-2921 GCA_964550915.1 uncultured Eubacteriales bacterium | reverse complement strand
ATGACACTATTTGACATGTGTACATTAGTACCGAGGGATTATTCCCACATTATAAAACATAAAGGACCAGGTGTCTGTGAGCTAGTTAAAAAAAAATTCGCTTCAGTCATCGGGTCTTTCGGCTGGTCGAGTAAAGCCGTAGAACAAATCGCCGGCCTGATCCCGAACTTAAAGGTCGAGATCCTGAACACTGTCCTCTGCAAAGGCCTTCCCAGGGAGGCCGATTTCAAGGCGCTGGATGAGCTGGCGGAGACGATCTTTAAAAAACATCAACAGTTCGGGATTGCTTGAGATGACTGGAAGGCCTTCGCAGGCAAGGCGGTTTAGCGGCTTTGGAAGAAGTCCATCTCAGACATCCACGGCATGGTCTGATCGTGACCAACTTGACTCGCTTGCCTCTGCGCGATATTGATCTTGGTTTTGGCCCTCCCGCTGATTTTAGAGCTTACGCAGAAGTTACGGGCAGTGCAGCGATTTTGCCGGCAAAGGAAGGAGTGCAAGTAGATTTTCTCCCGTATTTCTCTGAGCCTCCGAACTCGGGATATTCGGTTCAACGAAGTAGTTAAGATTGCTCCTATTCAGGTCAGGGATATCCGCCGAAGATGCGGCAATGCTCGGTCAGAAGCGCTTTTGCTCGGGCGATAACGGCCGGCAGGATGTTCTCCTGGCCG
Source organism: uncultured Eubacteriales bacterium (assembly GCA_964550915.1). Taxonomy (GTDB): domain Bacteria; phylum Acidobacteriota; class Aminicenantia; order Aminicenantales; family UBA8522; genus JARYMI01. The sequence continues at coordinate 2,250 of CAZKBY010000268.1, read as the reverse complement.
CTTTCGCAGCGAAGGGTTTCAATAGTTACAGGCGGAGCAAAACTGACATACGGCGTGAACATCACCTTTCCGGGAAGGAGGAGTTGGGTGATGACCTGGCCAAACTCAGCCAGGCGCTGTTTATCAATATCTCTCCGGCGCAACCAGGTGACCGGGCTGCGGAGCCATGGGGACGAGACTACCCCGCTGACGATTGCCAGCATAAGCCGCAATCCAGGTACGTGCTGGAAGATGAAGTCGATGCCGGGCAGCCATCCTTCAATCTGCTCGGCCGCGCCGGGAGAAACGGCGGGGTCGGGTTCCCGGTGGCCGGCGCCGATGTACATCAGGGCTCCTCCGGACTGCAGGTGCCGGATGGCGCTCCGCAGTGCAGACATGCGGTTGTGGACACTGGAGGAGGAGGCAAAGAGGATGTGGTTACGCGCATGCGGCAGATTATCCAGGAAGGCGATTTCGGTGGAGATCCAGCTGATATCCTTACGGCCCAGTTGCGAGAAGATGATCAGCGCGTCGTATGTCCCCGGATGGTTGGAGATGATGAGCAGCGGGCCCTCGGCCGGGATATGTTCCGTACGGCGCGCCGTGACGCGGCTTTGGGGATCATTCCAAATCCAGGTTATTTGTGAGACGGACCACTAAGTTTGCCACTGTCCGACCGCAAGACAAACCCTGACAATGACAAGCCGTTAGGGTCGCCTCCGATGATTCATTCCTATTCGTAGTCTATCTTGAACCTGACAATATAATAGGGGAATATTTCTGCCCCGCTTTCTATTCCGGCATTTTCAAATGTGATGTGGGCCATCTTTTCTTCCGGAATTCGTTTGACCCTCAACGTCGGCTCATCGGGAACTCCGGCCATCTTCTGTCCGAGCTCGCCGGGCGCCCGGTCCCAAAGGACTTCTCCAGGCAAGCCGCAGAGTATCTTGCCTTTCTTGATGATCCTGAGGATCCAGAGGCTTAATGTCCGGTCGGCGCAAATTTCAAAATCATATGTGCCCTTTTCAAGTATCGCGTCTTCATGTTTCATGCTAAATGGGATGGCCACTTTCGTGAACCTGTGGACAGACCTGAGTTCGGCAGCAACAGGCAGCACCAATAATGTGATTGCGAAAACAATCAAAAGCCAGGTCCCTTTTCTTAAGCAAAACACGGGTTCCTCCTTTATGATTCCTCCTCCCTGCTGGTGGGTTGCCTATAGAATATTCGAAGACTGAAATACAGTCAATACAATCAAGCTTTTTTCCAAAGTCGGAGGGACCGTCTTATTTTGGAAGCTTCATCCGCTGAAGGAGATCCTGAAAGCGAGGCTCATTCCGCAGATTATCAAATATCGGGTCGACGCTGATATAAGGCATATTCGAGTCATGCGCCTGGTAGGCTTTCTCCAGCCAGTCGATCGCTTCTTTATTCATCCCGGCCCGGGTGTAGAGCGTCGCGATCTGCCAGGGCGTCACGAACGTCGTCCGGGAGCGCGCAACGAGCGTTTCGGCGACACGGCCAAGCGCGCCCTGATAACCCGCCTCCGCGAACCCGTGCTCTAGGGCTTCGACAGCTTCATGATCGCCCTTCGCTGCGTAGGAGGCTTTCCAGATCTCCAGCGCTTGCTTATACATGCGCTTCATGTGGTAGGCTGACCGGAGCGTTGACAGCGTGATCGCGTCGTTGGGTGAAGTCTTGAGCGTCTCACAGAGCAGGGCGATGGCGTCGTCATACCGGCGCGCATACATCAAATCCATGCCATAAAGGCCCCGGAACAAGGTGTTAAGAGGGTCCAGCTCCAACGCTCGCTCGGCATGTTCCATCGCTTCCTTTGGCCGCTTCATGTAATTCAACAAATGTGAATAATAGATGCGTGCATCTGGATGATTGGGGTTAAGCTCGATGGCCCGGCGGAATTCCCGTTCCGCGCCCAGCCAGTCCCAATCTGTCCAGCTGTTGATACCGGCCAATATGTAATGGACCTCAGCAAGTGTGTTATCCAACTGCAGGGCCTTCAGCGCGGCCGCTTTCAGTTTCGGCGTTCCCTCCTCATAAGAAACGAATCCCTGCTGCATGTACCCTAGCCAGGCCATCGCGACTCCGGCATGGGCCACGGCGTACTCCGGGTCTTTTTCCAGGGCAAGCGTGAAGTGCTCAAGTGCGCTGTCGAGGCCCTGCCGGCTGAGTTGGTACCAGGAAAACCGCCCCCTGAGATAGGCGTCATAGGCCTCGGGGTTGACCTGACGGGCGCTGGCCAGCCGCGTCTCC
>CAZKBY010000267.1:0-2946 GCA_964550915.1 uncultured Eubacteriales bacterium | reverse complement strand
CGATTAGGGAAAGCGCTTTATTCAAAATGTCGATCGCCGCGTCATAAGCCCTCACTTCTGTTAGAAAAATCCCGTAAGTCGACAGGATCTTAATGCTTTGGGGGTTCCTTTCGAAACCTTCCCTCAGGACGTCAACGGCCTCTCTTAATTTCTTCTGGTCTTTATAAATAGTCGCCAAATAAGAATAGGCCAGGTCAAAATCCTTTCTCTCGGCGATGATCCCGCGCAGGAGACTCTCTGCTTCTTCGAGATCGCCGCGGTGATAGGCTGCCATGGCTTTCTGAAGCATGTTCTGGTAGGGCAGGAGGACTTTCAGGTCATCCTGGGCGGTAAATTTTTTCTCCGTTAGCGCCTGGGGACTGGAAATGTAGCCCAGGCTCTGCAAGCGTTCCCGCGTTTCACGGTCAATCTTCTGGCTTTGGGGCGAAGGCGAACTGGAAAATTCTGCGATGAGGCGCCCGAGCTTTTCTCTGTATCTATCTATTTTCTTCTGCCCAGCCACGTTTACCATCTCATCAAAATCGGCCTCGAGGTCATAAACCTCGGGGATCGGTGTTTCGATAAACTTCTCTTTTCCCTCGATGTAGCCCTGAAGAGGTGCCCAGCCGCGGCTATAATAAGGATAAAGCGATTCAAAATAGATCATCCGCTCAATCAATTTTTTCCCCTGGATGGCCGGGAGAAGTGAGACTCCCTGGAGAAATCCAGGCTTCTCGATTCCCAGGACATCGCAGATCGTCGGAAAGATGTCGACATGGGCAACATTGTGTTCAACCCGGCCTTGTTTGATATGGGGAAAAGCAATGATCAGCGGAATCCGGATAGTCGCATTATAGGCAAAATAACCGTGTGTTGACTCGCCATGTTGACCAAGCGATTCCCCGTGGTCTCCAGTGAAGACGATGAGAGTCTTCGGCGCAAGCCTTCTATCTTCCAGATACCCCAACAATTTGCTCAAAGCGAAATCGACATAGGCAATCTCACCTTCGTATGGCCGGTCTTTGTACTGGGATCGGAATGGCTCCGGCGGGAGATACCGCTGGTGGGGATCAAAGCAATGCACCCAGAGGAACCAATTCTGGCCCTGACTACGACTGCTGAGCCAGGCGAGCGCTTGCTCAACAACCACTTCTGCCTTCCGCTCGACGAAAGTGAACTCCTGGTTAGCTGGGGTCCCGTAGTTATCGTCGTAGACATCAAATCCCTGGGTCAGACCGAAGCGCGAGTCAAGCGGAAACGCTCCAACAAATGCCGCCGTCGCGTAGCCATATGATTTGAGATGAGTGGCCAAGGTGGGAAATTTCTTATTGATGACGAAATTCGCATTGTCGTGAACGCCGTGCGCAAGCGGCGTCGTTCCCAACAGGATATTCGTGTGAGAGGGAAGAGTGGTTGAAGTGTGGGCAAAGGCCTTGGTAAAGAGCACGCCTTTTTCGGCCAGGCTGTCGATCGCTCGGGTCTGCACCCGATCGTTACCGTAGCAACTCAGCCGGTCGGCCCTCAAGGTGTCGATAGTGATGAGGAGGACATTCAACGGGTTTTTCGGTGAATTTTCTCCTGTCGGGCGGCCGAATGAGGGGAGGAGAAGAGAGAAAACGATACCCAAACAAGTGATCATCGGAAACAAGAGTGTCCGGAATTCCTGACTTCTTGCCTTCACTTTCGTCGACATTTTCCAGCCTGTCTTTTGATTTGCTAAATCAGATCCACTGGGATGTTTTTATTTTTTCTTCAGAAACTCGATAAAACCCTTCACCTGCTCGGCGCGCCCTGAAGTCGAATCATGTTTCAGATAGTTTTCAAAGGTCAAGATGGCGTCGGAATAGTTGTTCATGGCCAGATAGGTCAAGCCAAGGTGGTAGATGGCGTCAGCAAAATCCGGCTTAAGCTCGACAGCCCGCTTGAAGTATTTCAGGGCCTGATCCTGTTTAGACTGCGTGGTGAAGTTTGACCCCAGGTTGAAAAGAACCGTCGGGTCCGTGATCTTCTCGAAGTCGATCTTGTTGTACCAATCCAAGGCCTGCGCATCCTGGCCGCGGTTGGCATAGGTATTCCCGATAAGCATGATTGCTTCCGTATTCTGGGGATCCTTCTCCAGGACCTTCCGGTAATACTCCTCGGCCTGATCGTATTTCTCCATCCGGAAATAGCAGTTTCCAAGATTCATAAAGATGATATAAGCGTCAGGGTTGGCTTCGATGATCTCCTTGTAGGCGGCCACAGCTTCCTCGTATCTCCCCGCCTCATAAAAATCATTACCCTGCTTCAAGGTTGCCTTGAGTTCTTCGGTGATCACCAGCCCTGTCATCTTCTCCATCTTAACTTCAATCGTCTTGTTGCGGTCGAACTCCTTGATCTCAGCGCTCAGTTTTCTCGGTATATACCCGGGCTTCTCGAAGTCGATATTCCAGGTTCCGCCGCGGATATAGAGCGCTTTCCATTCACCCCCTTGATCAGTCTCTGTTTCAAAACCGGACTGGCCCTTGAGAGAATAAAGCTTAACCTTGACGCCCGCGAGTGGCTTACCGTCCTGGTCGGTTACCAGGCCGCCGATGCGCCCCTGACCTTTATAGCCTTGCCCAAAAAAATACCCTGTGGCAAGTACTATTAGGATAAGGCCAAAGAAGAGCTTAATAATCTTCATCATGAACCTCTTTTCATATTATAGCATCTCGTGACAAACCAAAAAAGCCCTTTCCCCATAAATGACTCGTCTCTGCCAAGCCGCGAGCCAAATTATCAGTTACAGGTTCTCTCAAAAACCCAAAAACAAATAAAAAAGCCCCTCCCCCCTGGGGAGGAGGGGCTTTAGAACTCTGCTTGAGCTCGTGCTTAGAACGTGAACCTGACTCCGAAGCGAAAGACCCTCGGGTTGAGGATACGGAGATCCTGGCCGAAGTTGGCGGAGGTAATGCGCGTTTGCTGCTTCAGGGCGTGCGCAGAATT
>CAZKBY010000266.1:0-2962 GCA_964550915.1 uncultured Eubacteriales bacterium | reverse complement strand
TTCGCCTTCGTCTTTAAGGGCATTGATCAGCCCCTGGCCGTATTTTTTAACGAGAACGAGAGTCTTCATAAAGCCTTCCTATGCCTTCGATCGACCTCTCGATGAGACGAGAATGGAGCTCGTCTGTCATCCTCTTTTCAATCCTCGACCTGGCGAGAGATACGGCCAGGTCGGCGGCCTGTCTCCTCAGCCTTCGGCGGGCAAGCTGGCTGTGTCTCGCTATCTCTTGTCTGGCGAAGGATCTTATTCGATCGGCTTCCAGGCGAGCCTGGTCCAGAATCAGCTTTTTTTCCTCCTGTCCGGCCGCCTCTCCGGCCTTCCTGATCTCGTCGATTTCATCACCCAGTTTGGCCAATCGCTTTTTTATGCCTTCGACATTTTCCTCCGCCAACTTTCTGGCCTGTTCGGTCTCTATGATCGTCTTTTCGATAGAGAGGATGAGCTCTTGCAAAAAAAGCCTGGCCGGCTTGGCCAGAAAAAAGGCCAGAGCTCCGAAAAGGAGCAAGAAATTTACCGTCTTTCCGAAGAAATCAAGGAAGGCCGAGCCATGTCCCTCTTCAGTCGAGGAAGCACCCGTCAAAAGGGGAAAAGAAAGGACCAGCAGCAAGAAAAAGAGAGGCGCTTTCTTGGGCATCAACTTAGCAGCTTCTTCTCAATGTGTTCTGCCAAGCCCGAAGCTTCTCCTTCCAGCTTGGCTTTGAGATCTTCGACCATCCTGTCGAGGTCAGCCCGAGCTTTGGCAACTTGGTCCTGGCATTCGGCTGTGATCTCTGCGATCATCCGGCTTTTCTCCCTGCGAGCCTCAGCTGCCAGAGTTTCCCGCGCCGTCTCGGCAGCCGCCCTTGCCTGTTTTATCGATTTTTCTATTTCCTCAATACTCTTATGGTAGGACTCGAGAGCTTGTTCATAGGCCCTCTTATCAGTGCTGATTCTTCCTTCCCGCTTGTCTCTAATCCGGCGAACCCTGTTGAAAAACAGCCTGGACAGGACAAAAACAAGAACCCAGACGATGATAAAAACGACAATGACATTGGCATCCAAAGAAAGCATGGCGTGCTAGAAAAAAGTTAAAAATCAGGCCAAAATTTACCATGTTCACCCCAAAAAAGCAAGCCGCAACCGTCTAACTGGGAAATCTCTGTTTCCCTGGATGGCTCAGACTGGGAATAGGATCCTGTCATGGCGCCTCCCCTTCTGTCCTCGCTCCACCCATCCCCCCCGTGGGGAACCCCCTACGCTGCGAGCAGGAGGGGACTGACGCCGTGCCACCCTCCAACGATCATTCAAGAAAATTACGTAAACAGAAATGCCTCCCTGCCCGACGTTGGGGAATGCTATTCAGGTCCATTCGGGGAAAAGACGTTTGGCCTCCCCGACGAGGAAGAGCGACCCTGTGATGAGGACAGACCCATGCCTGGGGGTTATCTCAAGCGCCCTCTGGATGGCCTTCCTAGTATCAGGCTCAAGCACGGCCTCCCCACCGATGCCCCTGGTCTCATCCTTGATCTGCTCCGGAGACGCGGCTCTCCTGTAGGGAAAGCCCGTCAGGAAAATGACATCGGCAAGAGGAAAAAGAAACCGTGCGACTTTTTTTATCTTCTTGTCCCTCATGATCCCAAACACAAGAGTCAATGGCCGGGGGAGGAAATTTCTGATGTAGGCCTGGAGAGCTCTGGCGCCCTCCTCATTGTGAGCGCCGTCCAGGACGACAAGGGGCCGGCGGTGGACAACTTCGAGGCGCCCGGGCCACCGAGTCCGTCGAATCCCTTGAATGATCTTTTTCATTGTCAGGTGCTTCCAGGTCTGATTGAGCACTAAAGCTGTTGCTATGGCCACAGCGGCATTCCTGCCCTGATGCTCGCCCGCCAGAGAAGGAGTATAGATAAAATCGCGGCCAGCTAAGCGATAGGTGAAGCTGCATTTCTCGGAGATTTTCCTCACCTGAAAATTGGCTTTCTCATCAAAGACGCCGAGGAAGGGAGCCTTCAGCTCCCTGGCCTTTTTTCTGATGACCTCGTAAGCCCTTCCTCCCGAGACGCCGCAGACGACCGGAACTCCGGGTTTGATGATGCCGGCTTTTTCATAAGCAATCTGGCCCAAGGTTCGCCCCAAGAATTCCTCGTGGTCTCTGGAAATGGAGGAAATGACCGTCACCAGAGGAGTGACGACATTGGTGGCGTCGAGCCTTCCGCCCATCCCCACTTCGAGGACCGCCATATCCACCTTCCTCCTTTCGAAATAAAGAAAGGCCAAGCAGGTCAGTATCTCGAAATAGGTGGGCAGTGATTCGAGCTTCCCTTCAGCCACGAGCTTGTCGACCAAGGCTCTAAGAAAGGTCAAAAGCCGACAGAACGTCAGGGCCGGGATCTGATCATCGCCAATTTTCATCCTTTCTTCTACCTTGACCAGATGGGGAGAGGTGTAAAGCCCAACGCGAAACCCGTGAACGGAAAGGACGCTGGCCAGCATGGCGCAGACAGACCCCTTGCCGTTTGTGCCGGCGACCAGGATTGACGGGTATTTCTGGTGCGGTTGTCCTAAAGCTTGGAGGACCGCCCCGACATTTTCGAGGCCGAACTTGACGCCACTGGGGAGTATCTGCTGGAGATAGTCCAGGCACTGCCCATAGTTCATCGGTATCTGTTGAGGAAAAGCCTTAAGGCTTTGACGATGTAAGCCCGAAGGTTCTTCCTGTCGACGACATCATCCAGCATCCCGTGTTTGAGCAGGAAATCAGACTGCTGGAATCCCTTGGGCAGCTTTTCCTTGATTGTCTGTTCGATGACCCTAGGCCCGGCGAACCCGATGAGGGCGTTTGGCTCGGCAATGTTCAGGTCTCCTAACATCGCAAAGCTGGCTGTCACGCCTCCGGTGGTAGGGTCTGTCAAAATGGAGATATACGGAAGCCGCTCCTGACCTAGCCGGGCAAGGGCAGCGCTTGTCTTCATCAACTGCATGAGAC
>CAZKBY010000265.1:0-2977 GCA_964550915.1 uncultured Eubacteriales bacterium | reverse complement strand
CCCCTTTCTCCCCCGGCCTGAAATTTTTTTCAAAGCGGGAGACGGCTTTCTTCAGCTCCTTCCCGTCTTTTTCGAAGCGTAAGATTTTTTCGCCGTAGGTGGCGATGATGGGGATAATCTGAAAGTAATCGTCATAGGTAGTCCCGGTGAGCACTGAGGGGAGAACCAGGGGCTCGTGGCTTTCCAGGGGGCCGCAGCACTTTTTATACTTCTTCCCGCTGCCACAAGGGCAAGGATCATTCCGACCGACTTTCCGGCCCATCATGGAAACAAAATACTATAAAACGGCCTTCCCGGACAAGTCTTATGATAAGCGAACTTTGATAGGCTCGCGAGTGACGAAAAGGAAATCAAGCAAGCTTTGCACCGCGCTCTCGCGATCAAAGCCGCCGAAGAAGGCATCAGCCTCAACCGCCTCCTCAGCGCTAAGCTTAGCAACCTGTGAAAGCCATTGGCGCGCTTCGGCGCAGCGCCCAACTTGAAATCACAAATTGTGATCTTAAAGATTATCGCTCTTAACATGAAGAGACGCTCGCGCTTAGGTGATTAGCTCAATAAATTAGATGTTAGCTTGCGGTTTGTTATAAAATAGGCTGCTTTGAGCATCCCGATGAAAAAACGCTCGCGCCCCCGGGCCTCAACCCCCGCCCCAACCATCGAAATCAACCCCGAATTCCGCCGCGCCCTCGACGTCATGGAGACGACAGGCAGGAACATCTTCATCACCGGCAAGGCGGGCACGGGAAAATCAACGCTCCTCGATTACTTCCGGAACGCGACCCGGAAGAAGGTCGCCGTCCTGGCGCCCACCGGCGTGGCCGCGCTCAATGTCCGCGGCCAGACCATCCACTCGTTCTGCAGGTTCAAACCCGACATCACGCTCGACAAGGTCAAGAAGCTCTCCGGGAAGGGCACTGCCCTCTACAGGCACCTCGAGGCCGTCATCATCGACGAAATCTCGATGGTGCGTGCCGACCTTCTCGATTGCGTCGAGAGATTCCTCCGCCTCAACGGCGCTCACCCGAAAAAGCCGTTCGGCGGCATCCAGATGATCTTCATCGGTGACCTCTACCAGCTCCCGCCCGTGGTGACGTCCAGCGAGCGAAACATCTTTTTCACTCAATATGAGACCCCCTATTTTTTCTCGGCCCGCATCTTCAACGAGCCGGGGTTCGACATGGAGTTTGTGGAGCTCGAGAAGATCTACCGCCAGACGGAGGGGGACTTCATCCTGCTGCTCAACGCCATCCGCAATCGCTCGGTGACGGATGAAGACATCGGCCGGCTCAACCGCCGCTGCGACGCCGGGTTCGTCCCTCCCGACGAGGCCTTCTACATCCACCTCACCACCACCAACGATCTCGCCTACAAGCGGAACCAGGAAAAGCTTGCCCTGCTTCCCGGACGGATCTTCCGCTATCAGGGGTTTCTGGAGGGCGAATTCGACAAATCGCACCTGCCGACCGATGAGCTCCTCGAGCTCAAGCGCGGCGCCCAGGTCATGATGGTCAACAACGACCCCAATGGCCGCTGGGTGAACGGCTCGATCGGCCGGATCGTCGGCGTCAAGAAGGCGAAATCTTCGCCCGACGTCCTGGCGGTCGAGCTCCAAAACAGCCTCGAGGTCGACGTCGAGCCCTATGTTTGGGAGCTCTTCAAGCTCGACTTCGATGAACGGACCGGAAAGCTCTTCACCGAGACCATCGGCTCGTTCACCCAGTATCCGCTGCGGCTGGCCTGGGCCATCACCATCCACAAGAGCCAGGGGAAGACGTTCGACAAGGTCGTCATCGACATCGGCCGCGGCACGTTCGCCCACGGCCAGGTGTATGTCGCCTTGAGCCGCTGCACCAACTTCCAGGGGATCGTCCTCAAAAAAGAGATCAGGAAGTCGCACATCCGCATGGATTGGAGGGTCGTCAAGTTCCTCACCCGGTATCAATACCGCAAGGCCGACGAGAAGCTGTCCTACAAGCACAAGCTCGCCCTGATCCGGGAGGCCATCCGGACCGGCGGGGAACTGGAGATCGTCTATCTCAAAACCGACGACGCCAAGACGCGCCGCCGCATCCGGCCCGAGTCGATCGAGCTGATGGAGTACATGGGAAGGCAATTTGAGGGACTGCGCGCTTACTGCTTCAAGAGGGGCGAGGAGCGCAATTTCCGCATCGACCGGATGCTGGAAGTCAAGCCGGTGGAATAGAGGCCGGATTCGAATTTATCAGGCATGAGAATTTTCAGCTTTCCCATCGTCTTTATAAGGGGGAAAGGCCGAACGGTTGAATCGATTGAAAAAAAGATGCGCAATGATGTATATATGTATATATGGAAAAAGCAAAAATGAAACGGGTGAATGTCATCATCGACAGCGATCTCTATGATCAGGCGAGGACTATGGCTTTTCTCAGACGGGTCAGCATTTCGGAAATTATCCGGAAAGCGCTTCGGGAATGGATGGAAAAGAACCTTGAGAGAAAAGCAGGAATATTGCTCTCAGAGACAGAAGAAAAAAAGCTGCTCAAGATTCTTGAAACCGAAGAATTCATTCCTGCAGAAAAAGTCAAAAAGTTGCTCGGGTTATGATTGTCGCTTACAGCAAGACCGCTCTCAGCTATCTTCAGAGGCTTGATCAGAAAACAAAAAAGAGGATATTTGAAGCCACCCAAAACCTCCCCGTCAAGGGGGATATCATGAAAATGAAGGGTAAGAAAATTCAAAACATTTTTAGACTGCGTGTAGGTTCGTACAGAATCATCTTTCAGATGGAAAAAGACCTGATCAAGATATTGGACATAGCTCCGAGGGGCGAAGCATATAAGGGAAAATTCGGGGAACGTCATACGTAATGCCCCCTCTTGTCTTATCCCAAGAAGTTCTCGTTGTGGGGCCGGCCGGCCATATAGGTTTTGACTTCTTCCCATGACCAGGGAGCAAAATCATGGCCATCGACCCCGACGTCAAGCGACTTTCCGAGAGA
>CAZKBY010000264.1:0-2980 GCA_964550915.1 uncultured Eubacteriales bacterium | reverse complement strand
GCGCCTGGCTAAAATGACGGAAAAAATTCCTGACGGACGCGCCCAAAAGGCTTTGAACTTCCTCATCCAAAAAGGGATGGATGTCCGTCTTGGCCCGAACCAGAAAAATCATCTCACTAAAGAAATGGTCCTGTTTCAGATGAAGGTCTATTTTGCCCTGCTTGAGCTCAGAAAGCAGTTCGGTCTTGATTTTCTTGGCGTCCAGGACCAGCTCGACTGGATCGAGCACTATCCAGCCACCGACCTGACTCTCGGTCTGCTCAACAACAGGCTCCGGCCAGATTCTGACGGCCAGACCATCGTCGCTTCAACTGAGGCGGACGATGGCGCAGCCCTGACCATGCAGGCGCTCAAGCTCGCGTCCGGCGGCCAGCCGGTTGGTTTTAATGATTTGCGCTACTGGAATTCGGAGAAGGGATTATACTGGTTCGTCAACTCCGGCGCCCTGGCGCCATTTTTTGCTTACGGCTCGAATGATTCTCTCGAAGGGTCTTGGTCGGAGCGCCAGACTCACATGTATTTCAAGCAGGGCGGCGGAACATGCTCTGTCGTCGTTCGCGTTCCCGGCGTCGTCACCTGGGCCAGGTTTTCCTACCGCAACCACAAGCTCTACTTAGCTGCCGGCCGAGGCATCACTGATATTCCCACCGACAAACAGTGGGAAGAGCGGTCTCGGCAGTGTAACCCGGAATGGCCGCACTGGTACCTTAAGCTCTGCGGCCGGATAGAATGGAAAGTCAACTCCAACCACCCGATCACGGTCTTCGGGGATTACCTGGCCGACCTTAAAGCCCTGGCCGAAGAACTCGGGATTCCGTTTGAATGCTATGATTTTCGGACGCCGCAAGAAATCAAGCGGGGTGCGCGCCTGTAGTCATCAAAACTTCATCCTTTCTTATGTTGCTTTTCGCTCTGAGCAAAAGATAGCCGGGCCCATTTTTCAACTTTGGCGATCAGCTCTTTCGCCTGGATGGGTTTGAAGACATAATCCGTCATGCCAGACTTTAAACACCGGTCTTTCTCTTCTTTCACGGCGTTGGCCGTCAGAGCGATGATCGGGAGCGAGGCGGTTCTTCCGGAATTCTTGCGGATGAGCTCGGTAGCTCTCAGTCCATCCATCTCCGGCATCTGGACATCCATGAGGATGAGATCAACGGGAAGCTTCTTCAAGGCCTCCAGGGCCTTCTTGCCGTTCTCAACGACGTCGACCGTATAACCGGCTTTTCTAAGGATGGCGGTCGTGACCTTCTGATTGATGCGGTTGTCTTCAACAAGCAGGATTCTGGCCCTCTGCCGGCCCCGAGTGATCACTTCCCCGGAAGATGAATCCTCGGCAAGGCCGGCCGATTCGCTCCCAGTCAATTCCCTCGACCGAGTCGTGCGAAAATCGACTGTGCTCATCTCGAGCGGAACCTCAAAGGGGATTCTGAACCAGAAGCAGCTTCCCCCGTTTTGTCCCTGGCGGACCGGACTTTCAAGTTCGATTTCACCGCCCATCATCTCCACGAGCTTTCTCGAAATGCTCAGACCCAGCCCCGTGCCCCCGAACCTCCGGGTGACGGAGGAGTCGGCCTGGGCAAAATCCTCAAAAATCAAAGCCCGTTTTTCAGGAGCGATCCCAATACCCGTGTCGATGACAGAGAAACGGACCGAAACCTCTTTTTCGGCCGAGCTTTCCTGTTTGACCCGGATGGCCACGCTTCCCTGAGGAGTGAACTTGACGGCGTTGTCACCCAGGTTCAGCAAGATCTGCCGCAATCGCTTGGGGTCGCCCCTAAGCAAGGAGGGAAGAAGAGGGTCTATGTCGCAGACAAATTCCAGCCCCTTCTGCTGAGCCCGGTTGGTCAGGACAGCGCAGACGCCCGCAATAACCTGCCTTATGTCGAAATCGTTGAGGTCAAGCTCGACACGGCCGGCCTCGATCTTTGAAAAATCAAGGATGTCGTTGACGATGGCCAGGAGTGAGCCTGAGCTTCCCTGAATCATCTGGAGATAGTCTCGTTGATCAGGAGAAAGGTGTGTATCCATCATCAGGTCGGTGATTCCGATGATCGCGTTGAGCGGCGTCCGTATCTCGTGGCTCATGTTGGCCAGGAAGTTGCTCTTGGCCCGGCTGGCGGCCGTGGCCCTCTCCTTGGCCAGGACGAGCTCGGTCACGTCGACGATGTTCAGGACGGAGCCCTCATAGACATCCTGCCGATAAATCGGCCGAAAGCGGACGGCCATTTTCAGGCCAGCGATATTTCTCTCTACGATCATCAAACGCTTATCACCCTTGGACTTTGAATCAGCCACGATGTCCTGGAGTTCTCCAAGAGTTTTCCCGGCTTCAGTATCCCAGATAATCTGGCCAACGATTTTCTCCTTGGTCAGGCCAAAAAGCTTCAGGAAATACGCATTCGCCTCAACAACCCGATCCCGGCGGTCGATAAGAACAACGCCCTCCTCCATGGCTTCGATCATCGCTGAAAGCTTGCTGGCCTCCCTCTGCAAGGCTTCTTCAAAATTCTTGCGCTCGGTGATGTCGTGAAAAACGCCGAAATATCCGACCAATTCGCCCTTCGATTTGAACAACGGCGACCCGGTGACCAGCAGGTGCCGGATCTCTCCGTCCGGCCGCCTGATCCTCAGTTCATAAGTGCTCGTTTCGTTCTCCAGACGACGGGCATTTTCAGCCTCGAGGATAGACAGACCCTCAGCGTCTAAGAATTCCCGCAGGTTCCGGCCAATCAGGCTGTCTGGAGCGACGCCAAACATCTCGTTAGCGGCCTTGTTGGCAAAAGTGAAACGTTCTTCATTATCCCCTTGAGCAATCCCCTCACGAAGGCTCTCGACGAGAGTGCGGTAATGCTCCTCTCTTCTCCTCAGCTCCCGGTCCATCTCCCATTTGAAGAGCGCTGTCTCAACCGTCATCCGCAGTTCTTTTTCCTCGAAAGGCTTGAGGAGGTAGCCGATCGGGCCGATCAGCTTGGACCTCTGG
>CAZKBY010000263.1:0-3067 GCA_964550915.1 uncultured Eubacteriales bacterium | reverse complement strand
TCGCGTCGAGAGCAAGACCGGCCAGGGATCGACGTTCACAGTGACTTTTCCGTTCAGCGCCTCTCCTCTTTGAGTCATAAGCCAGAAGGAACGAGTCATGGACAATCTTTCGAACAAAAAGAAAGTCCTTTTCATCTGCACCCATAATTCAGCCCGTTCCCAGATGGCCGAAGGATTCCTCCGGGCCCTCTACGGACAGTATTATGACGTCTTCAGCGCCGGCACCGAGCCGACGGCCATCCATCCCTTCTCGATTCAAGTTATGAAAGAAGTGGGAATTGATATCTCCAGCCAGAAATCTAAAAATGTGTCAGAATTTATCGATCAGGAGATGGATGAGGTTGTGACCGTCTGTGATCAGGCGCGTGAAACCTGCCCTTTTTTCCCCTACGGCAAAAGGTTTTTCCACCAGAGCTTTCCCGACCCTTCTTATGAGGGCAGGGAGGAAGACCGGTTAGCCTTTTTCCGCCAAGTCAGGGATTTGATCCGCACCTGGATAGAAAAACAGTTCAGCCCCGGGAAAACCTGATTGGCTAATTAACTGATTATTGCCGAAGGGCTCGGGCTAAACGGGTTGACTCGCGCGGCCAGGGAGAACAGGAAAGGATAGCTGCGCTTGAGATGTCCTGTGTAGAGAATCCATTCCCCGGCCAGCTGGGAATAGGCCCGTTTCAAGTCTCCAGCCAGATGCTCGTAATCAGCCTGGGGGAGGTCATCGATCCTGTCCCCGCGAAAGCCGAGTTCTTCGGCCAGATGGAAGACGGCCCAGAGCAAGTCGGTAAACCTCTCATGCTCTAAAAGGTTGGGGTTTTCTAAAAGTCGGAGGAGGAAGCCCCGCTTGGCCTTCAGAAAGTCCTGGAGCTCGTGGAGAGCTAGCCTTTCAACTCGGGTGGCATATGAAAACCGGCTTGCCGCCTCGGAAGCTTTTTGAAAGTCCTTTCCTGACCAATGAGGTTTTATTTCGAGTGCGGCGGCCAGATCAGCCGCATTCGTCACGAAGCTCGCAAATCTTCTCAAGAGTTCCAGGCCCACTTCGCTGAAGAACATGCCGATGACCATGTTGAGTTTGTTCAGCAGGAGACGCTTCTCTCTCTGGCTGAGCAAACGCTCGATAATCAGAATGACCAGGAGGACATCGATAAACAAGAACGCTATATCGCCGATCAGATAGATGAAGATGTGGTGAGCATCGCGGAAGACGAGATAATGAGCGAGATACGTCAGAGTCGAAAGTGTCACCAGAATGATCGTGAGCCAAAACCGCCAGCTCAAGAGTTTTTTCATCGTAGCCTCCTTTGGAAAGAGTCTTGCTTCCTATCATACAGGAAAAACAGATTGAGAAAAGCATAAGGACATTGCCCGGCTTGTTCCTTGTGTTATAATAAATCTTTTATTTTTGCAAGGAGAGAGAATGGCGCCCTATATTGAGATCAACGGAAAAACGTACGAGACCAATGAGGAGGGATTCTTAATCCATCCTGAAGAGTGGACAGAGAATGTTGCTGCGGCCCTGGCCAGGCAGGAAGAGGGAATTGAGTGCTTGACCGAAGAGCACTGGTCCGTGATCAGGTTTATCCGGCAATATTACCTTGAGAATAATCTCGCTCCGATGGTGCGGAATGTCTGCAAAACGACCGGCCTTCCTCTCGTCCATATTTTTGAGCTTTTCCCCTCTGGACCAGCCAAAGGCGCTTGCAAAGTCGCCGGTCTTCCTAAACCTGATGGCTGCGTCTGAACCCTGAAGCTCTGGGGTTTCTCAGCAAGCTTTTCTTTTCTGGAAAGAAGCGATCTCTTTGACTGCTCCGATGGCTGTCCGGATGTCCTCCTCAGTGTTGAATGGCCCTATACCGAAGCGGACCGCGCCCTCGATTTTATCCGTCCCGAGCTGCTCATGGACAAGAGGGGCGCAGTGAAGGCCGGAGCGGGAAGCGATATTATGGTCAACGTCAAGGATTGTCGAGGTATTGATGGCCTCGAGCCCACACACGTTGAAAAGAAAAATAGAGATGTGATCCCGGAGGTCATCCTGGCAGTAAAGCGTTATCCCTTCAGTGTTCTCCAGCCCGTCTCTGAGCAGAGCAGTTAGTTTCATCTCCTGCTCATGGATGGCCTGAAGACCTCTGCTCTCAATCCACTTGAGCCCTGCATTCAACCCGGCCACTCCCAAGACGTTCAGAGTGCCATACTCCAGCCTGTAAGGATATTCGTCAAGATGAGTCCGCTGGGCTGATCGAACTCCGGTTCCACCGGCTCTGGTATGCCTTATTTCGATTCCTTCTCTCACATAAAGACCGCCGATGCCGGTTGGCCCAAGAAGTGACTTGTGTCCTGTGAAGGCCAAAACATCAAGATTGTCCTTTTCCATATCGATGGGGATCTTGCCGGATGATTGTGATGTATCGACAGCAAAGAGGATGCCTCTTTCCCGGCAATGCCGGCCGATCTCTTTGATGGGTTGGACAGTGCCTATCACGTTAGAGGCATGGTTGACGATGACTAGGCGCGTATTGGTCTTGAATTTTTTGGGAAAATCGTCGGGATCGACAAAGCCGCGACCGTCGAAGGGGATGTAGTCTACTTCGACGCCGCCGTACTTCCAGAGATGATAGAGCGGTCTGAGCACGGAGTTATGTTCGAGAGTCGTCGTAATGGCATGGTCGCCTTCTTTGAGCAAACCGAAGATGATCAGGTTTAGGGCATCGGTGGAATTATAGGAAAAGCACAGCCGGTTAGGGTCACGGCCGTTAAAGAATTTGGTCAGAAGCCGCCTTGTTTCTTCAACCAGCGACCCCGTTTCCAGGCAGAGGTCGTAGCCCGAGCGGCCCGGGTTGACACCAAAATTACGATAAAAATAATCCATGAATTCATAAACCCGGTTAGGCTTGGGGAACGATGTCGCCCCGTTATCAAGAAAGATGATTTTTTTCATCTGGAGCCTCCCCGAAATGAGGATCTCTTATGGTCACAAAGGCAAAAACCTATCCTAATAGAAGACCTCTCTAAAATCAACCGCTGTAATTAATAAAAATTGACAGAAATACCCACTTGGAATAGAATAATATCACGC
>CAZKBY010000262.1:0-3093 GCA_964550915.1 uncultured Eubacteriales bacterium | reverse complement strand
TGAGCTGCACTAATCCTCCTTGGCCGGGCCCGCAGGGCCCGGTTTCTTGGGTGCTTTCTTTATTACTCTGAAACGCCTGATTTGTCAACGATTTTTTAATAAAATGGTGACAGCATACGTAATTACCCAAATTCAATAATTATGTTCCCAGTCCCTGTCACCATGTCCAGATTTTAAGGGTGCCCGCAGGCCCATGAAGATAACTTTTCTATTAGGTTGGGGATATTAAATTGGAGACAGCATACCCACTTTCCCTATTGCTCATGAAGAATTTCAAGATCAAGAATTATGCTTCTCGCCGATGATTCTTCGAGGGCGCTTTCTTGCCGGGACAAATTGGGTAAATATATAGGCCGTCCCCAATTTTGCCCAATTTTGTACCCTGATTTTGCACTTTATTTTGGAGAATAGTCGATCCCGAGAGGGCGAGGGAGGCGGAGCCTGACCGCACCCCTTGTGGCTTTGCTTTCGGAGAATCCAAAATTTTGGATTGACCAATCGATGAGATAGAGGGCGGCGGGAAGGTTCTCCCGGAAAATCGACTGGATATCCTCCTCCGGGTTGAAAAACCCGCCTTGGAGTTGGTCTATGGGCGGAAGCTCGATGGTGTAGGACGGGATTCCGGCTGTCCCGAACGTCCAGTCGTCGGTCGTGCCGTTGGTTAGGTAAAGCTCAGCGCCGGCCTGGCCGAATTCATAGAAGCGGCCGTTCACGGGCTCCATAAGAGCCGACATCTGGCTAGCGATCTGACGAAGAAGAGCGTCTTTGTCCGAGGGCGCTTCCGTGTATCCCCATGGGTAAAGAATGACCTGGGAATAGCTGTGGTAGGTGATCATCGCCCGGAAGTTTTTCTGGAGGAAGAGGTCGCGGACAGCCCTTGTTTCCGGCTCGGAGAAAGCCGCCGGGCCGCGGTAGACGGCCGAGCCAGGCTCAGGGCTCGACCCTTTGTTATCATATCCCCAGCGATAGCCGTAATTCCTGTTTATGTCAACGCCATAGCTCCCGTCGGCGTTCAGTCGCCTATTTTTCCGCCAGTAACGGTAAAAATGGATCGTGTATTCCAGGCCGTCGGGGTTGACCAGCGGAACAACCCAGACCTCGCTCTGGTTGACCAGCCTGCGGACCTCGGCGTTGGTGTCATAGTTTTCGAGAAGATATTTCCCCACGAGATAAGGAATCTCAACCGAGATCCACTCTCGGGCATGATGGCAGCCGAGAAAAAGGACCTCGGCCTCTTCCTCGTCGAGAGAGACATTGTCGCTGATCTTAAGAGCGTAGATGCTCCTCTTCTCGAGGCTCGTCCCGATCGTGTAGAGCTTGGCCAGGTTGGGATAAGCAGCCTGGAGGCCCGCGAGGTCGGCTTCGAGCTCCTTATAAGAATGGTATTCGCCGTTGATGCTGCTCAAGACGGAAAGTTGGGGGTTCTTCAGAGCAGGGAACTTATAAGTCTCTAAAAAGTAGGGGATGGCGGACCGGCTGAGGCTTTCGAGGTCCTGCGGCCGGGCCAGGCCATAGATGCGACCCTCCCATTCAAAAAGACAATCGACCTCGAGCTTGCGGAGTACGGCGGCAAATTCAGGGCTTTTCTCGACGCTGATAACGGCGAGGTCTTCCCACTCAGCAGCCCGGCCGCCCACCGGCCTCAACCCCATTGCAATGGAAAAAAGAACAAAGAGCATGACTTGTATTATTTTAGCTGACTCTTTCATCTTGCCGTTACACCAAGCTTGCCAACGTCATAAGTCATCAGAGCTTCACAGTCAGGGTGAGCGCCATCCTCCTTGTTGTAAGCGAATTTCCCGACCCGCTCTCCCGGCCGAAAGAAGCGCCAAAATCAAGAAAGATCATGCTCCAATAGAAACCTCCTCCGGCAGAAAAACAGGTATAGGCGGAGCGCGGCTCTTTCATCGGTTGTTCGTCATAGCCGATCCCGGCCCGGATGGGAATGGCCGCCTCCTTCTTGAACAGCCTGACCGGCACCGCATACTCCACGCCCAGGCCTGCCTTGATCGTGTTCCTGAAATCCCGCTCCAAGTCCTCGTCGAAGTACCGAACGCTGTAGCCGGCCCAGTTGAAAAACGCGATGTCCGCTTCGGCCACAAGCCGGGGCGAGAGCCTGTAGCTTGCTCCCAGACCCGCTACAAACGGCTGGTTGTAGGTGTTGGTGGCTTCTGCGTCAATCCTGATATTTGTTCGCGTAGACGAAGAGTTATAAACAAGCTCGCTTGAGGCTGGCGCTCTTTTCCTGGAAGCCGTCCGACCGACGACCGCCAGGTCAAACTTTTCAGTGAGCCTGACGAGGACTCCGGCGTTCGCGTAATAGCCCGAGTAGTCCTCCTTTTTGGCGTCGCTAATCGTAACGCCGTTCGCCAGCCACTCCTCCTCGATTTCTCTCGAGAACTCCCCTGAAAAGAAGGTCAGACCAAGCCCCGCCTGGATGCGGCCGCCGATCCTCCTGGCCAGGCTGAAACCAAAATTCCTCAGCAGGCCGCACTGACGGAAGTCAAGGGTGTAGGCGAGCTCGCCGCGGTAATGATACTCGTAGCTCACGCGGGGACGGTCGTAGATTTCAGAGAGATAGACCGCGAAGCCGACGGCCCAGCCTTTGGAGGTGAAGCTGAGGCCGGCAAAGTCCAGGGCATAGAGGTTGAGAGAGAGATTGTCGTGGGTTGACATGACGCCCGTGTTGATGATGGAGAACTTGAAGAGCGAGGCGGATGACAAAGCGCCGCTGATCGTCGCCGTGAAGCGGGGGAGGCTGAGGAGAAGAGCCGGGTTCGTGAGCGCCGCTGCACTGTCCGCGGCAAGGGCGAAGGAAGTCTCGGCGCGCCCCAGGGACGAGGCCGTTTGAAACCCGAAGATGTTCCAAGTCCGGAGCGGCGCCTCGTCCTCGTACTGGCCAAGGACGAGCTGGGCCGGGGAGAGTGCGGGGAAAAACATAAGGGCAGCCCAGGCAATAAGCCAGGCGAGAAGGCACCGCTTTCTCATAGCAACAGAGCTCGATTCTACCACCTTTGCCTGTTTTTGTAAAAATAGAAGTAAAAAATAGGTAAAAAATAGGGGGACGGCATACGTAATTACCTTAATTTTCCC
>CAZKBY010000261.1:0-3147 GCA_964550915.1 uncultured Eubacteriales bacterium | reverse complement strand
GACAGATACTGTGGGCGCAGTCGAGATCTCCATTGACGGCCGCTACCTCCTCATCCGGACAGCCCAGCAGGAATCGGCTCAAAATTGCCCGATTCATTGACAGTTCAGAGATGATAAGTTAGGATGGGGTCTGAAGCATGGGATTAAAAAAGCTGGTTTCTTGCCTCCTTGTTCTTTCCGTGGGAGGGTCTTTCGGCTTTAGCCAGACTCTGGCTGAGATCGCCAGAAAGGAAAGGGAGAGAAGGGAAAGCCTCAAAGGGAAAAAGGCCGTTGTCGTCACCAACGCCGACCTGGCCAAGCTCAAAAAGAAGCCGGCCCTGGAGATACCTCCGGCTCCTCCAGAGACTCAGCCCGAGGAAAAAAGCACGCTGACGACTCCAGCACCTGCCGAGGAAGCAAGGGGATCGGCGGAGACGCCGGAACCTCCTCAAGAAAAAGAAGGCGAACCCGCTCTCAAGACTCTTCAAGAAAAATGGGAAAAAGCCCGGGAGTACGTTGAGCTATTGACCTTAAAAATGAGTGCCCTCTGGCAGCAATACTCCAGCCTGGACGACCTGAGCTCCAAAGAGGCTGTCCAGCAGGCTATTGCCGAGACTTTTATCAAGCTTCAAGATTCCCAGGCAGAGGAAACCAGGGCCCGGCAGGAGCTGGAAAAATTCCTCGGCCAGATAAAAAAAGAATCGACTCCTTCTCTCTGGATCCGCTAAAAAGTCTCTCTTACCTGAAATAGATAAGGGAAACTTGAATCCCCAGCTCCCGATCGTCCTTGGAGGGCGGAAAGGCTTTGGCCGGTACGAACGTCCGGTCACAGGTGATGACCAGGTAAAACTCATCCTGATCGCCGAGCAACTCCTCGCTGATCGTGTAGGTCTTTTCGAAAAAGCCGTCAACTCCGACGAGCTCCTCGATAACTTGGTCGTTCATTTTCAAGGTCACTTTCTGATCGGGTGTCGCTTCCTTGTTGACCTGGCCCCTGATCACCAGGCGAGCGTCGCGGTGAGGATTGTCTATCAGGCATCTGGCTTCTTTCGATGTCCACCGCCACTGCTTGAGATAGGATTCGGGGTCAATCTCGAGGTCGTACCATCCGCTCTCGTAGATGATTTCAGGCGTATCTGGAGGAGGCGGGAGGACCTTAAGCTTCTTGACCAGGATTTCGCGCTTTGATTCGCCGCTCCGGTCGTAGGGGTTATAAAACCCGATGCTCATCTTGAGGGTTTCCTCGCCCTTGAAGGAAGGGTCAAACTCGTCAATGAAGGAGGGAATATAGATCTTCCGCTCGTAGGTATAGACCTTTCCAGGCTCCCATTTTGAGGTCGGCACGCCGGGCATGTGATCATCCTGAAAAAGGAGGTTATTCCCGTGCCAGAAATGGACATAGGCGTAGTAGTCTTTGCTGACCTTCACGAATTCGGGCGAGGTTTTCCAGGTATACCGGACGTCGGTCATCAGGTTGTCTGTCAACGGACTCTCTGAAAAATCCAGGCCGAGCTCAACTCCCTTGACTTGGGCTTTCTTCTGGCAGGAATGGGTAAAAAAAGCAAGCAATCCGGCTAAGAGCACAGGCCAAACTCTTCTGCGCATTATCCTCCTCCTCGATGTTTTTATCATTTTGAAATTATAGACAATCTTCCCGTCAAAGTAAAGAAAACATGGCTAACCCAAAATTGCCGCCAGCATCACCCGACGGATCCTGTCGTGATTCACCCGGGACGCCTTTTCGCGGACTATCTTGGTTATTATCAAGTCAGAAGACGAGTTGCATCAAAAGCTTGCGTAAGAGTTCCGAGACGCTGGCGAAGTATCTTTTTTATAGATTAATCTCCCCAACCCCTCTTAGAGAATTAAGAGGGGATCACTGGTCAGCGTCTCGGTTATGCCCTGACCTCAGGTAATCTTAATTTTCGGAACAGGCAGCAGATGGGGAATATTGTTTTCGTTCATCAGCTTGTTCAAGCGCGGGATCGCCTCGTCGACAATCTTGTTGATTCGCTCGATGAGGGCCATGAGCTTTTCTTCATTCAGGGCGATCTCCTTGAGCTGCCTTTCCGAAGGCGCTCCCGTATAGCCGCTGATCGACCGGCCGACGAAAAGCAGACGTCCCCGGACGGTCGACATCATTCCCATGAACCCGGCTGAGGGGTCTCCGACGAGCTCCTTCCGGATATCTTCCACATCCTTGAGGGCGCCTTTCAAGGCTTCGGCGAGCGAAGCGGGCGCGCCGGGAACCTTCTTCACAGTCGCCTCAGCTTCCCTGAATTGTTTTTGCAGTGCATCGAGCGTTCTCTGCGCTTGACCTAAAAGAGGAGTCAGCTTATAAAGCCGCATCAGGGCATCATGCTGGGCTTTTCTTTCAGCCAGAGAGACGTCGATCCTCGGGTCTCCTTCTACCTTGAGCGTCCTCGTTGTCTCTCCTCCCGCTCCGATGAGCGTCACCCTGTACTCACCCGGAAGGACGAAAGGCCCCTGCGATACGGCAAAGCGGCCCATCGCTCCAGCCTCGGCCTCAGAGGGAGGCGGGTACCTGAGGTCCCAGTTGACCCGGTGGATTCCAGCCTCCTTCGTTCCTTTTAACTCCCGAATGGTCTTTCCTTCGGCATCGGCGATAACGATTTTCACCTCTTCTTTAGCCTTTTCTTTCAAATAATAGGTAATGAGCGCTCCGTAGGCCGGGTTGGGGGCAATAAAAAACTTATGACCGAGATCCCCCTTATGATAGTGAGGGTTGAATATCATAGCGGGCCGCGTGTCGAAAAGATAGCTATTTGCCCCCAGGACTTCTGCCTTCAATTGTTCGAGAGCGGTGATGTCGTCGAGAATCCAGATGCTCCGGCCATGAGTGCCAAAAATCAGGTCGTTGTCGCGAGGATGGATGGCGACATCATCGACCGGAACAAGGGGCAGGTTGCTCTCGATGCGGGTCCAGTGCAGGCCGCGGTCCAAGGACAGATAAGCTCCTCTCTCCGTCCCCGCAAAAAGAAGGTCGGGGTTGCGAGGATGTTCACGGACGACGCTGAGGCTGCCGCCGGCCGGCAGGTTGGCGGAGATACTTTTCCAGGTCGCTCCGAAATTGTCGGTCACAAAGACATACGCATTGAAGTCGTCGCTCCGGTGCCCGTCGAACGTGACAAAGGCCCTCCCCTCGGC
>CAZKBY010000260.1:0-3169 GCA_964550915.1 uncultured Eubacteriales bacterium | reverse complement strand
ACTGGGCCCTGGGCTGGGGCTCTCTGGTCATGATTGTCACCGGTTTTCTCATGTGGCAGGTCGAGCTTTCCCTGCGGCTTTTCCCGCTCTGGGTCCACGATATTTTCATCATCATCCACGGCTACGAGGCGATTCTGGCTTTCCTATCGATCATCATCTGGCACATGTACAACGTCCATCTCAACCCGGAAGTTTTTCCGATGAGCAGGGTCTGGCTGAACGGCCGGATCACGGGCAGGGAGCTCCGCCTCCTCCATCCCCTTGAATACCGGAAGATCGCCGAGGAGCGTCAGAAAAACCTCGCCGCCGACGCCCTTTAAGATAAAAAATCAGGGGACTAGCCCAGATTATGCAAAAAATGAAGAAAAAAATCCCCTCTCCCTCGATGGGAGAGGGCCGGGGAGAGGGTGGTTTTTTCGCGTTATTTGTGGATACCTCAGGCTTAATCCCGATTTCAGGAATTCGGGTCATGTCCTCGATTTCTGCCTTTATAATTTTATTATTCCTATAGAAATTATAGAATTAGTAGTATAATGCAACCATGGCAGGAGGAATCACCCTCCGCGACGGCGCGCGAATCGCGGTCATCGGCGGCGGCCCGGCCGGGTCCTTTTTCGCCCACTTCGCCAGAAAATGGGCGGAGAGGAAAGGTCTCGACCTCAGGGTCACCATTTTTGACGGAAAGGACTTCCTCGAGCGCGGCCCCCGAGGGTGTAACCTCTGCGCCGGCGTCATCGCCGGAAGCCTGGAAACGGCGCTCGAAGAAGAAGGACTTGTTCTCCCCGAAGAAAGGATCCTCAGCCGCGTCAAGGGCTATACGCTGCATTTCGGCCCTGAGAGTTTGAGAATCACCAGTGCCGAGACCGGAAAAAAGCCCATCGCCACAGTTTTCAGGGGAAACGGGCCGCGCTACTCCCGATTCCCTGGGGTCATAAGCTTTGACGATTTCCTGCTCTCCTGGGCCCAGGACAGGGGGGCTGAGGTCATGCCCAGGCCTGTCTGGAAAATCACGCTTCCCTCCCTTCCTGGCGCAAAACCTCTCGTCGCCTTTGGAAAAAAGGAAACACCGGACTGCATCGAGGCGGATCTCGTCGTTGGCGCCTTTGGGGTCAACACGCCGCTTCTGCGCGAGGTGGAGAGACTTGGATTCGGTTACCGCCGCCCGGCCACGCTGTGCACCTTCCAGGCAGAGTTTCATGTCGGTGCTGAAGAGGTGACGAAACGATACGGAGACAACATCCATGTTTACCTCTCGCCCTCGCGAAGAATCCGCTATGCCACGGCAGTCCCGAAGGAAGATTACCTGACGATCACGGTGGTTGGGAAAAAGGATATGGAGCCCGCCGTCCTCCGGGAGTTTTTCGAACAGCACGCGCTCGGGAAAACCCTTCCTCCTCTCCAGTCTCACTGTCACTGCTTCCCCAGGATTGCTGTCTCGGCCGCCCGGAGGCCATTTGCTCACCAGCTCGTTCTAATCGGAGATGCGAGTTTCTCCCGGCACTACAAAAACGGCATTGAATCGGCTTTCTTAACGGCCCGGCTGGCAGCCAAGGCAGCCTTTTCCCGCGGAGTCGACGCCGGCTCTCTTTCTGCCGCTTACTACAGGCCAGCTCGGACTCTCATCGTTAGGGACAACCTCTACGGACGCGCCCTGTTCCGCCTGAACGACGTCATCTCTTCGGTCAGCCCCCTGGCAAGAACGCACATCTCTCTGGCCAGAAATCCGGTCTACCCCCGAGCTGCGGCGGAAATCCGGCGCATCCTCTGGAGCATGTTCACGGGGGACGCGGCCTACCGTGAAATCTTCGGCCGCGTTCTGGGCATCCGGTTACAGACAACCCTTTTATGGAATACGGTCAAAACGTTCTTTAGCAGGACCAGAAACTCCCGGGGCAGGCGTTAGGAAGGAAAGGCCATGCCTCCTTGTCTTCCTCTCGACGGTCGCGCGACGGTCGTCATCATCGGCTGCGGGCCGGCCGGGGCAAGCTGCGCCATCAAGCTGAAGAAGATCGCCTCGAGCCTGATTAGGGCGTTACTTCTTTGCAATCCCCCAGAGCTTATCTGAATATTCGGACAAGCGTTATAGAGCCCTAATTTTATTGACAGGGCAATACTTCTTTGCTACATTTCTGAAGGGAAATTGGAGGGATTACATAAAGGCAAAATGAGATTCCACGGTTGCCATGATAACAACTGTCCCGCGGTCTTGGTAAGAATCATCATCACCATCGCTGTACTCGGTTGCCTTTTTCTGCAATTCTCCATTTCTCAGGACTGGGAGAGAGGGGGAAAGCAGTATCCGGACGGGCATGGAGGTTCGGTTTACTTTCCCGCCGGGGACATTTCCTTCGCCGATGAGGTCGTTTCATTTGAAAAGGGAAATCCGAGCGCCGGGGAAGCCGACTCGCGGCCGGAGGAATCCCTGAGTATCCCAGATTACGACCCGGCGACCGCGGACAATTATACGTCTCTTGGATGTGGCGGGGTTCTGACGCTCAAATTCACCGACAACGTCCTGGTCGATATCGAGGGTCCAGACCTTTATGTCTTCGAGATCGGGCCGGCCATCGAGCCGACCAATCTCGCCATCTCTAAGGACGGAGAGCAATGGGTTGAAATCGGCAAAATCTCTGGCGGGAGAGCGGATATCGACATCTCCCCGTTCATCCAGCCTGGTGAGACGTTTCATTTTGTCCGGCTGACCGACCTCAAGACCGAGTGCGGCAGCGCCTGGCCGGGAGCGGACATCGACGCCGTCGGGGCGATCGGGTCGGCCATCCGGATTTCGCTGAAGAGCTCCGTGCTTTTTGATTTTGACAAATCGATCCTCAAGCCGGAGGCGGCGGATGAACTCCACCGGGCCGCCGAAAAGATCAAAGAATTTTCTCATGTCCGGATCATCATCGAGGGACACACGGACAACTTTGGAACTGACGCCTATAATCTCGACCTGTCCAGGAAGCGCGCGGCGGCCGTGAGGGATTTTTTTATTACTCAGGAAAAGATGGAGGCGTCCGGGATCGAAAGCGACGGCTTCGGCGAGTCGCGTCCCATCGCCTCCAACGACACGGAAGAGGGGCGGGCCAAGAACCGCCGGGTGGAAATTATCATTCTTCCAAAGGAAAACCGTTAAAGCCGCCATGCGGCTTCGATGTCAGGAAAGCGAGGA
>CAZKBY010000259.1:0-3193 GCA_964550915.1 uncultured Eubacteriales bacterium | reverse complement strand
CAAGAGGCGTGTAGTATTACGAGGTAAATCGCCCGGCCGATGAGCTTGAGGTTGCTGGGACTGACGTTGGTCATGGTGTTGCCGATGACCCGGCACAGGCGCGTCATCACAGCAGTGGAATGGGTGTTGAGCAGCATCTTCAGGCCGACCTGGCGGCGAAGGCCGAAGGGGTCGTTGTCGGCGGAGATGCCGAGAGAGATGAAGGGACCCGAGGCACCGGGAAGGAGTTCCGCCATCTTCGTGCCCGGCTCTCCCCCGACGACGATCAGGCCGAGACGAGAGCCGCTCTTCCGGCAAAGGTCGGAGAACCTCCGGAAGGGCGAATCGGCCTTTTTCAGGATTTCGGCCTCTGGGCCGAAGACGATCACAACGCCCAGGTCGTCCTTTTGCGGACCCCGTTTCCGGAAGTTGTCCTCTGAAAAAGAAAAGTCGTAAAGGAATTGATAGTCGTCACCCGCTTTTTTCAGGCTGTCCAGGCCGGCCGTCCGCAGGTAGGGGGCTTCGATCTCTTCCTCGAAGGGCCGGCGGTAGAAGTCGGTGGCGAGCCCGCGGAAGGGCCGGCAGAGGAAAGACCGCCAGGCCTCCTCGAGCCGGCGGCCGGAGTCCAGACCTGGATCTAGCATTTCCGTTTGGGTTCGGCCATCGTGTCGAGGGGGAAGAGGCGGAAGGTGGGGCTGCGCTCGGTGCTGTCGATAAAGACGGTGATCAGGGCCCGGCCCGCCAGGTTGGTGGAGAGTCGGCCCGCGCCGTAAGTGTCGGATTTGAGAGTGGCCAGCGCGGCGAGGGCCGGGATGTGGCGCCTCACCTCCTCCAGAACGGAGCGAAAACCCCGAGCCTCTGCTCGATCGTGAGGTCATCGGCGAACCCCACTCGGGCCATCTCTTTGGGGGAGAGCGGCCCAAGACCCTGACCAGGGCCGAATCGAGCGCGCAGCCGATGATGAAAGTCTCGCTTGTCGTCGCCTGCATGCGGGTCGAGCCGGTGATGGCCTGGGGTCCGGTGGGTGAGGTTGATCCTGGTGATGCCGGGCTCCTCGATCACCCGGCGGCTGCGGGTGAAGGGCAGCAGCTGCTCGTCGGGGTTGTTGTAGATGAAGAAGAGCTTCTTCCTGGTCTCGGCCGGGTCGTAGACGCCGTTCTCCTTAATAAAGATAGGAATTTGGTTTTCAGCTGAGCTGGCTGACTGCTCATCTTCGTCCCCATTTTCCCTTAAAACCATCGTGAGAAGAAATAAGGTGAGGCTCGAGCGATATCAAGGACTATCGGAGATTTCTCGAGAACCAAGTCTTTTGCTTGCTCACAGCCATATGGATAATCGGAGGCGTTTCTTCGGAGAAGTTGGCCGTGATAAGGCTAAATATGGACAAGGAACTGACAGATCGGGGCACCTCGCTTGACAGATTGGAGGAGTTCAACCGTCACCGGTTTCCCGGCGACGGTTCCGAACACCTCGAGG
Organism: uncultured Eubacteriales bacterium; assembly: GCA_964550915.1. Classification (GTDB taxonomy): domain Bacteria; phylum Acidobacteriota; class Aminicenantia; order Aminicenantales; family UBA8522; genus JARYMI01. The sequence continues at coordinate 1,738 of CAZKBY010000259.1, read as the reverse complement.
ACCCATCCCACGGAGCAGTGGCAATAAACACCAGGGAGGCGCGCCGGCTCTTCGGCCACCAGCTCGCAAAAGCAGCGGGGATAGCCCCAATGGATTGCGCCCCCTTCGATGAAAATATTTTGCCTGCCCAATTTTTCAGCCATGATCTCGACAAACTCCTTGATGTGCCCCTTGTATTTTTCCGCAAACTTAGCCAATCCGCTGCGGCGGGCACAGGCCCGGCCGCAATCCCTCATCAACTTCACCCGGGTCTTTTGTCGAGATGCTTTTCCATGTTTTCCATCAGCGTCAGGATGTAGGCTTCCTTGAAGCGTTTTTCGAATTCTCGGGCTTTGCGCTCCTTTTCGGCCTGCTCAGTCTGGGATGGCGCTTCCTGTCCACTCAAAAGCATCGTGCTTCCGCAAGCCAGGAAAGCCTGAGCCGCCCCTTTGATAAATTCTTTTCTGTTCACCGGAAATTTGCCTGATGTTAGAGATCTAAAACTTCATCCTGAGTCCTGCCAGGACGGAGAATCCGCTGAAATCGACGTTGGCTTCCCGGGCGACCTTGTATCCGGTTGGCAATTCTACCCGGATGAACAGGACCGGATAATCCGTTCCTTCTAGATAGAAAAGAGTTCCGCTGCCCTCCCAGGTCGACCCGGCCTCCGTTCCCTTCTCGGTGCCTTCAAAGCCTTTGATCTTGGCGTATCGGTGGTGCCTTCCAGGAAGAAGGCGACATTGTTCGAGACCGTGATCTCGAAACCTACCCCCCCATGAAACTCGAGGCCGTTCGCCGTGGCCGAATGATTAAGCTCCCATTCGTCCGGGAACTCCCAATCCCAGGTGTATTTGGCCAGAATTTACAGATGCACTATGTTTTTCAAGCGCTTTGGTCAGACTTACGCCTTTTCAATTTGAGAAATACTGGCGATGGTATGCTATAATCGACTATTCTGATGGACGAATTGAAAAATCCTTTTTCAAGAGTTCGCGTTTAAGAAGGGAGCAACGATGAAATCTCTGGCAAGGATCACAGGTTGTCTTGTAGTCGGTGTATGCGTTTTGGGGCTGGCACCGTGCCGGAAAGCGCCGGAGGGCGAGGATCTCGAAGGGCGAGCGCGCGCTATCCACGCTCGCGTCCTGACGGTAGACACCCACTGTGACACACCCATGCGAATGTTGAGCGGCACGTGGGACATCGGTGACAGGCACGAGCCGGGAAAGAGATCGAGCGGCAAAATCGACTTGCCGCGCATGGCCGAAGGCGGGCTGGACGCGGAATTCTTTGTCGTTTTCGTGGGGCAAGGAGAACGTACCGAATCAGGGTATACTAAGGCCAAAGAGAGGGCTCTGGCCATGCTCGACGCCATCCATGGAATGGTCGAGAAGTACCCTGGTGTAATCGGGCTGGCCCTAACGCCGGATGATGCTTATCAGCTGAAGAGAGACGGGAAGCGCGCCGCCTTTATCGGGATGGAAAACGGCTATCCCGTCGGAAAAAATTTGGTAAACCTGGAGGAATACCATAAATTAGGCATCCGCTACCTGACCCTTTGCCATGGCTCGGACAACGATATCTGCGATTCTTCGACGGACACGGATAATCCTGAGGATTACGGGCTGAGCGACTTCGGCAAAAGCGTCGTGGCCGAATGCAACCGCCTTGGGATTATGGCTGATATCTCGCATGTTTCGGATAGGTCCTTCTACGCTGTTCTTGAGGCCAGTCGAGCCCCTGTCATGGCTTCTCATTCCTC
>CAZKBY010000258.1:0-3212 GCA_964550915.1 uncultured Eubacteriales bacterium | reverse complement strand
GGGAAATGGCGGAGATCATCAAGAAGGGGTACAAGCATTCTGTTGTCGCCATCGGGCCGGAAAGGTATAACGAGCTCTATGCCAACCTGCGCAACCTCAACCGCCTCTTAGCCTGGGGCCATTCGCGGGCGATCGAAAATATCCTCGGCGAAGTTCCCTGCAAGCTCGCCATCACCGACCAGTTCGGCGACAGGCTTTATGTCCTGAACGCCCTGATGAAAAAAGGAAAGACGATCGAGCTCATCCAGAAGCCCAGGGCCGAGGAGGACATGGCCGTGGCTGCGGCCTCGATCCTGGCCCGGGCCGAATTCCTCAAGCGCCTTTATTTTCTCTCCAGGGATGTTGGGGTTGACCTTCCCAAGGGCTCTTCTCCGCTGGCCGAGGAAGCCGGCGTGAAACTGGTAAAGACGCACGGCATTGAGCTTCTTGACAAGGTCGCCAAAAAGCATTTCAAGCTCACCGAAAGAATCCTCGCCCTTATCTAAATCAGGGGAATTAGGGGCAGAATTAGGGGGACAGGAATTAGGGGGACGCCATACGTAATCACCTTAATTTTTCGCCATGAGACATTGTATAATAAACCAATCGATTGCTGCAGGAGGAAGTCAGGATGAGCTTTCGGGATGAGGAGCGAGGACAGAGAGAGACGAAAAGGCTCTATTTTGAGGATGCTTATAAGAGAGAGTTCGAGGCGACGGTTGTCGATAGATTTCTTTTAGAGGGAAAGACGGCTGTCGTCCTCGACCAGACCTGCTTTTACCCGGAATCAGGAGGCCAGCCGTCCGACCGCGGCCTGATCGAAGGAGAGGCTGTCCTCGGTGTTTTCGAAGAAGGCGCGAGGATCGTCCATCTCCTCGAGAAAGATATCGACACCGACAAAGTCCGGGGTGCAATCGACTGGCCGCGGCGGTTTGACCACATGCAGCAGCACTCGGGCCAGCACATCCTGTCCCAGAGCTTTTTTGAGCTCCTGCGAGGGGAGACGCTTTCTTTCCACTTGGGGGAGGCCGTCTCGACTCTTGAGATTGGCATCAAGGCCATATCCGACTCCGACCTCACTCGCGTAGAAAAGCGGGCCAATGAGGTCGTTTTTGAAGACAGGGAGATCAAGACCTATTTCGTCCCCGAAGAGAAGATATCGTCCGTTCCTCTGCGGCGCCCGCCCAAGAAGGAAGGCCTCATCCGGGTGGTTGAGGTTGATGGGTTTGATTATTCCGCTTGCGGCGGGACGCACTGCCGCAGGTCTGGAGAGATCGGATTGATTAAGGTCATTAAATGGGAAAAGATCAGGGGCAATCTGCGGTTCGAGTTCCTGTGCGGCCGCCGGGCAGCCGAGGATTACGCCTGGAAAAACAGGGCGCTCACAGAGATGGCTGCCAGATTCTCCGCTCATGAGAAAAATATTCCTGAAGCCATGGAGAAGACGGCATCAGAACTCAAACAAGCCAGGAAAAAAATGCGGCAGCTCCAGGAAAAGCTTGCTCGGTATGAAGCCGAGGAAACCGTCCGGAAATTAGAGGGGAAGATCATCACCGCTGTCTGGACGGACAAAACGCCCGAGGAGGCAAAACTTCTGGCGCTGAACATCGTCAAGGCTGGCGAATTCGTGGTGCTCTACGGCGTTGTAGGCGAGGAAAGAAACCATTTTCTTTTCGCTTCCTCCGAGAAACTCCCGCTGGACATGAGAGAGCTCCTGCCAGTTGTGTTTTCACAAGTCCAGGGCAAAGGTGGCGGGAGCTCTTCGCTGGTAGAAATCGTGGTTGAGAAGGGCGAAGGCCTTAAAAGCCTGATCAAGCTGGCCTTCGAGTCCGTCACCAGGAAGTTAGAAAAGCAAGCGGTATTCCCCGAAAATGGAAGTTTTTGAAGGGAGCTTATTGAAAAATTATATCTATGAATTCATGGAAGGGATGAGCTGAAATCTTTTCAGAAAGAAGGATTTCTCGCTCTTCAGAGCCTCTTTTAATAAATCAACCATTTTTGTCAAAAATATGTCGCCCGATCCTATTCATAGCGGAGGGAGACGATCGGTTCGACCCGCGCCGCCTTTCGGGCGGGGAAGATTCCAAAAAAAAGCCCTACCGAAATCGAGACGAAAAGACCAAGGACGACTGACCAGGGCGTCACAGAAGCGGGTAGGGGAGTTGCGGCCTTGACGAGGAAGGCGATGGAAAACCCGATGATGATTCCCAGGATGCCGCCGCTGCCGGTCAAAAAGACGGCCTCGATCAGGAACTGCTTGAGGATGTCTGCGGAGCGCGCGCCGATGGCCTTGCGGATGCCGATTTCCCGTGTCCTCTCCTTGACCGACACCAACATGATGTTCATGACGCCGATTCCGCCGACAAGCAGGCCGATCGAAGAGATGACGATCATCACCAGGTAGGCGGCGCCGGTGATCTGGTTGTAAAGATTGACGATCGTATCCTGGGTGAACACGGCGAAGTCGTTGGGCTTGCCGAACTCGACCTTCCGTCTTTTCCTGAGGATATTCGTGATCTCCTCGATCGTTTCCTGGAGGTAGCCGTGCTTCTTGGGGGTAACGATGATTTCCAGGTTCTCGAGGTCGTAGGGAAAGTATTTCATCATGGTGGTGATGGGAATGCCGACAAAGTTATCCTGGCTCTGGCCAAATATGCTCCCCCTTTTCTTGAGGACGCCGACGACCACGAACTTTTCCGGCCCTATCCTGATCTCCTTTTCCAGGGCGTTGGTGTGGGGGAAGAGAATGTCGGCCAGCTCCGAGCCTAAAACGCAGACCTTAGCGCTGTGAGTGATATCGGATTCGCTCAAAAACCTGCCCTTTTCCGGCAGATAGACCGACAGCACCTGAGGATATTTTTCGTTCATCCCGATGATGATGGAATCCTCGCTCTTCGTGTTCTGGTACTTGATCGGGACGCTCTCGAACACGTTTACAACCAGGTCAACGGCCGCTGCCTTGACGAGCGAGCCTTCTCGTTCAAGAGCCACGGCGTCTTCAAAGGCGAGGTTCTTCCTCTGCCGTTCTTCCTCCGAGCGCCGGCCGATTTGTACGCCCGGCTCGTATTTGGTGACGATAATGATGTCCGAGCCGACTGACTCGAGCTGGCGGAGAAAAGAACGGTTGAGGCCCTGGATGATTGAGACCATGCCGATGACCGTCATGACTCCGATGACAATGCCCAGGACCGTAAGGAAAGACCGGAGCTTGTGGGTCTTGAGCGAGTCAAAGG
>CAZKBY010000257.1:0-3313 GCA_964550915.1 uncultured Eubacteriales bacterium | reverse complement strand
CAAGATTGAATTTCAATGAAGGTTGTAGCCCTTCTTCTATGCTCATGTCAACTCATCCATCACGTAACTTTGGGACAAGCCCCTTTGATTAATTTCATGGATTTTCCCTTAAGGCAATTATAAGTAAAAAAACAGTCGTGGGCAAGCCTTAACTTGACTGCCTCTGCGATAACGCTAATAACTTAATTCCCTAAAGCCACACAGACTAATAGAAAATTTCGATCCTCTTCTCACCAGCGGCTAGTCTAGCTCCTCAAAAATACTATTCAAGAGCTTGAGGATTTCAATTAAGAGAGTGTCGCGGTTACTTGCGGTTATTTCGAAAAGCTGGACATCAGGCCGTGCCTTGATTTCCGCGATTGAGCCCGACCCCTTGAGGGCGATCGTGGCGATGAGCATTTTTTCAGAATCGAGAATTTCGGCCATGAGTTTCCGGAATTTCGAGGACAGGCATTCCATCTTCCCAATTTCATCGATAATGATGATCTTTGTCTTCGGAGCGTTGAAGGGAATGGAATCGAGGAATTGTTCGAATCCAGGGAGATCAACTCCGTATTTGCCAACCCTGGGCGGGCTTTTTACATCCACATGAGAAAGAAGCCCTTTCTGTCCGTCAAAGCTTTGGAGCTCGAATCCCCTGCGCACACCCGCCTCCCGTATCTCTTCAGTGTAAAATCCCACAGGTTGTAAACCTTTTAATTTCTCGGCCAGCTTCACGATGAGCGTTGTCTTGCCCACTCCCGGTAACCCGGTAATGAGAACTTTCTTATTTCCTCGAGCCATATTCTATTCCGGGCTATATTCTATTCCCTTGAGATGCTTATTCTCAACGGCCGCTGACAGCATCTCTAATTCGCTCGATCTTTGACGGCTTTTGAGCTGCTTCCACAAAGCGCCTTTGACTTGACTTTCTCCTTTCCATAAATATATTATTTTTATTTCATTTAGCTTCGCATTTCATACCGACGAGTCGTCTCTACGGCCAAGAGATTGATTCGGAGGAGGTCATCATGAACCTTGTCTCCTGGCTTATCCTAATCGGCATCATCGTCATTATCCTGGCACTCATCTTTATTGTCCTGGCCATCCAGTACCGCAAGGTCGGTCCTAACGAAGTCCTTATCATCGCGGGCGGCCGCAAGAGAACGGTCACGGCGCCTGACGGCACCAAAGTCAAAGTCGGCTACAGGTACAGGCTGGGCGGAGGAACGTTTGTCATCCCGTTCGTTGAAACCGTTTATACCCTGCCCCTCGACGTTGTTACGCTGAACATCCGGACTCCCGAAGTCCTGACGCACAGCGGCGTGCCGATCATGGCCGAGGCCACAGCTCAGGTCAAGATCGATTCTTCGGATGCCTCGATTCGCCTGGCTGCCGAACAGTTTTTGGGAACGGGAAAAGAGGGCATCCGGGACGTCTCGCTCAGCGTTCTCGAGGGCCGGATGAGGGAAGTCATCGGCACGATGACGGCGGAGGAGATTTATCGCGGCAGGCACGAGTTTAACGCCCGTGTCAGCCAGACTATCCGCGAAGATTTCACCCGCATGGGCCTTATCATGCTCTCCTTCACGCTCAAGGACATCAGCGATACCCAGGGCTATCTTGATTCCTTAAGCAAGCCTCAAATCGTTGCCGCCAAGAGAGATGCCGCTATCGCCCAGGCAGAGACAGAAAAAGAAGCCATCATCAAATCCTCGCAGGCGCGCAAAGAAGGGGAGGTCGCTCGCTTGGCGGCGGAGGCCCTAATCGCCAAGGCCCAGTGGGAGAATGAAGCCAAGAAGGCCGAATCCCAGGTTGCGGTCAACCAGAAGAAAGCTCAGGCTGACTTTTCCTACGAGCTCGAGCGCTACAGGCTCAGCCAGCAGATAAAGAAGGAAGAGGCCAAAATGAAGGCCATCGAGAAGGAGGAGGCCATCAAGATCGAGGAGCTCGAGATCGCCCGCCGCGAGAAAGAGCTGGAGTCGAGCGTCATCAAGCCGGCCGATGCCCGCAAGTACCAGATCAAGGCAGAAGCCGAGGCAGAGGAATTCCGAATTCAGGCCGAAGCCAAAGGCAAAGCCGAAGCCCTTCGCCTCGAGGGAGAGACCGAGGCCGAGCTTATGAAGAAGAAGGGATTCGCCGAGGCCGAAGCCATGTTGAAGAAAGCCCAGGCCTGGGATAAGTACAACCAGGCCGCCATCTTGGAGATGTATTTCGACGTTCTGCCCGAGCTGGCCAAGGCCGTCTCCGAGCCCCTCTCGAAAGTGGACAAGATTGTTGTCGTCGGCGGAGGCGAAAAAAGCCTCGGGACGACCAAGATTACGGCTCAGGTGGCCGAGGTCCTCTCCCAGATGCCCGATGTCGTGAAATCTCTGATCGGTGTGGACCTCAAGAAATACTTGAGGGATAAGCTGGCCCCCGAAGAAAAAGAAGAAAAATAGCCTCCCTGAAGGCCGAAGGACAGGCTGATCATGATTTCAGAGAAAGCGAACCAAATCGGCACATCCCCCACCCTCAAAATCACGGCCAAGGCCAAGGCTATGAAGGCAGAGGGGATCGACATCGTCGACCTCAGCGTTGGCGAGCCAGATTTTCCGACGCCCGAGAACGCCAAGGCCGCCGGCGTCCGGGCCATCCAGCAAAATTTCACCAAGTATACGGAAAACGAGGGCATGCCGGCGCTGAAAAGGGCCGTCATTGCACGGATGAAAGAAGATTATGGGCTCAGCTATGAGCCGAACGAGGTTATCGTTTCCACCGGCGCCAAAAGCTCGCTCTTTCTGCTTATCCAGGCTCTCATCAACGACGGGGAGGAGGTCATCATCCCGGCGCCTTATTGGGTGACCTATCCTCAGGCGGTAACCCTGGCCAAGGGCAAGCCGGTCATCATTCCGACCAAGGAGGAAAACGGCTTTTTGTTGATGCCGGAGGAGCTCAAGGCGGCCATTTCGCCGGCCACCAAGGCGCTCATCCTCACCAACCCCTCAAATCCCACGGGCGCCGCTTATTCGAAAGCCAAGCTCGAAGCTCTGGCCGAGGTCGTCCGCGGCGAGGACCTTTATGTCATCGCCGACGAAATCTACGCCAAGCTCATCTACGACGGCTTCGAGTTCGCAAGCTTCGCCTCGCTCGGCGAGGATATCAAAGCAAAAACGATCGTGGTGAGCGGCGTTTCCAAGTCCTATTCTATGACCGGCTGGCGCATCGGGTTTGCCCTGGGGCCGGCCGAAATCATCAACGGGATGGCTAAAATCCAGAGCCATTCGACCTCCAACCCCTGCTCCATCTCGCAGCAAGCCAGCCTCGAGGCCCTGACTGGGCCACAGCACGAAGT
>CAZKBY010000256.1:0-3362 GCA_964550915.1 uncultured Eubacteriales bacterium | reverse complement strand
GTAAAAAATAGGTAAAAAATAGGGGGACGGCATACGTAATTACCTTAATTTTCCCGATTTGCAAATTGAAAACATGTATGCTATAGAGGTACTCTTTTAACGAGACAAGGCGATGATGAAAAAAGAGAGGCGACGGATGATCAAAATCGCTGCCACGGGCTTCTATGCGCCCGACAAAATCCTGACCAACGCCGACCTCGAGAAGATGGTCGAGACGACCGACGAATGGATCGTCACCCGGACAGGAATCAGAGAGCGGCGAATCGCTTCCGAAGATCAGGCCACCTCCGACCTCTGCCTGGAAGCCGCCCGCCGTACTCTCCGTAACGGCAATTTTGAGACGAAAGACATCGACCTCATCGTCGTGGCGACCTCAACCCCGGACACGCTTTTTCCCTCGACCGCCTGCTGGCTGCAGCAGAAACTTGAAGCCAACCATGTCGCCGCCTTCGACATCAGCGCCGGCTGCACGGGGTTTATTTACGGGATGATCCTGGCTGAGGGCCTAATCCTGAACGGGATAGCCAGGCGCATCCTCCTCGCGGGCGGCGAACTCCTGACCAAGATCACCAACTGTCAGGACCGTTCGACCTGCGTGCTCTTCGGGGATGCTGCCGGCGCGGTCGTCCTCGAGGAGAGCAAGGACGACTCGGGCATGCTTTCCCATTACTGGAGGGCTGATGGATCGCTGGGTAACCTGCTGATCATGCCGGCGGGCGGAACCCGGCTGCCAGCCTCGGCCCAGACTGTAGCCGACAGCCTTCATTACCTCCAGATGAAAGGGAACGAGGTCTTCAAGCACGCCGTCAAGCGCATGGGCGAGGCGGCGGTTGAAGCGCTCCGCAAAGCCGGCCTAAGAAAAGAGGACGTCACCTGGCTCATCCCGCACCAGGCCAACACGCGGATTATCGAAGCCACAGGAGAAAGACTCCACCTCCCGCCGGAAAAAGTCTATGTCAATATCCAGAGGTACGGGAACGTCTCCGTCGCCTCCATCCCCATCAGCCTTCATGAGCTCCGCGAGGACGGGAAGCTCAAAAAGGGGGATATCGTCCTGATGGACGCATTCGGTGCCGGCTTCACCTGGGCCGCCGTCGTCTACCGCTGGTAACCTCTGCTTACCTGAGGAGGGCGGAGAGACGAGAGAAATAGCCGGTGAGCAGGGCCACGCCCACGATGATCAAAAGCACCCCGCCGGCGACGGCGATCACCTTGAAGTACTTCCGGATCGACTGGAAATACTCGAAGAAGCGGTGGATGAGAAGGCCGGCCACGAGAAAGGGGAGGCCCAGCCCGGCCTAATAAAAGGCCAAGAGCACGACTCCTTTGACGACGCTCTGCGTCGTCGCAGCGAGCGTCAGGATCGAGCCCAAGATCGGCCCGACGCAGGGCGTCCAGCCCGCCCCAAAAGCCATACCCACGACAAGAGTACCCAGAAGCCCGAGCGGCTTTTTCTCAAGATGCACCGCCCGCTCCCGGTCTAAGAAGCGGATCCTCAGAACGCCGGCAAAATGAAGCCCCATCAGGATGATGAAAAGCCCGCCGACGATCTCCACCCAGCGGATGTTTCTGGCCAGGAACTTGCCGATGAACGTGGCCGATGCGCCCAGGGCAATGAAGATGATCGAAAACCCGAGGATGAAAAAAACCGCGCTCAGGATGACCTTTCTCCTGACCCGCCGGACACCCTCCTGGCTTGAAAGCTCCCCGATGGAGACTCCCGTGATGAAGGCCAGGTAAGAGGGGACAAGCGGCAAAACGCACGGCGAGAGGAAGGACACGAGCCCGGCCGAGAGAGCGGCGAGAAGAGTGAGGTTTTCAGCGCCCGACATCATCTATTTCAAACGTATCGTTTATCGTTAATCCCACTTTCGCCTTAAGGTTGTTCCGAGGCGTACTGGCGGAAATATTTCAGGAGCGTCGCTTTGTCCATCTGACCGACCTGCTTGTGCCGGATCCGGCCCTGTTTGTCGATGATGATGGTCGTCGGGATGAACTGGCCGGGTTCGTAGTCATCGATGAGCTGCTGGGTTTTCGACCTCGATTCGAGGACGACCGGATAGTTGATCTTGTATTTCTCGACAAAGGCGGCGACGAAATCCTTGCTCTTCGTGTCAACCGAAACGCCGAGGATTTCCAGGCCTTTGTCCCTGTTCTCTTTATAGGCCTCGACAAAATCAGGGATCTCCTCCCGGCAGGGCGGACACCACGTCGCCCAGAAGTTGAGGAAAAGGACTTTGCCCCTGTAGTCGGAAAGCATGATCAGCCTGCCCGTAAGGTCGGTGAGCTCAAAATCAGGAGCTAAGGCGGGATTTCCCTGGCCGTAGACGCTTGTGGCCAGCGCCATGGAGATAACTGCTAAGGAAGCCAGTATTTTTTTCATCGGCATCTCCTTTGCTCTTACTGCGCTTGGGCGCAGCGGAGGAGGCGCTCCCAGTTGCGGTCGACTTCCTCCTGCATCATCTTGATGTCGTCATCCTTGAGGTGGTGGAAGCGACCCTGGAGCCTCAGGTATTCGTCGATCGGCTTCTTTTCGCGCGGCTTGATGTTGAGCGTGTATTTTTCGCCGAACTCGACTTCGTAGAGCGGGAAAATCGAGTTCTGGATGACCATCCGGGCCAACTTTACCGTGTCCTCAGGCCGGGCTTTCCATCCTGTAGGGCACGGCGCATAGATGTGGATGAACCGCGTCCCCTTGATTTCCTTTGCCTTTTTCACCTTTTTGTACAAGTCTTCCGGATAACCGATGCTGGCCGTGGCCTGGTAGGGAATCCGGTGGGCGGCCATGATCGCGTCAATGTCTTTTTTCGGCCTGTTCTTGAAGTGCTTGACCGGTGTCGTCGTCGTCCAGGCGCCGTAGGGGGTGGCGCTCGACCGCTGGATGCCTGTGTTCATGTAGGCTTCGTTATCGTAGCAGATGTAAATGAAGTCGTCGTTCCGCTCGGCCGCGCCGCTCAGTGCCTGGATGCCGATGTCGAACGTGCCGCCGTCTCCTGCCCAGGCGACGACCGTCGTCTCCCTGTCGCCGACCATCTCCAGTCCTGCCTTGAGCCCGGCCGCCGACGAAGCCGCCGTCTCGAAGGCGCAGTGGAAAATGGGGACGTCGAGAGTAGAGTAGGGGAAAGGGCCGTCTATGACCGACCAGCAGCAGGCCGGAATACACAGGGCGGTCTTCTGTCCCAGTGCCTTGAGGACATACCGCATGGCTAAGCCCGCTCCGCAACCCTGGCAGGCCAAGTTGCCGGAGCCCATCAGCTCTTCGGCCGGGAGGCTCAGCTTCATCGTCTTTTCTTTCTTCTCTTTCTCTTTTATTGGGGCTTCGCTTTTCATCTCTTTACTCCCACCCAGATGATGTCCTCAGC
>CAZKBY010000255.1:0-3425 GCA_964550915.1 uncultured Eubacteriales bacterium | reverse complement strand
CTCCTCGAGCGGACCGTCATCATCGCTAATACCTCCAACATGCCTGTCGCAGCGAGGGAGGCCTCCATCTATACCGGGATGACGATCGCCGAGTACTTCAGGGATATGGGCTATTCTGTCGCCCTCATGGCCGACTCTTCCAGCCGCTGGGCAGAGGCTCTGCGCGAGATCTCAGGCCGGATGGAGGAGATGCCCGGAGAGGAGGGCTATCCCGCTTACCTGGCCAGCCGGATTGCCGAGTTCTACGAGCGGGCCGGCAAGGTTATCTGCCTGGGCTCGGATGAGCGGCCGGCTGCCCTGAGCGTGATCGGAGCTGTCTCTCCGCCGGGAGGAGACCTCTCCGATCCGGTTGTCCAGGCTACGCTTAAAGTTGTCAAGGTGTTCTGGGCCCTGGACGACCGCCTGGCCAACATGCGCCATTTTCCGGCCATCAACTGGCTTCTGAGCTATTCCCTTTACAGCGAAAACATCAAATCATTCCTCCAGGAAAAGGTGGCTGAGGATTTCGCCGCCCTACGCCAGGAAACCATGCTTCTCCTGGAGGAAGAGGCAGAACTCCGGGAAATCGCCCGCCTGGTTGGCGTCGAATCCTTGTCAACCAAAGAGCGCCTCATCCTGGAATCAGCGCGCTCCATTCGCGAAGATTTTCTCCACCAGAATGCCTTTCATCCTCAAGACACCTACACCTCGCTGAGAAAACAGTACCTGATGCTCAGGTCCATTCTTCATTTCCACCATCAAGGGTTGAGAGCCCTGGAGGAGGGGAGGACTCTGGAAAGCGTTCTCGCGCTCGGTGTGAGGGAGAGGATCTCGCAGATGAAATACCTGCTCGAAGAGGAACCGGGCCTCTTAGAGGTTTACTTAGAGATCGACGGCTCTTTCAAGAACCTCAGGGAAGGCTGCGAGTGAGAGGCTGTCCATGTATAAAGAATATCTGACGGTTTCCAACATTGTCGGGCCGCTCGTTATTGTCGAAAAAATAAGAGAGGTTAAGTACGGCGAGCTGGTAGAGATAGAAACGGCTGCCGGCCTGCTCCGCCGCGGCACCGTCCTCGATATTTCTACAGAAAGGGCTATCGTCCAGGTTTTTGAGGGCACGGTCGGGCTGGACGTGGACAGGTCGAAGGTCAGGTTTCTGGGCCGGTCCCAGACTCTCGGCGTCTCCGAGGAGATCATCGGCCGTGTCTTCGACGGCTCGGGCCGGCCTAAAGACGGCGGCCCTCAGATCATCGCCCAAAAGCAGCTCGATATCTCGGGAAGCCCGATCAACCCCGACGCTCGCGATTACCCTTCCGAGTTTATCCAGACGGGAATTTCGTCTATCGACGGCATGAACCCGCTCGTCCGGGGCCAGAAGCTGCCTCTTTTTTCCGGGAGCGGGCTTCCCCACGCTCGGATCGCCGCTCAGATTGCCCGGCAGGCCAAGGTGCTGGGCAAGGAAGAGAAATTCGCCGTCGTCTTCGGAGCCATGGGCATCACTTTTGAAGAAGCGAACTTCTTCATCGAGGATTTCCGTAACACCGGGGCCCTGGAGAGGGCTGTGCTGTTTTTGAACCTGGCCAACGAGCCGCCGATCGAGCGCATCGCCACGCCCCGCCTGTCGCTGACCTGCGCCGAGTACCTTGCCTTTGAGCTGGACATGCATGTCTTGGTCATCCTTGTGGACATGACGTTCTATGCCGAAGCCCTGCGCGAAATTTCGGCGGCGCGCAAGGAAATCCCCGGACGGCGAGGCTATCCCGGCTACCTTTACACTGACCTTGCCTCCATGTATGAGCGGGCCGGCCGGATCAAGGGCAAGATGGGATCGATCACGCTCATCCCCATCCTGACCATGCCGGAGGACGATAAAACCCATCCGATCGCCGACCTCACCGGCTACATCACCGAGGGACAGATCATGCTCAGTCGCGAGCTCCACCGCAAGGGGATCTATCCTCCGATCGATGTCCTGCCCAGCCTCTCGCGACTCAAGGATAAGGGGATCGGCGCCGGGAAAACTCGTCAGGACCACGCCGATGTCCTGAACCAGATTTTTGCCTGCTACGCTCGCGGCAAGGAGGCTCGTGAACTGGCGCTCATTTTAGGCGAGGCGTCGCTGAGCGACCTGGACAGACTCTATCTTGAGTTCTCAGACGCCTTTGAAGCCGAATTCGTCCGTCAGCCTGAGTTTGAAGCGCGGAGCGTCGTCGAGACTCTCGAGATCGGCTGGCGCCTCCTCCGCCATATCCCGCGGGCCGAGTTGAAGCGCATCCGGTCGGAATATCTTGATCGTTATTATCATGAACGGAACATATAGATTGACAAAGTGGGGGCGGCCTCGGCGCCGCATATATAAGTGGCGTTCGCACTAATTTAGGATGAGAGGTCGGAAAAAGCCATGAGACTCAGTGTCAACCCGAACAGGATGGAACTGCTGAGGCTGCGGCGGCGTCTGGCCCTGGCCGAGCGCGGCCACAAGCTGCTCAAGGACAAGCTCGAGGAACTCATGCGGCAATTCTTAGAGACCATGCGCCGTCTTTTTAAGATGCAGGAGCTGGTGAGCGCCCAGCTCAATAAGATATTCATTTCTTTTGCACTGGCCAGGACAAGGCAATCCCTGGCCGACTTGGAAAAGCTTGTGCCCGAGGGGAAGCTCGCCCTGGAAATAAGAAAAGAACGCATTTTGAACCTCACTGTTCCGCGGTTTGCCATTGAATCGCTTGAGGTTTCTGATTACGACCTGTTGAATACAGAAGCCGAACTGGATATTGGCATCAAAAAGACAAAAGAGACCTTGGACGAGCTCATGGAAATGGCCAGGCTCTGGAAGGCCGCTGAACTCCTTTCCTCCGAGATCGAGGCGACGCCGCGTCAATGCCCTTGAGCACATCCTCATCCCGAATATCAAAGAGACTATTGCCTATATCTCCTCGCGGCTGGAAGAAATTGACCGCTCCTATCAAGTCCAGTTGATGCGGGTCAAGGAAATCGTCCGCGGCCACTGAGCTCCCGGCTGACGGGCGACGTTAGTTGAGAAAAACAAAAAGGAGGGCGTTTGATCAAAGAATTCGACACTCCTGCCCGCGCAAACTCCGCACGGACGCGTTCTTGAGGTTGAAAACAGGCATCCAAAACGATATAAAGAAAGCCGTGGCTTATCACAAAGCCGGGCTGAGCAAAACTGGAAGCAAAACTGGAAGGGGGAGCTTCAAGATGAATCTGCGAGAAGGGTTCTTGTTTATGCTTTCCGCTTTCATTCTGGCGGGCCTGATCTTCCCGTCGTACCGACAGGCGGCACCCGCTCTTCATCAAGAAATTGTTCTTAGCGAAGGCTGGTTTATTCAGTCGGCGGGACAAATTGAAGCGACAGGAGGGGCCGTTTCCAGCCCAGGCCTGGACTTGGCCGGCTGGTACCCGGCCACTGTCCCCTCGACTGTTTTAGC
>CAZKBY010000254.1:0-3537 GCA_964550915.1 uncultured Eubacteriales bacterium | reverse complement strand
GCCATAGAGTTTGCCTGGGAGCTGGTGACAAAGGACTTTGGGTTGGATGAAGAACGGCTTTATGCCACTGTCTACGAGGAAGATGAGGAAGCTCACCGGTTCTGGAATGAGGGCATCGGCCTGCCCTTGCAGAGAATTTTTAGCTTTGGCAAGAAGGACAATTTTTGGGCGATGGGAGAGACCGGTCCTTGCGGTCCCTGCTCGGAGATCCATTACGACATCGATCCCGGGTTTGAACCAGGCGATCCATATGCCCTGATCGAGAAGGGGAGCGATCGGTTTTGCGAGCTCTGGAACCTGGTCTTCATGGAATATTTTCAGGACGACCGAGGCGCGCTCCACCTCTTGCCCTCTCCTTCTATTGACACGGGCATGGGACTGGAGAGGACGGCGGCTGCTCTCCAAAAGAAAAAGAGCAATTTTGAGACTGATCTTTTCAGGCCATTGATCAACGCCATCTGCGAACTGGCCCAGAGGGAATACCCAACATACGACCGGGGAGATATTTCAGTCAGGATCATCGCCGATCATGTGCGGGCCGTCACGTTCCTGGTTGGAGACGGCATCATGCCTGCCAACGAGGGGCGTGGTTATGTCCTCCGCCGGCTCATCAGGCGTGCCTTTCGCCACGGCAGCTATATCGGCCTGGAAAAGCCGTTTCTTCATCGCCTCGTCAGCAGCGTGTCCGATATTATGAAGGACGCTTATCCAGAATTGTTGGCCTCGATTGCCTTTATTTCGCGCGTCTGCCTGGCAGAGGAGGAACGGTTTGCCCTGACTCTCTCCTCTGGTCTCCGGTACTTTGAGGAATATGTCAAACAAGCCAAGAACTCTGGCCGCCAAGCGCTGAGCGGTGCCGAGCTTTTTAAACTCTACGATACTTTCGGGTTCCCGATTGACCTCTCCCAGGAGCTGGCTCAAGAAGCTGGCCTGGATATAGATGAAGCGGGCTTTCGAGCCGAGCTTTCCGCTCAGAAAGAAAAAGCTCGTTCGGCTTGGAAAGGGGACGTCGAGACAGGAGAGCAAAAACTCTACTCGAGGCTGAAAAAAAGGCAGACAGTTTATAAGGGATATGAAACGGAGCGGCTTGCCGAGGCCGAGGTCCTAGTCATCATCAAAGATAGAGCTTCGGCTGAGAAGCTCAAGCAAGGAGAAAAAGGGCAGGTCGTTCTTGAGGCAACACCCTTTTATGCAGAAGCTGGCGGCCAGGTCGGAGACTCTGGCTGGCTCCGCAATACCCGTTTTTCGGGAGTTGTGGAAAGTGCATTTTTCCCCATCCCCGAGGTCATTTCTCATCATGTCCAGGTTCTCTTGGGAGAGCTTCACGTCGGAGATAAGGTTGAAGCAACGGTGGACAGCCTTCGACGCCGGGCCATCACGAGCAACCACACGGCGACGCATCTTCTTCATGCCAGCCTGCGACGCATTCTTGGTCATCATGTTAAACAGGCCGGATCGCTCGTTTCGGCTGACCGGCTGAGGTTCGATTTCACTCATTTTTCCGGCCTTTCCGGGCAAGAGATTCGAGAAGTCGAAGACCTCGTCAACCTGAAAATCCGAGAGAATCTGCCCGTCAAAACGAGACTGACGACGCTCGAAGAGGGTCTCCAAGAAGGAGCCATGGCCATCTTTGAAGAGAAATACGGAGAGAAGGTTCGTCTGGTCGAGGTCAAGGATTTCAGCAAAGAGCTGTGCGGCGGCGTCCATGTCCATTTTACGGGAGAGATCGGGTTTTTCAAGATCATCCAAGAATCGAGCATTGCGGCTGGGATGCGCCGCATAGAGGCGGTAACCGGGCAGGAAGCCCTTCGTCATGTCCAAGAAACGGAGAATATCCTGGCGGATATCGCCAGCCTCTTAAGGAGTTCCCGCCATGATATTCTCCATCATCTCGAGAAAATAAGGTCTCAGCTCGAGGAAGCGGAGAAAGAAAACAAGGCTCTTCGCCAAAAGCTCGCTCTTCTCAAATCTCAGGCGGGCGAAGAAAAGATTAAGAAGGTCAAGGGGATAAGTGTTCTGGCCCAGCGCGTCGAAGGGGTCAGCCTCGAAGAGCTCCGTGCCTTGTCCGATTCTCTCAAGCAGAGGATTGGCTCAGGGGTTGTCGTCCTCGGGACTTCCTCTGATGACAAAGCCTTTCTTGTCGTCAGCGTGACGAAAGATCTCACTCCTCGTCTCAAGGCCGACGACCTGATTCGGGATATGGCTCCGCTCATCGGCGGCGGGGGAGGCGGGAGGCCCGATTTTGCTCAAGCAGGAGGGAAAAGGCCCGAGCAACTGGATATGGCTTTGGAAAAAAGCTATTCTCTCGTTGAGGAAAAGATTTGAGGGGAGGCTAAAAATCACCCTCAGGGGTGATTGTCAAAAGAGGCGAAGCTTGGCACGATAGAAAATAAAGAAAAAGCGATGAACCGAAAAGTACCCAAGCAGAGGCGGTTTTTTTCGCTCTTCCTGACAGCTGCGTCGCTTTTTCTTTCTTTCTTCTCCTCTGTGGCTGGAGCCAGGCCGGCCCAGGAGGCCAAAGGACAGTATGATCCGATTATCAAGACCTGGGCCAAGGCCTTTAGCGTCCCGGCTGACCTTGTTCATTCGATCATCAAGGCCGAGTCGAATTACGACAGCTGGGCCGTTTCTCCCAAGGGGGCTGCCGGGCTCATGCAGCTCATGCCCGAGACAGCCGCTCAATACGGGGTAAAAGACAGATTTGATCCCGAGGACAACATCAAGGGGGGAGTTAAGTACCTCAAAGACCTGTGTCGGCTGTACGGCAACAA
This sequence comes from uncultured Eubacteriales bacterium, assembly GCA_964550915.1. GTDB lineage: Bacteria > Acidobacteriota > Aminicenantia > Aminicenantales > UBA8522 > JARYMI01. Next base: position 766 of record CAZKBY010000254.1, on the reverse strand, counting down.
TACCAAGCTTGTTTTGGCTGCCTATAATGCAGGCCAGGAGGCGATCAAAAAGTTTAAGGGGATTCCCCCCTATCCCGAGACTCGTGAATACATAAGCCGGGTCATGGCCTCCTACCCAAAGTCCTACATAACCGGGAGCACACCGATCAGAAAATTCGTCGACGCTTCAGGTCAGCATGTCTTCACCAACGATCCCTATTATCATCTGAATAGCCGGAGGAACCGGGACTGATACTGATAAGCAGCCGTCTTTTCTCTAAACGTACCCTTTGACCGGAAGCCGACAGGGCAGAACCTCAAAAGTTGCCGGAAGCGAGCCCAGCTGCTCGCCGTCTAACTCAAGTAAGATGTCTTGCTCACCGGACGGCTCGGCTTCCACCTTCCTGGCTCGCCGCAGGGAGATTTTCGGGTGAGCGAGGTGGGTACCGAAAAAGATTTTCCAGGCATGGCGGCAGAATTCTCTTAACGTCATGCCCTCGACCAGGACAAAATCGAACAGCCCATCGTCCAGCCTGGCGGACGGGGCAATCTGCATGCCCTTGCCGAAGATTCTGCCGTTAGCGACTGCACCGACCAGGTATTCCGTCTCTGGGAGTTCCATCCCGTCCAGGCAGATTCTTATTCTTTTATTTTTGTAGCGGGTCATGGTTGAAACAAGGCAGCGGACATAGGAAGAGGCTTTTCTTTCTAACCGTCTTTGATTGACCTCGCTGACGACCTCGCCGCCTAGTCCAAAATCTGCCACGTTCAGGAAGAGCCTCTCTTG
>CAZKBY010000253.1:0-3558 GCA_964550915.1 uncultured Eubacteriales bacterium | reverse complement strand
CTGCTCTCTGACCACAAAAAGCAGGGCTCTAAAAATCTCTAATGGCAAATTTGGGATTAATAAAAATTGACAGAAATACCCACTTGGAATAGAATAATATCACGCTTTTCTGGCGCTATGTCTAAACCTTGGGCTAGATCCTGTCTCATCCTCCCAATGCTCCTTTGGGCCTTGCCTTGTGGGGAGGATTTGTCCTCCGTTTGTGGGGACGGGGGGAATTTTGCCCAGATGAGCTTGAAAACAATTCAAAAAAGAGGAAGCTGATGAAATTCAATACGGGCAAGTCGGTAGAGTTCTTGCTCGCCCGGGGAAGCTTGCCTATTCTTTTCTGGCTGAAAAAGGATATCCTCGATGTCCCGGTCGATCGCGAGGCTAAGAACCTGCGCAAGTTTGCAGCCCGAGTCAGGATTCTGGAATCGCAAAAGCCAGATGGAAGCTGGTGGGACAAACGGTCAGACACTCCTGTGGACTGGGAAAGAACGCTTTATCGAATGGATACCCTGAGAAACCTGTTCCGACTTTACGACTATGGCTGTTCGCTCAGGGAGGGGGGAATTCAGAAAGCCATGGATTTCTTGTTTTCTCTCCAGTCCAAGGAAGGAGATTTCCGGGGCACGGTTCTTAACGAGCACACTCCGACCTTTCATGCCCTTGTGTTGGAAATCCTCTGTCGTTACGGGTTGGACAAGGACCGCCGTGTCCAAAGAGGATTTCAATGGATTGTGGCCAACAGGCAGCGAGACGGCGGATGGGCTCTGTTTTCCCCATGCCATGCTGCTGATAAGCAGGGCTCTTCCGGTTGGCGAAGACAGTCGCTTAAGGGAAAGCCGTTCAAGCCTCTCAAGTCACAGCCCTTTTCCCATCACGTGACAGGCATGATGCTCAGGGCCTTTGCCGAATCGCCTACCTGGAAGAATAGCCAAGAAGCCAGGCAAGCCGGCGGTATCCTCCTGGGGTGTTTTTTCCAGGACTAGGTGTACAAGGACAGAACCTACCCCTCGGATTGGGAAAAGATATGTTATCCTTTCTGGAATACAGACATCCTGGGGAGTCTTGATGCCCTTTCTAAAATCGGTTTTAGCACTGAAGAGGAGATGATCCAAAAAGGGCTCAACTGGCTGGTCAAGAAGCAGAATAACCACGGTTTCTGGGAATGTGGAAACAAGAAGGCCACCCTGGAAGACCATCTCTGGGTTACCCTAGCGGCTCTCAGGGTTCTGAAAAGATTCGGCTTATTTAAAGCCTGAGCTTTCCTGCGATAAGTTGGCTATTGATTCCTCGGCATTGACGCGCACCAGGAAGGGCCGATTTGCTCCTCAGTTTATTTCATCAGTCAGAGCTTTGAAATGATCGAGCGAGGATGCTATCATGAGGGCCTTTTTTAGCGGTCCAAAAAATGCGGTATTTCCTGAGTCTCGGCAGCAACCTTGGCGATAGAAAGAAGGCCCTGCTTAAAGCTCTTCAGGCGCTCGAGCGGGCCGGGGTTGCCATTCTCAAGACTTCTTCCCTCTATGAGACCGAACCGGTCGGCGAAAAGAACCAGCCTTGGTTTCTTAACCTGGCAGCCGAGGTTTTTGCCACGATTGATCCAGAACGACTGCTGGATTTGATCCAGGCGATTGAGCGGACCCTAGGTCGGAACTCTTATCGCCGCTGGGGGCCGCGGCCCATGGACATCGATATCCTTCTGGCCGAAAGCAAGGTCGTCAAGTCAGAGCGGCTGACCATCCCCCATCCTCGGCTTCATCAAAGGAATTTTGTGCTTTGGCCTTTGGAGGAAATATCCCCTGGGGTCATCCACCCTCTTTTGAAAATGAGCATCAAAGACCTCAAGCGGCTTTCAACCGACCATTCGATCGTCAGGAAATTGAAGCCTCTTTCCCACCCCAAAAAGGACGGCCCAGAGAAACGAAAAAACCGGCTTTAGATTAAAATAGACCAGCCACCTCTCTCCTTTGAGGGGGTTTCACTGAAAGGCATTTCTGAGATGGCGGATTTGATAGCCTTCTTTTTCATCGCAAGAGATGGACAGGATGTCAAACCGACAGGGAACATCGTGGAGGTTATGAATCATGAGATATGCCTCTGCCACTCGTCTGACCTGGGCCTGTTTGGCCGGTGTGACTGATTCCTCGGGGAGGCCGAAGACCTTGTCGCGCCGCGTTTTGACCTCGATAAACACAAGGGTATCGCCATCGTAGGCTATGATGTCGATTTCCCCTCTGTGGAAGCGAAACCCGCGTTCGACGATGACAAACTTTTTCTTCCTCAGATAGGCAACGGCCGCCTCTTCGCCCGACCTGCCAAGCGCGTGACCGCTGCTCAGGCTGGCTGATTTTTGGCCGGAATGGTTTTCCACCGGACTCCTTCCCTCGTGTCTTCTAAGAGAATTCCCTGCTTAAGGAGATGCTGGCGGATCGCGTCGGCCCTTCGGAAATCTTTTTCGGCCCGCGCTCTGTGCCGGAGCGCGATTTGCCGGATGAGATCATCGGTTAATGGAATAGCCTTAGCCAGGCTGATCTCTTTGCCTGAGGAGAGGCTGTCCAGGACGGCGTTTTCGATTACACCTCCTTTGGACGGCGGGAGGACGGCCAGCACCCCATCAATAGAAGAAATAAGATTGCGGGCGGCTTCCGCATCAGCCTGGAAGAACTTATTCTCGAGCATAAGAGTGTTCGCTTTCTTGATCAGGTCAAAAAGCGCCGTCAGGCTGACAGAGATGTTCAGGTCATCGCTCAACCCCTGGATAAACCTTTCTTGTGTCTGCTTGATCAGCCTGGCCGCCGCCTGACTTTTCCCTTCCTTAAAATTGCGAATCCTCAGCTCATAATCGAAATCTTTTATTCTCTGCAGGGAACTTTTCGCTTGATCTAGCGCCTCAAACGTAAAATTGAGCGTTTTCCGGTAGTGAGTGGCCAGCAGAAGGAAGCGGAGAGCGAGAGGGTCGACGTTCCTGGCCAGGAGGTCCCGCAGGGTATACTGGTTGCCCTTGGATTTGGACATTTTTTCCCCGTCGACGATGAGGTGGTGGCAGTGAAGCCAGTAGCGGACAAAAGGTTTCCCCGACAACGCCTCAGACTGGGCAATTTCGTTCTCGTGGTGAGGGAAAATATTGTCGACGCCGCCGCAGTGAATGTCGAAAGTCTGACCAAGGTACTTGGAGCTCATAGCCGAGCATTCAATGTGCCACCCGGGGCGTCCAGGGCCGATCTCTGTCTCCCAGAAGGGCTCGCCTTCTTTTTTCGCTTTCCACAAGGCAAAATCGTGGATGCTTTCTTTTTCGTATTCGTCGGCATCCACGCGCTGGCCTGGTTGAAGTTCCTCGATGTTGATCCTGGAGAGCTTGCCGTATTGGGGAAACTTGGCAATGCTAAAATAATAGGACCCCTCTTTATGATAAGCATAGCCTTTCTTGATAAGGCCTTTTACCAAGGCCACCATTTCGGGGATATGCTCGGTGGCCCTCGGGTAATGGTCTGCTGGAGTGATTCGCAATGTCTTGATGTCTTCAAAAAAGGCTTTGATGAACGTCTCTGTGAAGGCGGCCAGACTGACTCC
>CAZKBY010000252.1:0-3566 GCA_964550915.1 uncultured Eubacteriales bacterium | reverse complement strand
CTGGAGGACTTCTGCCAGGATTTCGCCTTTCCGGGCGAGGATCGTCCTCCCATGCGACAGAACCTTAATCTTCATGGCCATGCCCGCCGTTCAAAATTCTCTAATAGGGTATTATTTTGCGCTGTTTTTTACAAGACGACATAGAGGAAAGGTTGTGCTCCTGGCAGAAAACGGGCCGGACTGGGTTACAGCAGACTACGCTATCCTCTGCCTTGACGCCATAACCGTTCCTATTTATACGTCTTTAGTGCCGGAGCAAATCAAGTATATCATCCAGGATTCAGACGCCAAGGCTGTCATCATCTCGAACCGGAACCTGAGAGAAAAATCGGAAGCGGTCAGGAGCGATCTCCCGATGGTCCGCTTTTTTCTTACCTCTGAAGAGGAGCCGGGCCAAGGCGCCCAGCCAACAAGAAAAATCATGGACAAGGGAAGACGCCTCGACGAAAAGAACCCTGGCCTTTTCGAAAGCTTGGCCCGCTCTGTCCGGCCGGACGACCTGGCGTCAATCATCTACACATCCGGCGCAACGGGAATCCCCAAGGGAGTCATGCTCAGTCATGCTAATTTCGTGAGCAACATCAAGACGCTTGCCTCCGTCGTTGATTTTGACCAGACCGATACTGTCAGGAAAAAGGACCTGATCATCACCTCAGGAGGGAAAAACGTCGCCCCCAGCCGATCGAAAACCTCCTCAAACAGAATCCTTATATCGTTAACGCGGCCGTCATCGGAGGCCGGAGAAAATTTATCGCCGCTCTTGCTCTCAAGGTGAAACGGAAGATCATCGAGGAGAAATATAAAGACCTTATTGACGCCCTCTATACAGAGTGAGAAAATATAAAAGACCGCTTAGGTTAATAGATCATAAGCAAGAGGTATGAGATGAAATTGAGACGAGCGATTCTTTTTCTGGTTCTCTTCCTTTGCGGCATCATGGCTCAAGGCATGGCTTCGGCCGAGGAAGGGAAAATCAAGGGTTTTCATCTGACGGGAGGAGGTAACATGGACATGAAAATCACGAGCACGGCCTTTGGGGAAGGCGGGATGATCCCGCGGAAATACGCGTGTGACGGCGAGGATGTCTCGCCGCCCCTTGCCTGGACAGGCGTGCCCGAAGGTGCCAAGACGATGGCCCTCATCTCCGACGACCCGGACGCGCCCATGGGCACATGGGTCCACTGGGTGCTCTTCAACCTGCCGGCCGCCGAGAAAGGGCTTCCTGAGTCCGTCCCGCCCGATAAGGAACTCAAAAACGGGGCCAAGCAGGGCCGGAACGACTTCCGACGCATTGGTTACGGCGGTCCCTGTCCTCCGGGCGGAACGCACCGGTACTTCTTCAAGCTGTATGCCCTGGATACTGTCCTCAACCTTCCGGCCGGGGCCACCAAAGCAGAGCTTCTCAAGGCCATGGAGGGACACATCCTGGCCCACGGCCAGCTCATGGGAAAATACCGCCGATAATCCTATTTCATTGATGCTAACAGTCTCAGTCGTTGAAAAGAACCATGTACAGAAAAAGGAAATTCCGTTATTGTTGATTCGGAGAAGATGGTGGGATGGATTAGGGGTGGGAGAATCCCAAAATAGAAAAGGAAGAAGATGAAGAGCCACATGATTCATATAATGATTCGAGTTGGCCTGATTGCTGTCCTCTCGACGACGGCATCGCTTGTTTCTTTGGGAGCTTCAGGCAATGCCAAAGGTAAAGAAAAAGGGATAAAATCACCTGCCATCGGGACTCAGGGCATGGTCAGCTCCGCCCATCCTCTTGCTACCAAAGCCGGCCTGGAAATTCTGAGAAAGGGAGGCAACGCCTTTGACGCAGCCGTGGCCGTAGCTGCTGCTTTAAATGTTGTGGAGCCGATGATGTCTGGGGTCGGCGGCTATGGAACCATCCTTATCTACGATTGCGAAAAAAACAAAATCCGGTTTCTTGATTCATCGGGGAAAATACCAGCGGCCGTGGACTCTGATGTCTTCCGGGAGCCTTACCCCAATTATCGCGAGAACCGGAGGGGCCCCAAGGCTGTGTCCACGCCCGGGAACGTGGCCGCCTGGGAAGCCATGTCCAAAACCTATGGCCTCCTCAAATGGGGCGCTCTATTCCTTCCCGCGATCGAGTTGGCAGGAGAAGGATTTATTCTGCGAGATGCTACACCGCTTTCTTGAGGTAACCAAGCACGCCTTCTGGTGCCGGCTCCGGTATGCCGGCGACCCGGAGGTCAACCCGCCTCCCCTGGGCAAGCTCCTTTCCGAAGACTATTGGCGAGCGCATGCCGCAGAGATCGATATGACAAAGGCCAAGCCCTTCCGCTATCCGGGGGCGGACGAAAAAGAATCTCAGCATACCACGCATTTTGTCGTCGCCGATTCCTGGGGGAATATCGTCAGCGCCCCCCAGACGCTTGGAGGGGGCTTCGGCAGCCGCATCATGCCTGAAGGCACGGGAATCTGGCTTAACAATTCCCTGTCCTTCTGCACCTTTGAGCCCAAGGGGAATTCCATGGGCGCCCATGCCGGACGCCGAAAACTCTCCGGCGACTGTCCGACGATCATCCTGAAGAACGGCCAACCCTGGGCGGCTCTGGGAACGCCGGGCGGGCATACCATTGGCCAGACTATCCCTCAGATGGTGATGAACCTCGTGGATTTCAAAATGGATATCGAACAGGCCCTAGCCGTTCCTCGTGTCACTTTTGTTGAGCCGGACCAGATTCTTGTTGAGGAAGGAGTCAGCCCGGATGTTATTGATAAGCTCAAAGCGGTAGGGCACAACATCAGGATGGTGGAAAAACCAGGTGGGATAGGAAACGCCCACGGTCTTACGATCGAATATGGCAAGAACGGGAAGCCCGCGCGGTTTGAGGGCGCCTCAGACCCGCGCGGCATCGGCCTGGCGAAGGGATTATGACGGCCGAATTTTCGCAAATGTCCGGTTTTCGGATTGCACTGGCAAAGTTCTGGAAAAAGCTCATCGGGCAAAACAGCCCGACATATCAAAGCATCAAGGCGATTTTGAGGAAAAGGGTGTGACCCTGGGTGCCCTTCTCGCCTAAGCGGGCTGACCCTCTTTGATAAGCCAGCTGGACGAGGCCGAAGGGCGGCTGAAACCTGTAAACGAAGAGAACCTGAATATTCTTCTTGTCGATCACGGAGTTGATCTGGTAGAAGATTTTCAGGAATAAGTCCTTGGTGAAATACTGCGTCGCCCGGACGACATGAATCCAGGTCGTCTCATTCTCGGGGTCAGGTTTAAAGACCAAGTGCGTCAGGTCGTACTCCAGAGATAAATCGGGCGTGATTTTATAATTGAAACCCCCTTCGATCAGCCTAAAATCCAGGTCATAGTTTCTTCCAAAGCCATAGGAGAGGCGGGCCGATTGCCATTCCCTAGTGTTGTAGCCGATGGAAAACTCTGTCTCATTGTTCCAGAACTCTTTTTCATAAAGTTTGTACTCGGCCGTGTAGTCCACACCCAAAGAAAATTTATTCTTCAGGTCCACCTCCAGGCCCTCGTCTATCTGCCAGCTCCGCAGCGTCCCGTCCACGCCCCAATAGATGTT
>CAZKBY010000251.1:0-3571 GCA_964550915.1 uncultured Eubacteriales bacterium | reverse complement strand
TATACCGACGCCTGGTTCATCGGCTTCTCACCCTCCCTTTGCGCCGGCGTCTGGATTGGCAACGATACAAAGGTATCGCTCGGCGACAGGCAGTCCGGAGCTGTGGCGGCACTTCCCGTTTGGATCGATTTTTTTAAGAAGGTCATTGACGACGAGACAAAAAAGGCGGTCGAAGAATCAAGAGAGCCGTTTTTCGAAGACTTCGAGGTACCGCCGAACATCACCTTTGCCGAGATCGACAGGAAGACAGGATTGCTGGCCACTCCTCTTTGCCTGTGGCCGCTTAGAGAAGTTTTTTTGGCAGGAACCGAGCCCCTTCGTTTCTGCTCCCACCAGGACCATCTGATGATCCTCGATTACTATGGCACAGAGAAGGCAACCGAGGAACACGACGACTAATTCTTCTTCCTGACGCCTCCAGATCGGCCCGAGGACGATGACCTTGCCCCCGATGAGGAGCTCCTCGGCGCAGACGAAACCGACCCTCTTGACCGGGAACCTGTGGCCGAACTGCCGGAGATCGAGCCTCGCGACCCGGCACTCCGAGATGGAGATCTGTCGCCCTGGAGGTAGCGATACAGCCGGCTGCGGAGAGTGCTCGATCGAGAGGAGATGCCCCGGTCGGAAAATCTTTTCACGCTGATATCAGGGGAGGGGGGATAACCTAAGACCTGATTGCGGCCGGTTCCCGCGCTCCTGGCCAGGCCGGTCTCCGCACCTCCAAGCGAGTCTTTTTTCCGGATTCTTCTCTCTCCCGAAGCTGGCGAGATCGGCTGACTGGTATCGGCCGATCGAGGCTTAAGGCTTTTCTCCGTTACCTCGACTGGCGTCCCAGGATCCTTTTTGAGGAGGATTTTGTTTGTCCCGAACTCCTCGGTTGTGATTTTAGCCGGGCCGGGTCGAATGGCCGGCGCCTGACTTGAGAGGCTGATCTTGTCCAAGGTTTTTAGGGAATCGGCTTTGAGCGCAACGGAAGAGACGTTTTTAGCCTTAAGCTGGTCCTTTCGGATGACAGTCAGAGCTCTCGAATTGTAAGGGTAATAGGGGCCGTAATAACGGCCGTAGAAGCGGCCGTCGAGGATGACCACCGGATAGCCCCACCAGCTCAGCGGAGCCCAGCCGAAATAATCATACCCCCAGTACCACCAGACCCAGGCAGGACTCCATATGGACCCCGGTATCCAGTACCAGCCAAAGCCAGGGCCCCAATGCCAACGCCCGTAGTGAAACGTCACCCAGCCCCAGGGCTCATAGGGCAGCCAGCTCCACCCCCCCAAGCTGAGCCAGGTCCAGCGGCCGTTGTAATAAGGACGCCAGTCTGGATCAATCCCCCCGGGCACCCAGACCCAGCCATAGGGGGCAAGGTAAGTCCACTCGCCGTACTCGTCTAGTTCCTTTTCGAAATCTTCGAGCTCATCGGGGAGGTACCTCTTGGCCACTTCGGCTCTGATGTGGGATTCTCGAAATTCGCTCCACCTGTCGAAGGCGTCTTCGGACACGGCAAAAAAACGTTCGGGCTTGGAGGTGAATCGGCCATCAGCCGCCTCCAGGCTCTGTTCACTTTTAAGCAAAAGAGAGCCCTCTTCGCCTGCCGCTTCGACCAGACCGTGGAAGACGAAAATGGCGGTCTTTCTTTTTTCGCTGACGTCGATGCGGTAAAGGCCCTCATCGAGGAAGTAGAATGAGGTATCGGCGGTGTGGACTTCGATGGTCTTCTCTTTTTCCAGACGGTTGACGCTGAGATAGACGTTCCCGGCCCAAACGCGCAACCGGGTAAGTTCGGAGTCTTTTGCGGGGAGGTCCAGGAAATCGACCTTGGTGTTGGAATCGAGCCGGACATAGTTTTTCCGGCCCAGATAGATTTCCGCCCGGCCTTCGGTCGTTCCAAGTCTGTCTCCTTCTTCGATAGGCATGTTGATCACGGCTTCTTCAAACCCGAGCTCAGCGCCTTTCTGGATGTAAGCGGAGCCACTGAGATAGCTCAGTCGAGCGAAGGACTCGTTTGTGTATTTCGGCTCTTCAGCTCCGAAAAGCGAGAGCGAAATGAACGGAATGAAGAAAAGAAAAATGCCTCTCCAAGCGTACTTTTTCATTTTTTTCTCCTTACCTATTATAAGCCAGAGCAAGAACCATGCCAAATGTCTCCTTCTTATCTTTCTTGGATGGCGCTGTTTTTTTGTCCTTTTATGGGGACGAATGGCACCTCCGAGGACAGAGCGGTTGGCCGATAAGCCTTGGCTTATGGTGGCGATTCGAGCGGCCAGAACATCTTGACGACTTTGAAGACGGGCTCAACCTCATGATTCAGGGACGCTGAGATTCTGGCCTCGGGAAGCAAAACCGGTTCCTGCCCGGCCAATGTGACCAAGACGTTTCCGACGCCGGCCTCCAGACCCTCGAGGCTGTAGCCGCCCTCGAGCGTTACGAGGAGCCTTCCTTGAGCCCAGGGCCTGGCCATTTTCATGACGGCCGCTGTCAAACCAGCGAACCCAGCCGCACTGATGCTCATCCCTCCTAATGGATCCCCAGCGAAAATATCGAACCCGGCCGACACAAGGATGAACTCAGGCTGATAGACTGCTGCCACGGGAAAGAGCAGCCGCTCGAAAATGTGCAGATAATCAGCGTCGGTCTTGCCAGGCCCGAGGGGCACGTTGATGGTAAATCCTTCTCCTCCGCCGCTTCCGATTTCGTTCCAGAAACCCGTTCCGGGATAATAGGGGAACTGGTGGACCGAAAAATAGAGAACGTCGCTCCGCGAATAGAAGGCATGCTGAGTCCCGTTCCCGTGGTGGAGGTCCCAGTCGATGATGAGGATTCGCCTGAGTTTGTACTTCTCAATCAGGTACTGGGCGGCGATGGCGATGTTGTTGAAGATGCAGAATCCCTTGGCCTGAGAGGCTTCAGCGTGGTGGCCAGGCGGCCTGACCAGGGCAAACCCGTTGTCAAGATTTCCCTCCATGATCAGGTCGGCTGCTTTAAGAACGCCGCCCGCGGCCAGACAGGCGACCTCAAAGGAACGCGGCGAGGTCGATGTATCGGGATCGAGGTAGACTCTTTCCCTGCCGGCAGTGGCCTTGATTTCATCGAAATAGGCCTTTGTGTGGATCAACGTTACTTCTTCTTCAGTGGCCGGCCGCGGCTCGATCGTGGGAAACGAAGAGAAGACCGGATGCTGCTCCAGCATTCGGTAAACGACCTCGAGCCGCTCCGGACTCTCCGGATGATAATCCCCCATCTTGTGCTCAAGGTAGCGCCAGTCTTTGACTATTCCGGTGGTCATTTCTTGAAGAATTTATCCAGCTCTTCAGGCTTGGGCTTTTTGGTCAGGAGGCTGACGATGATTAGCGAGGCGAGCGAAACGATCAGGGCTGGATAGATGAGGGGGATGCCCCAGGGATCGCCTTCCGGGGCCTTGTCGGAGGGCAGAATCCGGGACATGACAAAAAAGAAAATGCAGACGACAGTTCCAGAGATGATCGAGGTCAACCCACCGGCCTTGGTCGCCCGCTTCCAGGCCAGGGCGGCGATAAGCGCCGGCGTAATGGCCACTCCATAGACAGTATAAGCA
>CAZKBY010000250.1:0-3574 GCA_964550915.1 uncultured Eubacteriales bacterium | reverse complement strand
CCCCTAATTTTCCTTACTAAGGGTCGTAGGAAAAAGCCTTTTGGAATCTGCAAGCTTTCTTTAATGAAAGAGCCGTTAGATGACGAATTCCAGGGCATAGGAATATCTTGCTTTGGAAAAATAATCAACACTGAGCAGAAAGAGCTTTTTAAACAACAGCCCAAGTGTCCAGAAAGAATAACAGGAGTTATTGAAGTTCCTGAGCTTGTGGATTGTCTTGTAACCTCGAAAACGGCTTTTCGAAAAGACGGCTATTGCGGTGTAAAATATTATAACTTTTATAAAATTGCTCAACACCATTTTATAAAGTGGCTGGAAAAAATTGGCCAGAGAGAACTAAAAATTGAGGAAGAAAAGGATCATCAAATAGCTATTAAATTATCAAAACTTCTGAACGAAATAATAGCAGAGATGCCTGAACTGCAAACCCTATTTGGTGCTCAGCAAATTAAGGATGTTTTGTCACCCAGCGCTAAAGGAGAAGAAACGGCCGCTATTATTAAAGGAGGAACTCAAGATATTTCTATAAGCGAGCAAGCAGGGGGAACAGAGCAGGGATCAACCACAGCGCCAGGGCCTTTTCCAGGTGATTTATTGGTTCAGCCAGGAGATGATCGCACTGTAAGGACAAGACCGAGATCAATTAAATTTGGGCCCTCTATTGGCTTTGTTAGTGATGAAGCTAAAGAAGAGATCAGCTGGACTGAAGGAATCGAGAAGATATTTATAAATAAAGCTCATCCTGCATTTAAATCCGCAGAAAAAAATGGGCTAATTTTTTATCATTATGTTCTGGCAATAGGATTTGCCATTATTAAAGAATTGCCTGCTGACCAAGATAAAATGAATATCCTTAATAGGTACTTTACCAATTGGGGCAACTTGTGATTTTTATGGACAAAATCTATTTTCAGATTGAGCCAAGAAAAAAAGAAGGGAAAACAAATTATATTGCCCGTATTCAAATCAGCGATCTATTAAAAAAAAGAAGTCTATCTAGAGAAAACATCTCAGGCGATGTGCGCAAGATAGAGAACTTCTATCAGAGAACAGTAAGCTTTTGCCGGCAGAAAATAGCTAGATTAGAAAAAGAAACTGGGATAAAAAAAGTATCGCTTTATTGGGAAATCGCTGACAAATTGTTCCAATATCTTAATGTTACAGAAAAAATGGGATATTTCTTGAATGATTTCTACAAGCATTTCATGAGAGATCTGAGAATTTCCGAGACTACTGTCAAAAGGCTGTTGTATCTTAGAAAAAATATTGATAGCAAGGATAAACTCGATCCTAAACTTCCCTGGACATTTTATACCCGAAGGTATTACAGACTGACTCAAAAGGCTAAGCCAGAAGATTTATGATCAGATATCGCCTTGCGCAGACGTCAACTTGGCAAGAAATGCTCCGCGAAAAGTCCTATATGTAGTGCTGGATATATGCTTTTGCATGGAGGTGATTTCATATGGCTATTCCCGACTACCAATCAATAATGCTTCCTTTATTGAAATATCTTGGAGATGCAAAAGAGCGTAGCATTCGAGAGGCGATTGAAGAACTTGCTAAGCAATTTAGTCTCACTCCAATGGAAAGAAAGGAAATATTGCCGAGCGGCCAACAATATACCTTTGACAACCGGGTTGGTTGGGCAAGGACCTATATGAAGAAGGCCGGGCTTATAGAGACGACGCGAAGAGGTTATTTTAAAATTACCGAACGAGGCGTTCAGGTTCTTCGGGAGAATCCAGCAGAAATTAACGTCCGTTATCTGAGGAAGTTTCCTGAATTCGTCGAATTCCAAGCCCTGAAGAGAGAAAAAGAAGAGCCCGAGATAGAGAAAGAATTAGCAGCTAAAGAGCTGTTGACGCCAGAAGAATCAATCGAGACCGCTTACCAGAGATTAAGGCAAAGTCTGGCAGCCGAGCTCATTCAACAGGTCAAGAACTGTTCCCCGTCTTTCTTTGAAAAGTTAGTGATAGACCTTTTGATCAGCATGGGTTATGGGGGAACAAAAAAGGACGCTGGTGAAGCTATCGGTCGCAGCGGTGATGAAGGATTAGACGGGATTATCAAGGAGGACCGGCTTGGCTTAGATATCGTCTATATTCAGGCAAAGCGATGGGAGAATCCCGTCAGCCGTCCTGAGATTCAGAAATTTGCTGGCGCGCTGCTGGGACGAAAGGCAAAAAAGGGCATCTTTATCACTACATCCGCGTTCACGAAAGACGCAAGAGAGTACGCTGAGAAAATTGAGAGCAAGATTGTTCTTATCGATGGGGACGCTCTTGCTCAGCTCATGATCGATCATAATATCGGTGTGTCATCGGTTGCATCCTACACGTGACTGTCGAACGTGGGATCAACGGAAGGAGTTCTTCCTGAGTGAAATCGCCCGCCAGGTGAGAACCTCGGCAGGCACGGCTCAGCGGGAATTGAACAGGCTCCTGGCCCAGGATTTCATCACGTTCAGGAAGAGGGGCAATTTGAACATTTACCGTCTCAATGAAGACTATGGTCTTCTTGATGAGATCAGGTCCATCATCCGAAAGACGTTTGGCATCGAGGTTATGTTAGGCAAAGAGCTAGGCAAATTGAAGGGCATTCAATTCGCTTTTCTCTTCGGGTCCTTTGTGGAGGGAAGTTTTAAGTCGGATTCGGATATTGACCTCTTCATAATCGGCACTGCCGACGATGACGATGTCTTTAAGGCCGTCCAAAAGGTCGAGGATTCGGCGGGCCGCGAGATCAATTATCATCTGGCTGATGAACCGGAATTTATCGAGAAATCAAAATCGCGTTCTTTTTACAGGGATATCCTAGCCAGGCCACGCATGCTGATAGGCGAGGAAAATGAGCTCAAGGAACTTATTCGAAAGGCTTAGTAAAGAGGGCAAACTGAAGCCCGGACTGACCCCCAAAATTCGAACCACCCCGAGTGCTAAAAATTAGGGGTGCTATAATAGACATCATCAGCCGGGAGAATGCCCTTGAAGGAGGCACTGATGATGTCAGAAAAGCACGGGAAACGGTACACGCCGCGGCTCAAGGTCCAGGCGGTCATCGAAATCTTAAGCGGGACCAAGGCAATCGGTCAGATTGCGCGTTCCTACGGTGTTCATCCCGTTACGCTCACTGATTGGAAGGAAGAACGGTGCCGTTATCCGACGGTTTGTCGGCCATGATCGGTTCACGGGAATCGTCGCCGGACAAGCCCTGGCAACCCTTTATCAGGCCGTCCGGCTGTATGTAAACCGTTTCCAGCCGTCCTTCAAGTCGCGGGAAGCAGCGGGGACGCTTTCCAGACGTGCAGCTACGAACGCTGCAACGCAGGATCAGGGCTTGGCGTCATGTGATGGCAAGAGGTCTTGTCTTCGGTGGACAAAACGCATCTGAAGTATCGGCCGAGGCTGCTCCAATAGGCCTCGACAAGGCGCCGATTCTTCAGTAACATCTCTGACTGAGGCAACGGGGAGAGAACAAATATTTGACGTCAATCACGCCGGCCTGATGATTTTATTCAAAGTGTTCAAGGCTCGTCAGTTTGGCGCTGACGAGGCGGTTTAGACTGATCCCT
>CAZKBY010000249.1:0-3640 GCA_964550915.1 uncultured Eubacteriales bacterium | reverse complement strand
GACCTGGAATCTGCCGGGAGCGGCGGCCAGCAGAAGTTCTAACGCTGACAAAAGGACAAATAATCTCATCAGGCCGACTCATCCTTGGAAGGGTGTCGATGGATAAGGGAAATCTCAGGCAGCCCGGAGTAGAGATTCTCCCTGATTTCCACGTCGGCCCCAAAAACCTCCTTGATCCAACTCCGAGTGATCAGTGCATCGGGCGGACCCTGGGCCTGAATTCTCCCGGACCTGAGGAAAATGATTCTTTGAGAGTAGGGGATGACGAGGTTGATGTTGTGCTCGGTGCAGAGGATGGTCTTGCCCATTTCTCGCTGGAGCCTTTCGACAGCTTGAAAGATTTCGAGGCCGTAATTAAGGTCGAGATGAGCGCTCGGCTCGTCCAGGAAAAGGAGGGGCGTGTCCTGGGCTAAGGCCCGGGCGATGAAAACCCTCTGACGTTCTCCTCCGCTGAGCTGGGCAATTTTTTTGTCCCGAAGGTGAGATACCGCGAACGTGTCCAGGACATCACAAATAATCCTGTTGTCGTGAGCTGAAAGGCCAGCCAGCCTAGGCTGGTGCACGTATCTTCCCATGGTGACGATTTCCCAGACAGAGTAGTCGAAGGCCAGGTTATAATCCTGGGGCACGAAAGCAATCATCCTGGCAACCTGGCGTCTCTTCATCCGGAAGATGTCTTGTCCCTCAGCCCGGACCGTCCCGGAAGCATCCCGGAGGAGGCCCTGGATGGCCTTGATGAGGGTGCTTTTTCCCGAACCGTTGGGGCCAAGGACAGTGACGAATTCACCCCGTTCGACGGAAAACGAGATGTCTTCGATGACGGCGCCGTTGCCGTAGCCGGCGCGAAAGTTGGCGACTTCGAGGATAGGCATATGGGCAATGTGGTTTTAATCTAACCGGCTCGAAAAATCAAGGTTCGCCGCCCGCCCGGATTCCTTGACTTTTACGGGAGTAGCCCATAATATTTATCGTCGAATCTAATTATCTTAATTGAGCCATAATAGACAGCTCGGCAGAATCAAAATGAAACAGCGTTACCCATTCGAGGAAATCGAGGCGAAGTGGCAGAGAGCCTGGGAAGAGAAAAAAGTCTTTCAGGCCGTCGATGATCCTCGGAAAAAGAAATATTATTGCCTAGAAATGTATCCCTACCCGTCGGGCCGCATCCATATGGGCCACGTCAGGAACTATACGATCGGGGACGTGATTTCGCGGTTTAAGTTCATGAAAGGCCTGAATGTCCTCCACCCGATCGGCTGGGACGCCCTGGGGATGCCGGCGGAGAATGCAGCCATCCAGCACGGGGTCCATCCTCGCCAGTGGACGCTCGATAACATCGGCCATATGAGGACCCAGCTAAGGAGACTTGGCTACAGCTACGACTGGCCGAGGGAGATCAATACCTGCCTTCCCGAATACTACAAGTGGAATCAGTGGATTTTTCTGAGGATGTTCGAACGAGGCCTGGCCTTCCGCAAGAAAAGCTGGGTGAACTGGTGCCCGAAGTGCCGGACTGTCCTGGCCAACGAACAGGCAGCGGGCGGCGTCTGCTGGCGCTGCGATTCGGTCGTCGAGCAGAAAGAGATGGACCACTGGTTCCTCAAGATCACGGCTTATGCGCGGGAGCTCCTGGAGGGGCACCGGCTGCTGGAGAAATGGCCGGAGCACGTCCTCCTGATGCAGAAGAACTGGATCGGAGAAAGCGAAGGCGCTCTCCTTTCTTTTCCTTTGGAGAATTCATCCGTGACTATTAATGTCTTCACGACCAGGATCGATACGATTTACGGCGCCACTTTCTTACTCCTCTCGCCTGAACATCCCCTCTGCCAGGAGCTTATCGCCGACCGGAAGGACAGAGGAGAAATCCAAGCCTGGATTAGCCGGAGCATCAGAGAAGCCCGGATGAAAAGGACGACAGGAGAAGAGGAAAAGGAGGGAGTGGACACGGGGAAAAAAGCTGTCAATCCCTTTTCCGGTGAAAAAATCCCTGTCTGGATCGCCAATTACGTGTTGATGGATTATGGAACGGGCTCCGTGATGGCCGTGCCGGCTCATGACCAGAGAGATTTTGAGTTTGCCCTGAAATATGGACTGCCGATCCGCGTCGTCATCGCTCCCAAAGAGAATCGCGCCTTCAGAGGCCCGCTGGAAAAAGCATTCGAGGGAGAGGGCATTCTGGCTGATTCTGGCCCGTTTTCAGGGCTGGAATCAGGGCAGGCCATGGAAGAAATGGCTGAATATGCTCGCCAAAGAGGTTTTGGCCAGAAAAGCACGGTTTACCGGCTCCGGGACTGGGGGATCTCCAGACAGCGTTACTGGGGAACGCCGATTCCTATCCTCTACTGTGAGAGATGCGGCGTCGTCGGTGTTCCCTATGAAGACCTTCCGGTGGAGCTTCCCTCGAACGTAAAACTTACGGGAGAAGAGGGTTCTCCATTGGAGAAAGCACCTGAGTTCGTGAATGCCGTGTGCCCGAAATGCGGCGGCCTGGCGAAGCGGGAAACGGACACCATGGATACGTTCTTTGATTCCTCCTGGTACTTTTTCCGGTACACGACGCCCCGTGAGCAAAGCTCCCCGTTTAGCCCGGAAGTTGCCTCCTACTGGCTTCCCGTTGATCTTTATATCGGCGGCGTTGAACATGCCATTCTCCACCTGATTTATGCGCGGTTTTTTACTCTTGTCTTCAGGGATTTAGGATTCACGGCTATTGTCGAGCCTTTTCCTCATTACTTGGCCCAGGGAATGGTCACCAAAGACGGCGCAGCCATGTCCAAGTCCAGAGGAAACGTTGTCGATCCAGACGATATGCTCAGGCAATACGGAGCCGATGCGCTCAGACTTTTCATCCTTTTTGCCTCCCCGCCCGAGAAGGAATTTGCCTGGACCGAGGAAGGGATTGAAGGGTGTTTCCGTTTTCTTAACAGGGTATGGACGGTTGTCGAAGAAAGCAGACGCGTCTTCGATGGACAAGGCGGGAGCCAGGCTGGGCTCGCCCCCCGAGGTGGAGAAGAGGGGGCACAACTGTTGAAGAAGACGCATCAGACGATCAAGAAAGTAGGCGAGGATATTGAGAAAAGGTTTCATCTGAACACAGCCATAAGCTCAATCATGGAGCTTCATAACCTCATCCGAAAAGTCAAAGACGTCTTGATGAAGAGTCAGGACGGCAGGGAAATCTTGCGCCAGGCCCTGGAAAACTTGATCCTCCTCCTTTCGCCGTTCACTCCTCATCTGTCCGAGGAACTGTGGGAACGGACCGGCCACAGAGAGCTCCTGGCCCGTTTTCCCTGGCCGGCCTACGATCCTGAATTTGCCAAAGAAGAAAAAGTGACGGTGATCGTTCAGGTCAACGGTAAGCTCAGGGACAAGTTTGAAGCAGAGGCAGGAATCTCGGAAGAGGAAATGCGCGAGAAAGCGCTTCAACTCGAGCGGATCCAAGCGCTTATTGCTGATAAGAAAGTCAGGAAGGTCATCTGCATTGAGAGTAAGCTTGTCAATATTGTCGTTTAGAGGAGGGATGATGAAAAAGACGGCTGCGCTTGTCTGCGCCTGCCTTTTCTTCATCCAATGCGGCTATCATTTGCGCGGGACGGGGAGCTTTCTCCCCTCTCACATCAGGAAGATCAGCGTCCCGATG
>CAZKBY010000248.1:0-3662 GCA_964550915.1 uncultured Eubacteriales bacterium | reverse complement strand
ATTCAGATAAGGCCAGCGTCTGCGGATTTCGTCGGGATCAAGAATTTCGACAGGGACATCGAGCTGGCGCTGTGTTTCAACTGAGGAAAGAAATTCTTGCCAGGTTGCCTCCTGCTGGGCTAAAAAGAGGTAACCTGCCTGGCAGAAACCGATGTCAACCCCGAATTCCTCTTTGAAATTCTTGAAGACCCGGACTGACTCCCGGGAGAGGCGAATATTAGCCGGATGGGAAAACTGCTGTCTGATGCCGCCGACGCTCAAACCTGTCGAGCCCTGAGCCAAGAGATCTTTTTCCATAATGACGACATCCTTGATACCGCTCCTGGCCAAATATAAAGCTGTACTGGCGCCAATAATGCCGCCACCGATGATGACGACCTCAGCCGTTGCCCTCCATTCTCTCATGACCTTTTCTCCGGCGCAGGACTTTTTTGTTTTAGGCATCCCGCGCAGAATATATTACATCCCCTTGAACAAAGCAAAAAAATCGAAGACCAAGAAGTCTGGCCTTAAAAAATCAGGCGACTTGTTTTATGATGAAAGTCAAGGTTTCCTGCAGGCACTGAAGAAATGTCGAGAAGAGAGGAGTCAAAAAGATGAAAGGCGCCGCCCCGGGGAGTATCCCCTTGTATCAAGTTCAATTCAAGGTCCATTCCTATGAGGCAGGTCCTGGTGAAAACGTGCGGCTGGCCAGCTATCTCAATTACTTTCAGGAAGCGGCAGGAGAACATGCCGGGATTCTTGGCTTTTCGGTCACTGACCTTCGTGCGAAAGAACTGACCTGGGTCATATCGAGGTATCATGTCAGGATTTGGTGCTATCCCTCTTGGGGGGAAACCGTCATCCTGAGGACCTGGCCCTCAGGCCTCCGTGATCTTTTTGCTTTGAGGGAGTTTGAGGTAAGTGATGAACAAGGCCGGCTCATAGCCGCGGCGACGAGCTCCTGGATGATGATCGACCTCAGGACGAAGCGGCCCGTTCCGCCAAAAGAGCATCTTCGAGCCATAGTCCGTGACCCCCGGCGGGTCATCGACAATGCGTTTGAGCCGCTTCCCAAGCTGAAAAGGCGAGACAGGGTTCGTTCGTTCGCCGTCCAGAGACACGACCTCGACTGGAACAGGCACGTCAATCATGTCGTTTATATCGTTTGGGCCGTGGAAACTCCCTCTGGAGATCTTCTGAACACGCATCTGC
This sequence comes from uncultured Eubacteriales bacterium, assembly GCA_964550915.1. Taxonomy (GTDB): domain Bacteria; phylum Acidobacteriota; class Aminicenantia; order Aminicenantales; family UBA8522; genus JARYMI01. The sequence goes on along the minus strand of CAZKBY010000248.1, from coordinate 2,468 downwards.
CGGCCGAAGTAGAGGTGGACTATCGCGGGGAAGCCTTTTTTGGCGAAACGGTGTCCTCTCGAGTGGAACATTTCCTTGAAGGCAAGAATCCTGTGCTGCTCCATCAGATCGTCAGGGAAGGCGACGAGAGAGAGCTGGCGCGTTTGAGGACCCGCTGGCAACATCATAAGGAGCTTGAGGAGAAGAGACATGACGGAGCTTAGATCAAACCGCCCGGAATTCACAAGTGAAGAGGCCTGTGCCATCATCGCCGATTCCTATGGCCTTTCAGGCAGCGCTCTTGAGATGCCCAGTGAGCGCGATCAAAATTTTCACTTCTCTGAAGCCGGCTCGGGACGGGAGTTCATCCTCAAGATTTCAAGCGCTGCCGAGAGAAGAGAAGTCCTCGACTTCCAGGCGAGCGCCATAGAACACCTCAGGCAAGAAGTTCCCGAGATAGCCTGGCCTTTGATCCAGAAGACCAGGCAAGGGGAGCTCATTATTACGGTCAAAGGCCGAAGGGGCAAGCGCCACTTCGTCCGTCTGCTGAGCTATCTTCCCGGCCGTTTCTTTGCCCACGTCAAGCCGCACCATCCTGAGCTCCTCAGAAGCCTTGGTTCTTTTCTTGGTCGAATGGATAAGGCCCTTCTTTCGTTTAGACATCCGGCCATGAAGCGAGAACTGAAGTGGGACTTGAAGGAGGCCCCGATCACTCTGGCCAGGCTTCTTGCTCATATCGAGGGAAAAACAGAGCGGGACTTGATCCAGCACTTTTTGCGTCTGTTCGAGGAGCAGGCTCTTACCCTGCTGGCTGAGCTCAGGATGAGCGTCATCCACAACGACGCCAACGATTATAACGTGCTCGTCGGTCATACTTCGACTGCCGTGGAAGATCGCTTCACGAAAGTTATCGGGATCATCGATTTCGGCGACATGCTTTACGGGTACACGGTCGGAGAGCTGGCTATCGGAGCCGCGTACGCGATGATGGGGAAAAAAGACCCGTTGGCTGCAGCAGCAGCGATCGTTTCTGCCTATCACCAGGTTGTGCCCTTATTGGAGGATGAGATTCAGGTTCTCTATCATCTCATCGCCCTCCGACTGTGCCTGAGCGTGGCCATCTCAGCCGAGCAGAAAAAACAGGAGAAAGAAAACGAATACCTGACGATCAGCGAGAAGCCAGCCTGGGCACTGCTCCGAGAGTGGCGGGAGGTCAATCCGCGGCTGGCCTGTTGTATTTTCCGCCAGGCTTGCGGCCTCGGTCCGTGTCCTGAATCAGAAAAAGTCTTGTCTTGGTTAAGGTCTCATCCGGTGGATGTGGGCCCAGTGATCAAAGCGGATATGGGAAAAAATCCTCCCTTGTTTTTTGACCTGACCGTGGGAAGTCGGGATCTTGGCGCTTGCGATCACCCAGACAACATGGAGGAACTCGGTGTCTGGATGTCGGGCCGGATCTCGGCCGCCGGGGCTAAGGTGGGAATCGGACGCTACGGCGAGGTCCGGCAATTCTACACGAGCGACATTTTTAAGGTCCCCGGAAATGATTCTCCTGAATGGCGGACAGTCCATCTGGGGGCGGACCTCTTCCTGAAGCCAGGCTCGTCTGTCTTTGCGCCACTTGACGGAATTGTCCATAGCTTTCGCAACAACAACGGCCATCTTGATTATGGCCCGACTATTATCCTTGAACACAGGATATCTGGCAGCCTGAAATTCTACACACTTTACGGCCATCTCAGTCAAGACTCACTTGCCGGCCTTACTGAAGGAGAGAGAATAAAAAAGGGCCAGAAAATCGGTGCAATCGGCAGTTTTGAGGAAAACGGGGGCTGGCCGCCGCATCTCCACTTTCAGATCGTAACCGATCTTCTCGGTAGACGGGGAGATTTTCCCGGAGTAGCTCCGCCCAGTCAAAAGGACTTCTGGCTGAGCCTCTGTCCAGATCCGAACTTCATCCTGAAGATACCAGAGGACAAAAAACCTCCCTTCGCCACGGAAAGGGGAAGAGAAGAGATTATTCGGTTGCGGCGGACGCATTTGGGTCCAACGCTCAGCATTTCCTACCGAAAACCCCTAAAGATAGTAAGGGGATTCGGGCAACGCCTGTATGATGAGAACGGTCAGGCTTATCTTGACGCTGTGAACAATGTCCCCCATGTCGGGCACTGCCATCCGGCGGTGGTCCAGGCTGCCCGAGAACAAATGGCCATCCTTAACACTAACACGCGCTACCTTCATGATAATCTGGTTGAGTATGCTCTCAGGCTGGCCGATACACTGCCAGCTCCTCTTCGCGTCTTCTATTTCGTATCGAGCGGGAGTGAGGCCAATGACCTAGCTCTCCGGCTGGCCCGGGCAAGGACTGAACAGCGGGATATCATCGTCATTGACGGTGCTTATCACGGCAACCTGAGTTCGATCATCGACATCAGCCCCTATAAGTTCGACGGCCCGGGCGGTCGGGGAGCGCCGCCTCATGTCCATAAGGC
>CAZKBY010000247.1:0-3687 GCA_964550915.1 uncultured Eubacteriales bacterium | reverse complement strand
ATAAGCGGTATACCGGTCATCATGGGAGAACCCGATCAGATTAGCCCGCGTCGTTCCGTCGGGCGAGAGAGTGTTGGGGTCGAGGAAAACTCTGGGCTCCCCATCCAGCCCTTTCTGAACGTAGATCACGCTCTGGTTCTGCAGGCCATCGTTCTTGTAAAAGAAATAATACTCGCCGGCCCGGAGAGGCGCCGAATAGCGGGGATAGTTGTAGATTTCGGTCAGCCGCTGGCGGATGTTATCGCGGAACGGGATTTTTTCCAAGTAGCCGAAGGTCACCTTGTTCTGGGCTTCGACCCACTGTTTGACCTTTTCGGCTTTATCTTCTTCCAGCCAGCGGTAAGGGTCGGCGACTTTCGTCCCAAAATAATCATCGACGACATCTACTTTTTCGGTGACGGGGTAGGTGAAAGTCTCTTGCTTGGCCTTGCAGCCGGACATAAAAGAGAGCAGGATCAGGACAGAAATCAAGCTCATCCATTTTTTCACTCTCATCGTTTCCTCCTAAAATCTTTTTTTAATCAGGGCGGGAATTATTTTATTCATTCTCGAACTTGGATTCAACTTTGCCGGGGCTATCAGTCCTTTAGTCTCAGGCTATAACGGCCAGTGCCGTCAAACCCGGGTGATGAACCGTCAAGGGGTCTTTTTCTCCTATCTCCGATAGACAAAGATTGTGTGCTCTTCGCCGGTCGCGTCCTCGACCGTCAGGTAGGCAACCTCTTTTTTCTCCCAGCCCGGGATGGAATAATTGTGGGAGACAACATAGGCTCCAGGTTGGAGCTGGTCGTCAAGGAGTGGCCGGAGAAGCTCGTTTGACTCGGGCAGAAGATAGAGGGTTACCACCGTGGCCTGGGAAAAGTCGGCCCTCATGACATCCTGCAGGCGGAATTCGACCAGCTTCTCGACTCCGGCCGCTTGGGCAGCTCTCCTTGACTCTTCGATGCGGTCCGGGTCGATGTCGATGCCGACCCCGCGGGTTCCGTATTTCCTGGCTGCCGTGATGACGATGCGTCCGTCCCCGCAACCGAGGTCGAAGAGGATGTCATCCTTATCAACACGGGCCAGCTCGAGCATTTTTTCAACGACCGACATCGGCGTGGGCACAAACGGCGCCAGGTCGGCTACACCAAAGAGGCCGTGGGAGCCGCTATAGAGCTCGACCTTGTCGTTTTCCGTGTAGCGGAATGTGTAAGAGAGCCCGCATTCCAGCCGGTAGTCAATCGTCTCAGCTCCACGTTCAAATGTTATGTCTAAGGGCCCCTCGCACGGCCACCTGTCGAGGCCGTCAGGCTTGAGGGAGCGCTTGGCCGGGCCGCTGTCACGGTCGAAACGCAGGATGGAGTAAGAAACGGTTTCTCCGGTCAGGTTGCGAATGGTCATTTCTTTCTGCGGTGCTGTCTCTTTTTTTTCTTGTGCGAGCAAAGCCGGCTGGCACAAAAGAAGAGTTCCACCGGAGAAATGAAGACAAAAGAGGATGGAAACGAAAGTCCTTTTCATCGCCCAATTCCTTTATCTCGGCCAGCGTCAAGGCCGCTTTTTCAGAAGAGAATGTTTATACCATAAGGCCGGGAAGTATTCAAAAGAATCAGAAATAGACAAGAAAGCTGAGGTCGAAGGAAAATGAGGTTTTCTGCTCCAGGTATTCCCATTCGGTCAGCGCATAGGAGACACCGACCGCGCCATTGATCCCGAAACGTCCCATTCGGAGTTCAGCTCCGGCTAACGCTGACGGGCCCCAGAGCGCTTTTTGTTCATGGCCCAAGACATAGGTGTATTCCCAAACGCCCAGAACCATCTGAGCGGCCTCGACCCTGAGCCCTCCGTACTGCAGGTCGAGATAGGGAGATAAGAGCGACGACTTGAAGGGGAGATAATATTTGATGCCGACGCTGTAAAAAATCGTGTTCTTGACCCAGTCAGTCTCGGAGTAGATGAGCGTCGTCGGATAATAACCAACCCCGCCGTGAAGAGCGAAACCGGCCTTGGTGTTAAGCTGGAGAAACACTCCGGCTCCGCCCAGGGAGGGCCCGTAGCCAAGGCCTAAGGTCAGAAGCCCTCGTCCTCGGCTGCGAGTTTCCCCAGAAGGTAGTTGGACCGGAGCAGTTGGAGTTACCGGAGTCTTGGCTGGAGCAACAGCCGGGGGTTTCTCTTTGGCTTCCTCTTTCCCGGCTGGGGGAAAGGGCAACGGCAGCGGCTCCGCTTTCTTGGGGGGCGCCTTTTCTTTTTGGGCTTTCTTTTCCTCTGCGATTAGCGGGATGATCTTCCAGGCTCTGTCCTCTCGCGCCTTCTCTTTCCCGGGCAGCTTGACCGGGCGCGAGCGGGGTAGGGGAATGGCTGCTACTAATTCGATAAGAATTATAGGCTTTAACTCTTTGACGCGGTCTTCCTTTTTTTCAGAAAGCTCAGCGGTCGGAACAGTTGGGATGGGCTTCCAGACAGCCTCCTTGAGCTGAGGCACCTGGCGAGGAAGCTTAATTACCTCGCTTTTTGGTAGGCGGCTGGGAACGATCAATTCTTCTACGCGAGGGAGAGCCAGGGGTTCAACTTTTATTTCTTTTTTTTCTTCAGCTTTTGGCGCTGCTCTTAAAGCCTTTGCGGGCGGAGGACCGAGTTTTTTGGGTTCGGCCTGCTCTTTTTTTGGTGGGGGGGTTATCTCTTCGGCAACCGGCTCAACTGCCGACTCATGGACAAATCCGGAGATACGCGCGCCATACCTCGGCGACTGGAAGCTAACATAGTACCAGACGTCCCGGACCTTATTCTGCTGGAAAAGAGTCAAGACGGTGCCTTTTTCGACAACGTCGATCCTGGCGCTGGTCGGGGCAGGCTCTGAATAGATCGTGGCCCTGTCGGCGATGACCCGAACTTGCTTTATGGGGGCGGAGTGCAAACAACCAATGGAAACCCATGCTATTAGAATTAAGAACCTGGAGATAACTAGCCTCTTCTTCATCAGGTGTCCCTTCTCAATGTAATCCAGATAAACCCGGATGGTCAAGAGGATAAAGGTCGCCCTATTTGTATTTCTTGAGCAAAATCACCCGGAGACTGCCGGTGCATGTGGTTTCCGACGAGCCAGGATCAAAAGGATACCCACGAGCAGAGGCGGCAAGGCCATGGTCAATTCCACAAAGATGGACGTCGTAGCTGGAAACCTGCGACCAAAGGTCAGTGGATAGCCGACGGCGACAACCAGCCCCACAATGATCATGAGGACGCCGCCCGCTCGTTCCCAGAGAGAGACGATAAAAAGAATAGTGGCGAAAATCAGCTCACATTTCATTGAAGTTGCTTTTCTGTAGAATGGATAGTTTTTTTATCTCGGGCGGAAGGCGTCGGCGGAGTCCGGGGTAGGCCTCGATCAGGCGGATAATATCGGCCAAATCCTTTTGTCTTTTGCTGCGGCGGCGGGTTTCGTCTTGATAAGCCCAGGTTTTGCCCTTGAGGACGTCCTCGATGTCCGCCACTTTCATCCTGTACCCAAGAACTTTTTTAGTCCGCGCGCGGGGAATGAAATCCTGGTAACGGGAATCTGTCTGAAGCTGGATGCGGAGGTCGGACCCGGCTAACATCAAATTGATGCTGTGTTCATATCTCTCGACCTTGAAGCCTTTCCTGGAGGCGGCTTCACATACCTTATCCAGGTCCTGACCGGAGACAATGATATCAAGGTCAAGGCTGACC
>CAZKBY010000246.1:0-3694 GCA_964550915.1 uncultured Eubacteriales bacterium | reverse complement strand
CAGGAATCCAGGCTTCGTCGACCGAGACGCTCTCCTGGCTTTGGATTATGTGCGGACAAAAATCGAAAAGGGAAGATCAAAGCTTATCCTGCCGGGCGAAGAAAGCTCGGCCAAGAACGAGGTTGGGGAAGCGATTTTCGAGAGCGTCGAGGGATGCCGCTATAAACGAGCGATCATCCTTCCTCAGGAAATTGAAATCTATAAGAAAGAAGAAAAACTCGCCTGTTTGGACAACATCATTCTTGGGCTCAAGTATCTGGCTAAAGACAACTGGAATGGCCGCGCCTATATCAATGACCTGAGCAAGCGTTTCGCTAAACTCAAAGAATTCTCTCGTCAAAAAAGATTGATTACTCCCCCCTAATTTCTTGGCCCCGCTACCTGCTCATGATTTCAGCCACGAATTGAAGGGAGGGAATATTTTGGCAAATGATTTTGACGACCGCCATGAGCGGAACAGCCAAGATCATCCCGGGGATACCCCACAGCCAGCCCCAGAAAAAGAGGGCAAAAAGGACAGCGAGCGGGCTTAGCCCGAGCCCGTGTCCCATCAATTTCGGCTCAATGAAGTTGGCTGTCAGAAGATCGAAGAAAATGAGGACAAGGAGAATCCACAAGGCCGGCCAGAAACTTCCGAACTGAAACGCCGCGATCAGGACGGCAAAGCCGATGGCCAAGATCGATCCCAGGCTCGGAATATAGTTCAGGAGAAATGTCAAGAATCCGAAGACAACGGCGAACTTGACCCGAAACAGAGCCAGGACGATCATTGTCAGGAGTCCAGACATGAGGCTGATGACCGTCTTAATAGCCAGATATTTTTGGATCTGGCTGTCGATGTTGTCTAAAACGTTGTTGATCTTAGCCGCCTTGACAGGGCTGAATGATTTCTCGACTTTCAGCTTGAGCTTGCCCCGTCCAGCCAGCATGAAAATAAGGAAGACGAAAATCAAGACGAGCGTGGAGAAGAAGGATAAAAACCGGTCCAAAGAGGAGAGGAATAACGAGGCCAATTTATTAACATCCAGGCTTCTCGTCCAAGCCAAAGGGTCCCAGCTGATGTTTGCGACCTCGAGCCTCTCCATTATCACGCGGAGCAGAGTGTTGAGCTTTTGGCCGTATTCAGGGAAAGAAGCCGCGAATCCTTTGCCACTGGCATAGAAAAGCATACCCAAAAGATAGAGAAGGAAAAACGAGACACCGATGATCAAGAAGACAGCCAGGGTTCGGGGAATCCTCAAACGCATCAGGAATTCCAGCACCGGCGAGAGAATAAAATAGAAAAAGATCGCCAGGAAAAATGGAAAAAAGACAGGCCTGGCCAGGCGGAGGATAAGACCTAAGAGAAAAATCAGGATCAACCCCGAGGAGGCAAGGATGAGCTTGTTGTTTTCCATTCGCAGCCCGTCTATTATACAGGTTATCCAGCAAAATCGCCATTTCTTCCATACCCCCATTAGGTGCGCCGGCAGGCACTCCCCCTGCGCAGCAGCCCTTTTCACCCCCGCCGAGGACAGAAGGAAAAAGAAAATCACCCCTCCTTTCACCCGGAAAGGCGATTGACCGGCCCAACCGGGCAGCTAAAATCAGTCTGATACTCCTCGAGAACTAGGAAAATTTATGTCCCCATTCGACGACAGGGCAAGCAGAACAATAGAACGGACAGGTCTGGCGCAGCCAGAGAGAAGCGATCTGCTTCTCAGCGAGAAAGGGCAAAACGGCAAGAGGTTCAGGGAAGAAGAAGCCTATTTTGAAAAGTTGTTCGAAGACGCCCAGGAGGGAATTATCATCGCCGACAGAGAAGGGCATCTCCTTAGAGCGAACAGGGAATTCAGGAAGATATTTGGGTTCGAGACAGATGAGATCAGCGGCCAGATTATTGATAGCCTGATCGTTCCGGCCAACGAGATGAGTTCAGCCGTCTCAATCACCCAGAGGGTAATCAGTGGCGAGAAAATATCATTTGAAACAATTCGGCAAAGAAAGGACGGCCAGCTCATTCCAGTCTCGGTCATTGCCTCGCCCATCATCATAAATGGCCAGCTTTTGGCCATCTTCGGGATTTACAGGGACATCTCAGCTCAAAAAAAGATTTTGGAAGAGCTCCGCAAATCAGAAAGGCGTTTCCAAGACATCGCTCTAAGCTCGGTTGACTGGATCTGGGAGGTCAACAAAGAGGGCATCTACACTTTTGCCTCGGGCCGGGTCAAACAAATACTCGGCTATAGCCCCGAGGAGATTGTCGGGAAATCGCCTTTTGACTTGATGCCTGAAAATGAGGCTCTTAAGGTCAAGGCTGTTCTCAAAGCCGTGATCGCCGAGAAGAAAGCCGTCACCGACCTGGAAAACTGGAACCTGACCAAAGACGGAAGGCTCGTCTGTTCCTTAACCAGCGCCCTCCCCATTTTTGATGAGGGGGGCGGGCTCATCGGCTACCGCGGGATGAATAAGGATATCACCGAAAGAAAGCATGCCGAAACTAAAATCCTGAAACAGAAAACGCTTCTCGAGGGAATAAATAAGCTCCTCCAGAAAGCTCTTTCCGCTGAATCCTATGCTGATCTGGCGATGTCCTCCCTTCATATTGCCGTGGAGCTTACGGGAAGCAAGTTCGGGTTCATCGGCGAGGTCAATGATAGAGGTCTTTTGGACGTTATTTCAGTGACAGATCCGGGCTGGGATCTCTGCGGGATCGCCAAGCCTGACGCCGTTGAACTCCTCAAGAACATGAAAATAAGAGGCCTGTGGAGTCTGCCCATCAAAGACGGTCTTACGCACATCATCAACTCCCCTCAGACACATCCGCTTCGAGTGGGAACCCCGGCCGGGCATCCAGCTCTGTCTTCTCTTATTTGCGTTCCCCTCAAGCAGGCCGGAAGCACGATCGGGGTCCTCGTCCTGGCCAACAAAGAACCAGCCTATGATGCGGACGACCAGATTATCGTCGAAGCTCTGGCCACGGCTTTTGTCGAAGCCTTAAACCGGAAACGCGCCGAGGAAGCCACCCAAAGAGAATCGGAGAAACTATCAGCCATCATATCCGGCATTGAGGAAGGAATTGCTTTTGCCGATGCCAATGACCGGATCGTCGAAGTCAACGATTATTTTCTCAACATCTTCGGCAAAAAGAGGTCAGATGTTCTTGGATCGACGCTCTGGGACATCCATCTCGGGGAATCCCTTGAAAACCTGAAGAGCGCGGTCGAAGAATTCAAGAAAAAGCCTTCCTCACCTCCCCTTGAAATTCAGAAAAGCCTTGGCCAGGTGGAGGTTATTTACCGGATCAAGCCCATTTATGCCGACAATCAGTACAAAGGCGTCCTCCTCAGCCTGACTGACGTTTCTGAACTCATCAGAACCCGCAAGGAGGCCCAGACCGCCAACAAAGCCAAGAGTGAGTTCCTGGCCAACATCAGCCACGAAATTCGGACCCCGATGAATGGTATTCTGGGAATGACCGAACTGGCCCTCGACACCTCCCTCACGCCGGAGCAAAAAGAATACCTCAAGGGCATCAAGTCTTCAGCCGAGTCTCTGATGCGTTTGATTAACGATGTCTTGGATTTTTCCAAGATCGAGGCCAAAAAGGTTGAGCTTGAATCGACGGCTTTCTGTCTGGAGGATTTCGTTTTTGAGACTCTCGGCCCTTTGGCAATTCAGGCCCATCGAAACAAGCTGGACCTGGCTGTCGACA
>CAZKBY010000245.1:0-3738 GCA_964550915.1 uncultured Eubacteriales bacterium | reverse complement strand
GAATAAAAGACGGCTCTGGTCCCGGATTCAAGGGGCACAATCACCCGGTCAAGGAGGACCCGGCGGGGAAAGAGGACGATCCAGATGAAAAAGATGGACAAGCCTGCTCCGGCGACGAGGATCTGAGCGCTCGATTTGACCGAATAATTACGTTTTTTGATGAGAATGTAAGAGGCAACGAAGAACCCTGTGAGGGCCAGCCAGATGAAATTGGGAAGCCATTGCCAGTCCTCGACCTTGAGGTAGGAGGGGAGGAAATCGGGCAGGCGAAAGCGAATGTTGCTCAAGAGATAAAACAGGCCACCCCCGCGTTCTGTGATTCCCCTGGTCGTCTCCTGATAAAGGTTCAGCGGATGCTTAAGGAGAAGGACGACGAAAAGAAAACTCAGCAAGGCGGCAAAGTTATAAAAATAGACAAAGATTTTTTTCCGGTTATACGCCAGGAAATAGCCCATCAAAATTGCGAGAGACCAGATGACGGACACCAGCGGCCTAGCCTGGGGCGCGTACCCGGTCCTCTGAGTTAAAAAGGCCGAAATGAACACGTAGGGAGCCGAGACGAAGAAAAGAAGGAGAAAGTCTTTTTTCTTTCTCCTCCACATCTCCCAGGCCCCGAGCAGAGCAAAAAAATAAAGGGGCGCATAGAAAAGGAGTCCGTCTCGCTGGTCGAAGAAATAGCCGGTCAGGGTCTCCAAGCGATACCGGAGGGGGATTCCGAAAAGGAGGTTGCGGGCGAACTCGACGGATTCCTCGCCGGTCATCGGCCTGGCCCAGGAAGCGGAGGAAAGGGAGTAGGAGCCGTAGAGCGAATGCTGGAATTCGAGATAGAGGAGGGTTATCGTGGCCGGCATGATGACGAAGAGAGCGATTTTCCATGCTGGCCTGGTTTTTTTGGACAAGACCCAGAGGCCGTAGAGGAAGAGAGGCACGAAAAGAGGAATGTATTTCAGGCTGTGAAACCAGATATAAGAGGCGAGGAAGAGGCTGCAGACCACAACCTTGGGCCAGGAGAGGGAGGGAGAAAAACGAAACAGGCGAAAAACGGTGAGGGAAAGAAAGGCGACGACGATTTCGGGGTAAACATGGATAGAGTAGAAGAAAACGGGCGACGTAAAGCTTGTTAAAAACCACAGCCAGAGAGCGAGTCTTTCGTTTTGCCATTCGCTCCGCGCGTACAGGTAAACCTGGAGGGAAAAGAGCGCTCCGAAAACGCTCATCCCCAGGCGGATGAAAAAGAGAAGAGCCTGGCCCTGGAATAGAGACCCGAGGGCATAGAAAGGAAGAAGCAGGACGGAGACTCCGGGGGAATGGGCCGAATAGAGGCTTCCCGACCTGGCACCCCAAACGGCGTGGGGCTTCATCTTCCCCTCATATTTCATGAAGCGGGAATAATCCTGCTGGGCATAATTATTCGCCAGGTCGAAATCTTTGTCCTGAAACAGACTGTGGGTGATAAGAAGATAGTGGGGCTCATCGCCTGCTGGGGTGATGCCTGTGGAAATAAAGACGATAGTGCCGGCGCTAAAAACGAGGAGAGACGCGAAGAAAAGAATAAAGAACTTCCGGCGCGGCGAAAGCGAGAGAAACCTCTCGCCCAGGCGCGGCTTTTGAGCGACGCCCTCTTTGCTCCAGCGGCGAAGTTGAATGAATTTGAGGTAGACAACTGCCAGAATCACGCCTCCTCCCAAAAGCTCCGCCCGTGTTTGAAGATCGGGAGCGGAAATGTATTGGCCAAGCATCAGAGGAGTCAGACTGAGAAAAAGCAAGGGCAGGTAAGTCAGAAAATCTGCGGCCAAAACAGCCTCGAATTTCAGGTTCCAGAGCCGGGATATCATCTTTGAGTAGGCAAACCAGAAGGCTAAAAGAAGAAAGAAGGCGAGGCCGGCGCTCGCGACGAGAGCAAACGCAGATGGTTCGAACGCCTTGTTGGTCACCGTGAAACGAGGGATCTGGCGGAGAAAGAAGGCAAAAAAACTGATGAGAATTGAAAAAATCAGCAGCAGAAATATGTGAGAAAAAGGAACCTTCCGACCCATCGGGATGATGAATAGTAAACTCCGCCGGCTTTGTCAAGCCGAGGGCGCAGGAAACTTCGGCCCGAAAAAATCGTATAATCTAAAGAAGAACTTAGAAGTCCGTTCCTAAAAGGAGGAAGGATATGAGCTGGAAGACAGGCCTTGTGTCGTTACTAATCATTTTGGTGCTGCTGACACCCGCCGTGGCGCAAGAGCAAAAGGAAAGGAAAACACTTCCTTTGACTCTTGAAGACTGCATCGCCAAGGCGCTTAAGAATAACCTCAACCTGGCCGTCCAGGTTTACGGCCCTGAGATCGCCGATGCTGCTATCACCCGGGCCAAAGAAACTTTCATGCCTTCGCTTGAATTCAGTTACGGGACCGAGAAGAGGGAGAACCCGCCCTATTGGTGGATCCAGGGAGCTGGTACCATCGTTACGAAAAACCTGGATTGCCGGGCTTCTGTGGTCCAGAGAATTCCCACGGGCGGGTCGGCGTCGTTGTCCTTTGCCAACAACAAGACGGACACGAACGAGTCCTTCCAGATCGTCAACCCGCGCTTCTCGAGCACGTTGACCTTCGTCTTTGATCAGCCGTTACTCAAAGACTTCGGGCTCAAGGTAAACCGGCGGGAGATCCTCATCGCTCAGAACAACCTTAACATTTCTGAGGAACAACTGAAGGCCACTCTTATTGATACAATCTTCCTTGTTGAGGAAGCGTACTGGAACCTTGTCTATGCCATCGAGAATCATAAAGTGAAGCTGCAATCCCTCGATTTGGCCCGTGACCTGCTGGAGAAGAACAGGAAGGAGGTCGAGGTGGGCAAGCTGGCTCCGATCGAGATCCTGAACGCTGAGGCAGAAGTCGCCTCCCGGGAAGCGGACAGCGTGGCTGCCGAAGGCCTCATCCGACGGAGCGAAGAGGTGCTCCGGAACATCATCAACTTGGACGCTGAAAGCGACACGAGAGGGATGGCCATCGTCCCGGTGGACACGCCAAGTTTTGTGGAGAAGCCCGTCTCCCTCGATGAAGCGACGAAAATTGCCTTCGCGCGGCGGCCCGACCTCCTCATGACCGCTAAGGAAATCGAGACCAATGAGCTAAATGTCAACGTAGCCAGAAATCAGACTCTTCCCGGCCTGAACCTTCAATTTTCTTACTGGAGCCCCGGAATCTCAGGCGACAGGCTGATCTACCTCGACGACAATCCCTTTCTTGGCGTGATCGTGGGAAAAGAAAAGGAAAGCGCTTCTAAATCAATCAAAGACGCCTTCAGGCTTCTCTACAAAAACTGGTCAGTGAGCCTGACGCTTTCTCTGCCCTTGAATAACCTGTTGACCAAAGCCAACCTGGTGACGGCGCGGCTGCAGCTTGAGCAGACTCAAGCAAGGCTGAAGACGCTCGAGCAGCAGGCGGCCCTTGAAGTCGGCGATACCGTTCGGGAGATCGAGACCAACGCCAAAAAAGTCCGCGCCTACCGGATCGCCAGGGAGCTGGCGGGAAAACGGCTGGAGGCTGAAGAGAAGAAACTGGGCGTCGGACTGACCACCAACTATTTCGTCCTCCAGTACCAGGAAGCTCTGGCCGACGCGCGATCGATGGAGCTCAAGGCTCTGGTCGATTACAACCTCTCCGTGGCGCGCTTGGAGAGAGTCTGCGCCACCAGCCTGGAAAGCCGGAACATCCGCCTGACCAATTTCCTCAGCCGTTAATATTCCCC
>CAZKBY010000244.1:0-3747 GCA_964550915.1 uncultured Eubacteriales bacterium | reverse complement strand
AAGGTCTAAGCCGATGGAAGGCATCCGGATTCTGATTGTCGAGGATGAGGGCCTCATCGCCCGCGACATCGAGAACATGATCAAGAACGCAGGCTACGAAGTTTGCGGTGTCGTCTCGTCTGGCGAGGAGGCCATTGAAGAAGCCGACAAGACCGAGCCAGACCTCATTCTCATGGATATCGTCCTGCGGGGCAGCATGGACGGCGTGGAAGCGGCGGAGAGAATCCGCGGCCGCTTCAATATCCCGGTGATCTACCTGACAGCCCACACAGACGAAAACACCCTCGAGCGGGCCAAGTTCACCGAGCCGCTGGGGTACACGCTTAAGCCCATCGAGCAGAAAGAACTCCTCACCGTCATCGAAATGGCCCTCTACAAGCACCAGATGGAGATCAAGCTGAAGGAGAGAGAAGGCTGGCTAACAACCATCCTCCAGAGCATCGGCGAAGGAGTCATCGCCACCGACAGGCTGGGCAATATCACCTTCATGAACCCGGTGGCGGAGAAGCTGACCGGCTGGCGACAGACGGAAAGCATCAACAAACCCCTGTCGAGCGTCCTTCATCTGATTGAAGAAGAGAGCGGCAAACTGCAACGCCTGTCTGTGCCAATGCTGCTCAATGAAAATTTCCAGAATCCGGTGAACGGAAACCTTCTTGTCATCAATTACGCCGAAAAAATTCCCGTCGAACTCTCGGCCACTGTCATCAGGGATCAAAAGACACGGTCAGCGGGCTTGTCCTGGTTCTCCATGATCTCACCGAGCGCAAACGGTACGAGGAGAAGCTCCGCTACAACGCCATCCATGACCATCTCACAGAACTTCCCAACCGCTTCCTCTTTTTTGACCGCCTTAACGTTGCTTTGGCTCAAGCTCAGCGAGACGGCCACCAACTGGCCGTCCTCATGCTTGACCTGGATGAGTTCAAAAAGGTGAACGACACCCGGGGGCACAATATCGGCGATAAGCTCCTCCAGAGCGTGGCCACCCGTCTTATCCATATGTTCCGCAGGAGTGATACAATCGCCCGCCTGGGCGGGGATGAGTTTGTCATGCTCCTGCCCGAAATTCCGCATGTCGAAGTGGCCCAGAACGTGGCAGAAAGAATCGTCCTTTCATTCCAAAAGCCTTTTGACATTGAGGGCCTGACTATTTCGATTACGGCCAGCATCGGCATCTCCGTCTTCCCCGATGACGGAGAGGACGCGGACACCCTCACGCGGAATGCCGACATCGCCATGTACAGGGCCAAAGAGGAAGGAAAAAACAGGTTTCATCTCTACAGCCCTGCGCTAAGAGAATGCCTCCGCCATTAATGAGTTGAGTCTCAGCTCTCAGGCCTCAAATACTGTTCTTTCCAGATCGGGTCCATGAGCTCGGCGACGGCCCGGTTGTACGCTTCGAGACCCTTGTGGTAATCGGGATCTTGAAGCGCCGTTTCAGCCGCTTCATCGACAGGCCTGGCTCTGCTCCCCTTGAGAATCTCATAGAATTCAGCGTGGTGGTCACGGTTGGGGCAGGGCATGAGCCAGTTTCCGTGCCATCCTCCCTGAGTGTAGTTTTTTTCGTTGCTGTAGCGATCCTGCCAGGCCCGGAGCCGGTCAAAGAACGGATGGGACCAAGCGTCATTGAGGGTTTTGCCCTGGGCGTAGACATCATGGATATTCAGGGGCGAGTAAGGGATAAAAACGCAGGGGCTGATGTTTCCGTTCCAATCGACGGTCATGTAGCCCCCTTCGTGGCCCGCCGCTATGCAGCCGTAGGAAGCTGTCCCCAGGTTCCAGAAATCGGCGATAAAAAGATGCCGGCCGCGGATCAATTCCCAGGCCCTCTGCCACATTCTCAGCCGCTGCTTGGGCGTCGGAAGGAGGTCGAGAGTGTAGGATCGGCCGATGGGCATGTAATGGAAAATCCAGGCGTACAAGGCTCCCATCTTCTCGAAGTAAAAATCGACGACTTCATCCGAGAGCACTTCGTCAGCGTTCTCCCGGGTCGCCGTCAGCGAAATGCCGAAAAAGACTTTTTGGCGGCGGAGGTTCTCCATCGCCCTGACGATCTGTTCAAACACACCCTCGCCTCGACGCTTCTCGGTTTTTTCCCGGAGCCCCTCCACCGAAACCGCGGGAGTGAGGTTGCCGATCTTCCCCAGACGCTCGGCCATCGCATCATCGACCAGAGTCCCGTTCGTGTACATCAAAAAGTAACACTCGGGATGTTTCTCGGCCAGCTCCAGGATTCCCCGGCCCTGGTCTTCATAAGCCAGCGGTTCGCCGCCGCTGATGACAATGAACGGCGCCCCCCAGAGCTCATAGCATTCTTTGACCATGCGATCGATGATGTCCCACTCGAGCTTCTCGCGGGTTGGCCCTGAATCGGCATAGCACCCTTGGCAGCGCAAATTGCAGGTTTTCGTCGGGCTGATCAGGAAAAACCCGGGAGGCCTGACGCCAAACTGCTCTTTAAACTTGATCTTGCCGTCGTAAATTCCGTGGCTGATCATGCTGTCGCCAATCAAGACGGTCAATAGTTTTTTGATCGTGCTCCGGCTCAGCCGGTCCTCGGCGACTGCCCGCTCCAGGGTTCGAAGGATGGCCACTCCCACGTCCAAGCGATCTCGCAGGACGCCCGGCGGACGAAGCCCCGCCTTCATCTCGGCTTCGGTCCCCTGGCGCATTTTCTGCTCCCATGAATTCGCAAACGTATGCAAGAGAGGAGTCCTCCTTCCCACTCTGGGAGCAGCCCAGGCTGCCAGGCCTATCATTCCCCGCTTCACCGACCGACGCTTCATCTTGGGGCGCAGCCGCTCAGCCAAAGGAATGTCGGACTGGCTGTCTTGTCGATCTTTGGCTGGGGACGAAATCGGTTCTATCTCCCTTCTCCTTCCCAAGCAAGCGGCTCACGAGAGATGCCGCTGCCAGCAATAAGAAAACAAGGCCATTGCTTAAAAAACCTGATTTGTTTCCGGAATCCAGCGCTGACTAACCGAACATCCTAAGCCACTTGCTCGCTATTATTATAAAAATACAGAAAAAAAGAAGTCAAGGGAAAGCGGTGGTCAAATTTTTCAGCCTAGCTTATCAAGAGAAAATATTGAGCAGGATAAGGTAGAAGGTGATTGAAAAAAGCGCCGAGGCTGGCAGCGAGATGATCCAGGCTGAAAAAATCCTCCTGATAACGCCCAGGTCGATGGCCGCAATACCGCGGGCAAGTCCAACGCCGATGACATTGCCGACGCAGACATGGGTCGTCGAAACGGGCATCCCCAGGCGGGAACAGAGCAGAACGGTCGCTGCCGTGCCGAACTCCGCTGCGAAACCGCGGGTCGGCGTGATGGAGGTAATTCTTTTCCCTACCGTCTCCATGACAGCATGGCCCCAGCCAAACGTCCCGATGGCGATGCCCACGCCGCCCATAAGCAAAAGCCAGATAGGAACGGGAACGTTCATCTCCACTTTGTGTGTCTGGACGATGTAAACGATCGCGGCCACCGGCCCGATGGCATTAGCCACATCATTGGCGCCATGAGAAAAAGCCTCAAAGCTTGCCGACAGAACCTGGAGGGATCCGGACATTTTTTCCACCTGATAATAGGGATCGGTGTTTTTCTCTTTATACCTTTTGAGGAAATAGGATCCCCCGAAAAAGCCAAGCCCTCCGACGCCGAGGGAAATGATAAAAGCGTGGCCGAAACGAAGGTTGAGATGGAGGTTTTCCAGGCCTTGGTAAATCGTGGCTAGGGAGAGGAT
>CAZKBY010000243.1:0-3749 GCA_964550915.1 uncultured Eubacteriales bacterium | reverse complement strand
ACCCGGGAGCGATGAGGTCGACGATGGCCGGGCTGGCCAGAATCCCGACGAGGACGACCGCAGTCAGGACGACGAGGAGGGCGTTTATAACCAGGTTGCCCAGCCGGAAAGCCTCTTTCCTGTCTTTGTTGACGAGATACTCGGTAAAAACAGGGACAAACGCTGCCGACAGGGCGCCCTCAGCGAAGAGGTCGCGCAGGAGGTTGGGGATGCGGAAAGCGGCGACAAAGGCGTCGGTGGCGAACCCGGCTCCAAAAAGAAAGGCGAAGACTTGCTCACGCAGGAGGCCGAAGAGCCGCGAAACAAAGGTGGCCGAGCTGACCAGCGTGGCTGACTGGGCGATTTTGTCTTTCTGGTCCGACATCTAGATCAGGGCCGGCGAATGCGCAAGAACACGCCGACCCTTCCTCTCATCTCAAAGGCAGAAAAAGCTTATAGCACAGGACCTGAATGAAGTCAAAAACCTCCTGGCTTGACAGCGGGCTGGCTTTCTAAGATATTCTGTAGGTCCAGACGAAGGATTTTGACCTTCATTCTAAGGAGGCGAGCGTGCTCGTCGATATTCAGGAGGCTTTGCTCCAAGGGAGAAAAGAGGATGTGGAGAGGCTGATCGACCGCGCGCTGGCCTCTGGCCTTCCGCCAGCCCGGATTCTCGATGGCGGGCTCATCGCCGGAATGGACAGGCTCGGCATCATGTTCAAGAACAGCGAGGTTTTCATTCCCGAAGTCCTGTTGGCGGCCCGGGCCATGAACGCCGGCCTGGCCAGGCTTGAGCCGCTCTTGGTGAAGGACGGAATTCAGCCCCGGGGAACAGTTGTCATCGGGACAGTCAAGGGCGACCTCCATGACATCGGAAAAAACATTGTGGCCATGATGCTCAAGGGAGCCGGGTACAGGATCATCGACCTGGGGATCGATGTCTCGGCGGAAAAGTTCCTCGCTGCTGCCAGGGAAGCCAGAGCGGACATCGTCGCCCTTTCTGCGCTCGTGACCACGACCATGATCGGGATGAGAGGCCTCGTCGAGACCCTGCGCTCAAACGGCCTGAAAATACCCGTCATCATCGGAGGAGCGCCTGTCACCCGGAAATATGCCGATGATATCGGAGCAGAGGGATACGCTCCGGATGCAGCCAGTGCTGTCGAGGAAGTAGGAAGGCTGCTCAAAAGAGCGTAACTTTTTCAAAAGGACAGGCAGACGAATGCCCTGTTTTGTGACGCCGCGAGAACTTGTTAAAAGGAGTCTTGAGCTTCGCTCGCCGCCGCGCATTCCCCGCCAGCTCTGGCTCCTCCCTTGGGCAATCGACCACCACCCCAAGGAGGTGGCCGAGATCCGGGCCCGCTTTCCCGACGACATGGTCACGTCGCCGCCATTCTATAAAGAAGCGCTCAGGACCAAGGGTGAAGAATACGCGACTGGAATATTTGTTGATGAATGGGGTTGTGTTTTCGAGAACAGGCAGAGGGGCGTCAGGGGCGAACTTAGGGAGCCGCTGTTGAAGGACTGGAAGGACTGGGAATCGGTCAGAGTGCCGCGGGAAAGGCTGAGCGTGGATGCCGAGCGGGTCAACGATTTCTGCCGGACGACAGACTGCTTCGTCCTGGCTAGGACTAGCGCCAGGCCTTTTGAGCTGCTCCAGTTCCTCCGGAAGCCCGAGAATCTCTTTCTCGATCTCATCGACCAGCCGCCAGAGTTTTGTCGTTTGCTCGAGCGGGTCCAGGCTTTCTATCTCGAAGAGATGACTCTCTGGGCAGACACGGAAGTGGATGCGCTCGTCTTCAACGATGACTGGGGAAGCCAGAGCTCTCTCCTCATTTCGCCTTTTCTCTGGCGAAAAATGTTTAAGCCGCTCTACCAGTCCTACATTGACATCGGACATCGCTACGGAAAATACGTTTTCATGCACTCTGACGGCTACATAGCGGAAATCCTTCCCGACCTTGTTGAGTTGGGTCTTGACGCGCTCAACTCTCAGCTCTTCTGCCTGGACATCGAGGAGCTGGGGAGGAGTTACGGCGGCAAGCTCACTTTCTGGGGAGAAATAGACCGCCAACTTCTTCTTCCTTTCGGGACGCCCGCGGAGATTGAGGCAGCTGTCCGGAAAGTGCACGATTGCCTTTATCGTGAAGGAGGGGTGATTGCCCAGTGCGAGTTCGGCGTTGGCGCGAAGCCGGAGAACGTCCGGGCTGTTTTCGAAGCCTGGGAGAGAATTCTGTCAGGCTGAACTCGGGGCTTAGGGGGTCGAGGAAACAAGCAGAGCTCCTGATACGGCCAGGGCGAGAGCGACCACGCTCGCTCGGGTTATTTTCTCCTTAAGGAAAATAGCGGCGAGAACAAAAATAAAAATAGTGTGAAGCTGGTTGAGCGGCGCGGCCACTGAAGCGAACGTGTATTTCATTCCTGCCATCCAGGCGATGAGACCGGCATAAGCTCCAAGGAGAGATCCCGGAACCATCGTGCGCCAGTTGGAAGGAGCAACCAGAGGCCTCAAGAGGCGGCGAGACTCAGGACGAAGAGCGAGGAAACCGCCAAGAACAACGGCTGCTGTGGCGATTCGGAAGAGAGTTGCCCAGAGAAGGGGGGAGCGGCTGAGCAATGGCTTCATCATGACGACTCCTGCGGCCTGGGTGAGCATGGCCAGGACGCCCAACCCGATACCTAAAACGATTTTTTGGCCCGGCGGCATGGCCTCTCCCCTTTTCACCGAGATAAGAGCCACGGCGATCAGGATAAGCGCGACGCCGCCGACCTGATGAAGACTCATCCTTTCACCGATAAAAAAAACGGATGAAATGATGATAAACGGGCTATAAAGGCAATCGACGATGGCTGTCAGACTGGCGCCCAGGAGGTTAAGGCAGTAAAAGAAAAGCGTATCGGAGAGGGCGATGCCGACAAACCCGCTCAGAATCATCTGCCCGTAATCGCGGCCGGCGAGAGGCGGAAAAATGGGCAACCCGAGAATTATCATGGTCGGAATAAGGAGAAAAGTGGAAAGCCCGCACTTAAAAAAATTTAGGCTGATCGGATGGACGACACGGCCGCTCACCCGGAAAAGGAGGACGGAGATAGCCCAGATAAAACCCGAGCCCACTGAGAGGACTTCACCCAAGCGGGGATAGTTCTCGAGTGAGTGGAGCAGGCTGTCCATTCTTTCAGGCGAGCCGCCATTTATAGCAAACCTCGCCACAAAGGTCAAACTGATGTCGAGGGAGGCCGGGACTCAGGAGACGGTTTTGATCAGCCGGCCGGCTGCGGGAACTGCTCCAAGCTCCGTTCCGTTCATGATGGAGAAATGCGGCCAGAGCTCCTTTTCCATTCCTTTCCGGACAAAAATTTCTTTAAGCGTCCGGCGGCCGTCGGCCTCAACGAGATGCAGACGCAAAGGCTTTCGTTGCAGGTATTTCGGGTCACGGAGCTCGGTGAAAGACTGCACCGTTCCCCTGAACTGAGGGTCATACCTGTTGAAGTCTTGGGACGCGGATAAAGCTGAGAACGAGTAGACAAACTCTCCCTTTCGGATAAAAGAGAGGCGGAGACGCTGGAGAGCGCCGCTCTGCTCTGAGACATCGTAAATCTGGTGAAAGGAGGAAAACCCGGCGACGTTGAGATGGTCCTCGCCCACCAGGCGCCCGCCCTTTATGGCCTCGGTTTTTTTTTGGGCGTAGTCGGGGAGAGGGTCAGCGCTTTTTTCAGCCTGGAGAAGAAGAGCTGCGTTCTTATCCTTGGAAATCAGAACCGCCCGGCAT
>CAZKBY010000242.1:0-3754 GCA_964550915.1 uncultured Eubacteriales bacterium | reverse complement strand
GTTGATCAGAGGGACCGGCAATAGGTAGGCTTCTTTTTTCCCCAAGTAGTGGTAAAGAGGGGTTTTGAGGGCTGACGATCCGGCCTTTGCGGCTGCCAGAGAGACAGACAGAATAGCATTAGCCCCGAGTTTGTTTTTAGCCAGTGTGCCGTCGAGGTCAATTAAGAGATGGTCCAACTCCTCCTGCTTGAGAGCGTCCATCCCGACAACCCGCGGTGCGATGATGTCGTTGACATTGGCCACGGCCTTCAGGACCCCTTTGCCCAAGTATCGGCCGGGATCGCCATCGCGGAGCTCCAAGGCCTCATGAGTTCCGGTGGAAGCGCCAGAGGGGACAGAGGCGGTTCCCACAGCTCCTCCCCTGAGAATGACCCTTGTCCTGATCGTCGGGTTTCCGCGGGAATCGAGGATCTCTCTGGCCCGGACATGGGCGATATGTGTTTTTTTTATCCGCACTTTTTCTTTCTCATCGTCTCAAGGATTTTGGCCAGCCTGCTTTGAGCTTACTCTTTAATGTCTTCGGAGTGGTACCCTTCGGGCGGCTTCTTGGCGAATTCTTCTTTCTTTCTCTCGATGAAATCCTTGATGGCCTCGATTCCCTCCTGAGCCTTTTCTTTGACCACCTGAATTCCCTTTTCTGCTTCGTGGGAAATCTTTTCGTAGCTTTCTTTGGCTTTCTCTCCTGTTTTTATAGCCTGAGCCTTGATTTTTTGGCGGGTCTCTTTGCCGCTAGCGGGGGCGAAAAGAATGCCCAAGACAAAACCTGTTGCTGCTCCGATCAGGAAGGAGACCGCGACTTCCAGAGCGCTGGAGCCTTTGTTATTTGCCATTCTTTTTCTCCTTTCTTTTTTGACGTTGTTTCCAAAGAAACCTGACAAGCGGATAGACGAAGGGCCAATATTTGGAGGCTGGCTTGAGCAGCCGGGCGGTCAAGAAAACGGACGCCTCCATGATCTGGCCCAGATTCTCTATCTTATCCTTGACGGCGCCGCTCAACTCATTGAGGTTTTCCGCCAGCTTTCTGATTTCCGACAGGGTCCGTTCCCCCTCTGCTGCCGTGCGGCGGAGCTGAACTAAAAAAATAACCAGAAAAGTCACCGCCACGACCGCGGCAAAAGTCAACACCAAAAACAAGAATTGATTGAGCGTCAGCGGCATTTGCATTAAAAATAGGATAAAATCGCCGATTTGTCAATTTATAAGGTGTGTCCAAAAGCATCTTCATTTTTATGGCAGGGCTTGGATTTGAAAGAACGGATCCTGTTGAGGATGCATCGGGTGCAAGGGGGCGGAGTTATTTCCAGAGGATTTTGCTCAGACTGGAGAGCCGAAACTCATTTTCGAGCTTGCTGAGGATTTCGCCATAGCTGTTTTCCTCGCGCCGGCCAACAGCTTCTTCCCATTCTGCCAACGACGGGACAGGAACAAATTCGATTTTCTTCTGAGCCAGCCGATTCATCCCCCGGAGAGCCCGCCAGTGGGTGATCATAAGCAGGGCCAGGACACCGAAAGCAATGTTTGGGCCGGGGAGAAAGGCAGCCAGGCCGCTGAGCGGCAGGAGCAGCGTTTCTCCGAGGAGAAGGAAGGTATGCTTGGTCCTCTGTCTGTGAAGGAAAAATGAAAACTTCAATCTCATCCGTTTTTGGGACGGCACGCCGGAGCAGTAAACGACCAGTTTTTCTTCCTGATTCTTCAGGACGTTCATGAAAGCCTGCTCCTGTCTGAGGATGCGGGGCGGCAGGAGGAGCAGTTTTCTTTGAGCTTTCTGCCAGATCTCCCTCGACCTGGAGATTCTGACAGCGACGTCGGTTTGCGGCTCTGAGGAAAAGAAACGGAACGTGTGCCTGAAGTCCTTGATGAAGAAAAAAGTCATGTCGTGCCGCTATTCTAACACCTCAGCCGAGGCCGTGCAAGGGACCGCCGGCCGATCTGAGTCCAATGCCGGGGCTTATTTGCGCTTGTGGAGGAGGTAGATGAAAAAGGGAGCGCCCAAAGCAGCGGTGATGATGCCGATCGGGAGCTCGGCCGGGGAGAGGATCGTTCGGTCCAGGAGATCACATAACATCAGGAAGATTCCGCCAGCCAGGGATGAAAAGAAAAACAGGCGCCTGTGGTCAGGACCGATGAGGATTCTCACCCCATGGGGAATGATCAGCCCGGCAAAGCCGATGATCCCGCTCATTGAGACTGAAACAGCCGCTAGGAGTGTGGAGAGGCAGAGGAAGGCCTGACGGACGCGGCGGACAGGGCAGCCCAGGGACTGAGCGACGTCATCCCCCAGGACCAAGAGGTTCATGTCCTTTGCCAGCCACTGGGAAAGGAGGAGGCCGAAAAGAAAGCAAGGGAAGATAACTCTCAGCTGGCTCCAGTCCGCCAGGGCAAGGCTTCCGAGCAGCCAGAAAACAGCCTGCTCGAAGGAATCAGACCTCATGAAGAGAAGGAAAGAGGTCAGGGAAGAAGCCAAAGCGCCGGCGGCAATACCCGTGAGGAGGAGAGTCTCCACCTTAAGAACGGCCCCTCTTCGTGAGAGAAGATAAACGATGGAGACAATCCCCAGGCCGAAGACGAAGGCAAAAAGACTCTGCAGCGGCTGGGCCAGGACCGTCGCCTCAAGTCCGAGAAAAAGACAAAGAACAGCGCCAAGAGAGGCACCCGACGAGACACCAACGACAAACGGGTCTGCCATCGGATTCTGAAAATAACCCTGAAGGATGGCTCCGGAGAGCGACAGGCTGGCGCCGACAAAAAACGCCAGCAGGGCTCGAGTAAGACGGAGGTCAAGAAAGATGGCCTTGAATGCGGGATCTCCCTGGAACACGAAGTTCCATAAATCTTGCGGACTGGTTTGTACGGCACCGACGATCAGGGAAAAATAGAGGGCTGCGGCGAAACAAAGAAGGAGCATAGAAAAAAATAAATTTCCTCTGTCCTTGCGTTTCATCCTGGTTGCCGAAAGAGCTCTGGATGGAGGAGGCGGACGAGATCGACATAGGCGTCAAGGAGACGGGGACCGAAGCGGCTGGCTGTGTCTTCATCGAGGAAGAAAATCCGATTTTTTTTGACGGCAGCAACGATTTTCAGATGAGGCTGGGTCAGAAACCAGCTTTTTACCCTGCCAAAATCCTCTTGGTTTTTAGCCATGATGATGATCACCTCGGGATTTTCATGGATAAACACTTCGCGGTTGAGGAGGAGCCATTTCTCGGGTATCCGGCCGGCGATGTTAGAACCCCCGGCTTTGAGAATGAGGTCGTTGAGGTAGCTTTCCTGACCGCATGTCCACAGGCCTCTACCTGGCAAAGAGAGAAAAACCTTCGGAGAAAAAGATACGGTTTGGAGAAGTGGCTGAACGCTCTCGTATTCATTCTTGAGAGCCTGGATGAGCGCCGTCGCTCGCTCCTCTGATCGCGTTAGGCGGCCGACCTTTCCGATGATTAAAAAAAGGTCTCCCAGCGATTTGCCCGTGTCGAGGACAAAGACCGGCAGGTGGAGGCGGACCATTTTGTCCAGCAGGCGCCGCGGATTGCCGCGGAAGGCGACGACGAGGTCAGGCCTCAGGGCCTGAATTTTTTCCAGGTTAGGGTCGACAAGGCCGCCGATTTTTTCTTTTTCTAACGCCTGAGGAGGGTAGTCACAGTATCTGGTAACTCCGACAATCTTATCCTCAAGGCCGAGAGAGAAAAGGATTTCGGTGATATTCGGAGCCAGGGAGACAATCCGCTGGGGCTGATGGCTCAGGGTGAAGGGATGATTC
>CAZKBY010000241.1:0-3761 GCA_964550915.1 uncultured Eubacteriales bacterium | reverse complement strand
CGGCATCAATGTCGACCTTGAAGCTTCGCTTTCCGACTATCCGCTTTCAGCACGTCAGATGGTTGAGATCGGCAAAGCCCTGGCCAGCGAAGCCCGAATCTTCATCATGGACGAACCAACAAGCGCTCTCAGCGAAACCGAGGTGGACCGGCTTTTCGGTCTGATTTTCCGGCTGAAACAGCAGGGCTGCGCTATCATCTACATAAGCCATCGCCTCGATGAAATATTCAGGGTCGCCGACAGGATCACAGTCCTCAGGGACGGCCGCCTTGTCGGCACAGCCAGGGCGAAAGACCTCTCGGCCGAAGAACTCATCCGCTGGATGGTCGGCCGCGAAATCCGGCAGCAATTCCCCGAGCGCCGCGGCCAGCCCGGAGAGGAGCGATTTCGGGTTGAGGATTTTTTTATTCCCGACCCTTCGGGGAAAAAAAGTTATGTCATTGAGGACGTTTCGCTGCGGCTGCGGACAGGAGAAATCCTGGGCCTGGCGGGATTGCGCGGTTCAGGAAAAAGCGAGCTCCTCAACGGACTTTTTGGGACTTATGGAAAAAACGTCAAAGGACGCGTGACTCTTGATAACAAGCCCTTCAGGGTCCTGTCTCCCCAATATTCGATCGAACAGGGCCTGGCGCTCCAGACGAATGACCGGAAGAGAACAGGTCTCGTCGCCGGCTTGAGCGTTGCCTGGAATATCGTCCTCCCATCGCTCGAGAATTTTTCGCCGCACGGCTTGGTTCAGGAAAAGAAAGCAGAAGGCACGGCTAGGAGAGAAATTAAGGAGTTAGACATCAAGGTTTCCTCCCCCAATCAGGAAGCGGGGACGCTGTCCGGCGGCAACCAGCAGAAAGTCGTTCTGGCCAAATGGCTGCAAACACAACCTAAGGTCCTCTTGCTCGACGAGCCGACGCTTGGCGTTGATGTCGGAGCCAAACACGAGATTTATAATCTTATGAACAGGCTGACAGCCAAGGGCCTGGCCATTCTTCTGGTTACATCTGAGCTGCCGGAGCTCTTGGCCATGTCCGACCGCCTTCTCGTCCTCCACCGCGGCCAGGTCAAGGCCGAGCTCAGCCGGGAGGAGGCCACCCAGGAAAAAGTCATCCGTGCGGCCATGGGAGAAAGTATCGCCTGATAAGAAAAAAGATGGATATAAGGGACATATTTCGCTCATCCTTTGCGAGGGCCCTGGCCGCTCTTCTTTTCGTCATGCTTATCGGCGTCCTGTTCAATGCAGACGGCGCCTTTTTCCGCTGGGACACCCACCGGGATATGCTGCGTCATATCTCTGTCTTCGCTATTCTTGGCTGCGGCATGACGCTCGTCATCATCGCCGCCGGGATCGACCTTTCAGTCGGAAGTGTGCTCGGGTTTACGGCCGTCCTTTTTTCCATCCTCTCGCTCCAGAAAGCTTGGTCTCCCTGGCTGGCCATCCCTGCCTGCCTCGCGGCCGGATTTTTCTGCGGGCTCGCCTCAGGCAGTCTCGTGGCCAGGTTCAGGATTCAGCCATTCATCGCCACCCTGGCTATGATGGTTTTTGCCCGTGGGCTGGCCAAATGGGTCTCCGGTGGAAAAAAGATCTCAACCGCCGTGCTCCAGCCGGACGGAACATATAGATACGCCGAGGTTCCACCAATCTTTAACCTCCTCAATGCCAAGATTCTCAGCCAAAACATCGCCATTGTCACGCTTATCTTCCTGGCCTGCGTTCTTGTCTGCTGGGTCATCCTGGCAAAAATGCGCTGGGGCCGGTATCTCTACGCTGTCGGCGGAAACGAAGAAGCGTCGCGGCTCTCGGGCGTTCCTGTCGCCGCGACCAAGCTCTTTGCTTACGGTGCAAGCGGACTCTTTGCCGCTGTGGCAGGAATCTGCCAGGCCGCTCAGGAGCTCCAGGGCGACCCCGAGGCGGGCGCTACTTACGAGCTGACAGCCATCGCCATCGTCGTCATCGGCGGGACGAGCCTGATGGGCGGCCGCGGCAGCATCGGCCTGACCTTCGTCGGCGCCATGACCATCGGCTACTTAGAGAAAATCCTGAGCATTAACGCCGTCGGAGAGGCCAGCCGGCTGATGCTCACCGGGGCCATCATCGTCGCAGCTGTCCTCTTCCAGATGGCCAGAAAACAGTGATTGAAAAGAGATGATAAAAAAATTTATTATATCGGTCGTTTTTATTGGTTTAGTCGGAACTTCCGGCTGCAAGCAAGAACAAACACCACCCGCCAAGCCTGAACAGACAGTCGAAAAGCGGCCTCAATGGACGATCGGGATGAGCCAGTGCAACCTGGGCGAGCCCTGGCGGGTACAGATGAACCTCGATATCAAGAACGCCGCCGACCGGCATCCCGAGCTCAGGGTCATCTTCAAGGACGCCCAGAACGACTCGCTCAAGCAGAGAGCTCAGATCGAAGAGTTTATCAACGCGGGAGTCGACTTGCTCATCGTCTCTCCCAAAGAGGCCGCGCCGCTCACCCCACCGGTAGCCTCCGCCTTTGATAAGGGAATCCCCGTCATCGTCCTCGACCGCCGCATCCTGGGGGAA
The DNA here is from genome assembly GCA_964550915.1 of uncultured Eubacteriales bacterium. Lineage (GTDB taxonomy): Bacteria > Acidobacteriota > Aminicenantia > Aminicenantales > UBA8522 > JARYMI01. Next base: position 1,222 of record CAZKBY010000241.1, on the reverse strand, counting down.
AAATACACCTGTTTTATCGGAGCCGACAACAAAAAAATCGGCCAGGCGGCTGGCGAATGGATTGTCAAGCGGCTGGGCGGCAGGGGCAGAGTCGTCGAGCTCAAGGGGCTGATGACCTCTACCCCGGGCCAGGACCGTCACAGCGGTTTCCGGGAGGGCATCAAAGGCAGCGGCGTCGAAGTCATCTTTGAAGCGGACATGAAATGGCTCGAGCCCGACGCGCGACGAGAGATGGAATCAGCTCTTGCCCGTTTCAAGGATATCGACCTTGTCTACGGTCACAACGACCCGGGAGCGCACGGCGCCTATCTCGCAGCACTGGCCGCCGGACGGGAGAAAGAGATTATCTTTGTCGGCATCGACGCCCTCCCCCATGAGGGGCAGGTCTACGTCAGGGAAGGAATCTTGGAAGCAAGCTTCGAGTATCCGACAGGCGGAAGCGAAGCCATCACGACAGCTCTGAAGATTCTCCGCGGCGAAAGCGTGCCCAAGGAAATCGTCTTGAACTCCCACGTTTTCACCAAGGAAAATATCGACCAGGGCGGGGAGTGGATCTCAAAAAAGGAGGTGGGCGATGAATAAGGTCGTCGATATCTACCTGCCTCTGGACAGCCGCGAGGGCCCAAACAAAAAGATTTGGCCGCTTGCCAGAAGACAGCTCAGTGAGTTGGTGAGTGTCATCAAGGCCTGTGGCTGGAATCCCCACATCCTTAATCCGGACAAACCCGTGGCCAGCGTGGCCGAAGGACTTAGGGTGATTAAAAAAGCCAGAGGAGAGCGTTTCATCAACTTCATGGCCGGCTGGGCCTATCCTGATTTTTCAGTCAGCCCGATGTGGCAGCTTCCAGCCGATATGCCCAAGCTTCTGCTCGGCAGCGCCATCAAGGATTTCCCCGGCAATGTCGGGCTTTTCGCCGCCGCCTCCGGAACAGCCCACGTCGGGATCAAGACCGACCGGCTGTTTGTGGAGAAATTTGAGCGACATGAAGATTACTCGGATGCCCTGAATTCTTTTCTCAATAAGGGGCGTTACGAGCCCCCATATCCAAAAACCATCGAGGTGAAGGTCGAAGAAAATCACCGGAAAAGGGCGCGGCAGGTCAAAGAAAAGCTGAGAGGGTCCATCTACGGAGCCGTGGGGCCGCGGTCGATGCAGATGTGGAATAAGGTTTCAGAAGCGGATTTTCTCCGGACTTTCGGGGTCGCCCGGGAAGGGTTTGAC
>CAZKBY010000240.1:0-3787 GCA_964550915.1 uncultured Eubacteriales bacterium | reverse complement strand
GGGTGGGGGTGGGGGGAGATAGGGATCTTAGCCCCCTCTCCTTTTTCACAACCTCGGCTACGCCTTGGATGAGAAAAACTCGAGCCTTTGAGGCTGCGACAGGAGCATGTTCCCACAGGCTTGACGGCGGCGCAATCACCTTTGAGGATGGTTTGGGGGGTGATCTTTCCTCCCCCTTCTCCTCCCCTTTTGCCCAACGGCTTTCACGCTCCCCTTGGAACTGCGGATAAACTAAAATGCTCGTCCGTCCAAAGAACAAACTCGATAGCACTCCACCCGAGGGGTGGCGCGGTTCGGGGGGCCCCCGCCGCCCCGAGCGTTTAGTGCAGTTTATCTTCCGTCTTGATAATAAATCAGATGCTCCGCGATGGGGCGCCGGGGGTAAATCGCGACAGGCCCCCTCAGGTGATTCCAAAAAAATGGCTCCTCAATGGCTTTTCTTTTTTGGAGAAATAATTATAATCTGAAGGAAAAGCACGATAAGGAGGACAGGTGGAAAAACTTAAAAGGGTCGAATCCCGGGCGGATGCCCTAAAGCTTCTCAACATTGCCCTGGAGCACGAGTGGGGGGTCAGTTTTGAGTACACGATCCACGCCTATTCGATGCCCAAGGGGAAATTTTTCTACGATGACCCGATCATGAAGCTCAGGACCGACACGAGGGCTCAAACAATCCAGATCGGGATCGACGAAATGTACCATGCCCTCCAGCTTGGCATCGTCATCACTCAGCTGGGGGGGACTCCGTCTTTCAAGACGGACGAAGTCATCCGCTATCCTAAGATTGTCGACAACCTCCAGCGGGACAAGATGACAGAAGACCTCGTCACCGACCTCTACCAGTCCGCCGAATGGAAAGAAAGCGCTTTCCCCAAAATTCGGAACATGGTCCTCAACATCTCCTACGACGAGGTACGGCACTCGCGACAGTTTGAGAGGATGATCGGGACAATGAAAAAGGAAGGCTCGGCTGATGCCCTCTGTTTCGAGGAAAGTCCGGCTTCCGCAGCCAGAGCGGACGTCCAGCTTCTCCATGAGATCACCCGGCTGGAAAACGAGCTCATGCACCGCTACCTCAAGTATGTCATGCTCTTCAGCGAGCACCAGGACCTCAGCCAGCGGCTGTTCAAGAACTCCATCAACCACATGCGGCACTGGGACAAAAACTCCGGCATCCTGGTCAAGTTAGGAAGCGTCATCCGGATAGAGAATGCGGTCAAGGATGCTGGCGGAGTGGAAAAAAGCACGAGCCCGATGCCGTCGCTCTACCCGGGAGAGGACCGGCTATCCGCCCTGGAAACGCTCATCCCGGCCGAGGAGAAGCTCATCGCCACTTACGAAAGGCTTCTCCGCCTCCTGCCTCCGGGTGAAATCAAGGATCAGATCAGCCTTCAATTAGGTCTTAAAAGAGAGCATCTCTTCACCCAGGAATGGCTGCTCGTAAATGCCCGAAAAATCAAAGGACTCGGCTAATGAGATGGCCTTTGGCGTCGTTAACATAAGAATCGCCGCTTGCGGGGATGAATCCAGGCTTATTGAGGAGGATCAATGAAGACCATCAAGACTGAGCTTAAGCATTTTCAGTATTTTTATCCTTACACCGTGGCGTTGGTCGGGGCTGAAGCCAAGGGCCAGGTGAACTTCATGAGTTGCGCCTGGCACACGGCTCTCTCTTTCGACCCGCCCCTCTTTGGTGTTTTGATCTCTAAGAAACGTCTCACCCATGCCATCATCTCCAAGGCAAGAGAATTCACGGTGAACTTCATCGGCTTCGAGAACGTAAAGCTCTCTGCCCAAATGGGCCGAAAATCCGGCCATGATCTGGACAAGGTCAAGGAGTTCAAGCTCCGGCTGGCCCCTTCCAGAGTCATCAAATCCCCGGTTGTCGAGGAAGCCTACGTTACTTTTGAATGCCGGCTGGCTGAAGTCCGGCCTTACGGTGACCATGACCTTTTTGTCGGCGAGGTCCTGGCCGTGCACGAGCAGCCGGGCTGTTTCAACGCCGAGGGCATTCTCAACCCGGGCAAAATCCGGCCGCTTCTCTACCTGGGCAGCGATTTTTACCTGACGATCGACCCGGACACGCTCAAGCATGTCTTGCCCGACTAATATTGCCCAGAGCTTTTTTTTAGGCCTTCGTTTCGCTATACTAATAAAGAAATTCTGATGGCCATTGTTCTCAACGTCGAAAACCTGCACAAATCCTTCAAGGTGGGATTCATCCCTAAAAAGCGGGAAATCCTGAGGGGCATTTCCTTATCGGTCGAAGCGGGGGAGATCTTCGGCTATCTCGGCCCCAACGGCGCCGGGAAAACCACCACCCTGAAGTGTGCGCTCGGGTTGATTTTTCCGGATCAGGGCCAGATTGAAATCTTTGGCCACCCCCACCTGTCCCTCAAGGCCAAAGAGCGCCTCGGTTACCTGCCCGAGAATCCTTATTTTTATGAGTACCTCACAGGCGCGGAGTTTCTCGATTTCTACGCCCGTCTTTTTAAGCTGGAGAAAAAGGAAAAAGAAGAAAGGATTGCTCACCTCCTCAAGCTTGTCGGTCTGGAGCGGGCCGGCCGTCTCCAGCTCCGCAAATTCTCCCGCGGCATGCTCCAGAGGATCGGCCTGGCCCAGGCTCTCATCAACGACCCTGAGCTTGTTTTTCTCGACGAGCCGCTGGGTGGTCTTGACCCGCTAGGCCGGAAAGAGCTGAGGGACATCATCGTCCGCTTGAAACAAGAAGGGAAAACGATCTTTCTCTGTTCCCATATCCTTCAGGATATTGAGATGATCTGCGACCGAGTGGCCATCCTCGTCGGCGGCCGGGTCATCAACCAGGGAGCACTCCAGGAACTCGTCTCGGAAAAAATCCTCTACACCGAAGTCACTCTATCCGGAGTTCCCGTATCCGACCTAGAAGGCATGGGAGAGCCGATCTCCTCTCACGGCGGCAGGGTGATGCTCAAGGTTTTTCAGGAAGACAACGTCGATCGTCTGGTAAGTCTTGTCCACGACAGGAAAGGAAGGATTCATTCCCTTGTTCCCAGGACAGAAACTCTGGAAGATATTTTTGTGGAGATGGTCAAACAGGGATGAAAATCAAAGCCATCGCGCTCAACACGTTCAAGGAGGCGATCCGGGACCGCATCCTCTACCTTCTTTTCTTCTTCGCTGCGGTTTCGGTCATCTTCTCCCGGCTACTGGCAGTCCTCACGGTCGGCGACCGGGTCAAGATCGTCAAGGATGTCGGCCTGGCCTCGATCTCGCTCTTCGGCGTCTTGATGGCCGTCCTTATCGGCACAGGCCTTGTCTACAAGGAAATCGACAAGAAGACAATCTTCACCCTTGTTTCAAAACCCATCCACCGCTTCGAGTTCCTGTTAGGAAAATTCTTCGGCCTCGTCCTGACGCTTTTCGTCATGACGGCCCTGATGAGCCTGATTTTCCTCCTGACCGTCTTTCTCCACACCTTCAAGATTGAGGCCGGGCTTCTTTTGGCCATCCTGTTTATTTTCATCGAGCTTGTCCTCATCACGGCAGTGGCCATTCTTTTCTCTTGTTTTTCAACGCCGATCCTGAGCTCTCTTTTCTCTTTGTCCTTTTTCCTCATCGGCCATTTCTCCTGGGGCTTGGAGACCCTCATCCAGAAGACCAAGTCAGCGCCGCTGAAGCTTGCCGTCCAGGGGCTCTCTGTTCTCCTTCCGGACCTGGAGAATTTCAATTTCAAGACAGAAGTCGTCTACGGGCTGACCGTCCTGCCCAACTACTACTTCATATCCGCCCTTTACGGCCTGGTCTA
>CAZKBY010000239.1:0-3789 GCA_964550915.1 uncultured Eubacteriales bacterium | reverse complement strand
GAGCAGTTTCTCGGGAATGTCGCTGCGGTTCTTGTAGAAGGCGCTCAAAGCCCGCGCTAAGACCTCACCATCGGGCGCCTCCTCTTCCCCCGAATAAATTTCCTCGGCGGTTTCCCTAACTTTTCCCCGCCTCATCAGGAAGGCGAAGAGCGAGACGCGTTTGTTCCGCCTGGCCAGTCCGATGATATCTGCGCCCTCGAGCCTGACGGAAATCAACTTTGGCCTGTTCCTGATATCCTCGATCGTGCCGATTAAGTCTCTCCAGTGCGCGGCCTGCTCGTAGTCCAGTCGCTCCGCCGCCCGGCTCATCTGAGTCCTGAGGCTCTTGATGAGTTCATCCGTTTTCCCTTCAAGGAAAAGCAGCGCGTTCTCGAGGTTTTCGCGATATGCGCTCTCGGTGATGAGCCCGACACAGGGAGCGGAGCAGAGCTTGAGGTCATATTCCAGGCAGGCGCGCGGTCTCTTACCGGGGATTTTTTCTTGGCATCCCCTGAGGCCGAAATACTTATTGAGGAGATGGATCGTCTTTCGTGCTTGAGAAGCCGGGCTGAACGGACCGAAATACCGGGCGCCGTCAGGCTCGACTTTTCTTGTCAGATAAATGCCTGGGAACTGTGCCGAGATTGTCAGTTTGAGGTATGGAAAGCTCTTGTCATCCTTCAGCCTGAGGTTGTATTTAGGCTGGTATCTCTGGACAAAGTTATTTTCCAGGAAGGTTGCTTCCTTCTCCGACCCGGTGAGGACAAAATCAAGGTCAGCGGCCTCGGCGGCGATGGCCTTGACTTTTAGGTCAGAAGTCGGCTGAAAATAGGACTTGACCCTCTCCTTGAGCGAGCGGGCTTTGCCGACATAAATGATCTCGTTTTTTTCGTTCTTGAAAACGTAAACGCCCGGCTTGTCGGGGAGAAGAAAAAGTCTGTTCTTCAGGTCTTCTTTCATCAGAGTCCGAGCTCAAGCTCCCTCTTTTTGAGTTTCGTGAGTTCATCTCGAAAACGGGCCGCTTTTTCGAATTCCAGGTTCCGGGCTGCTTCTTTCATCAGCTTTTCCAGCTCGTCCATTCGTTTCTGCCTCTTCTCGGGCGAGAGATAGACGTCCTTATCCTCGCAGATACGCGTGTAGTCCAGGTAATCTCTTTCGTAAACACTGGCCAGGACCTCATCGATGCGCTTGCTGATGGACTGCGGCGTGATGTTGTGGCGGCGGTTAAAGTCCTGCTGGATCTGGCGTCGCCTTGTGGTCTCGGCGATGGCCGCTTCCATGGATTCGGTGAGAGTGTCGGCATAGAGGATGGCTTTTCCGGCCACATTCCTGGCTGCCCGTCCAAACGTCTGGATGAGCGAGGTTGATGAGCGAAGGAATCCTTCTTTGTCCGCATCCAAGATGGCCACGAGCGAGACCTCCGGCAGGTCCAGCCCCTCCCGCAAGAGGTTAATCCCGATGAGCGCGTCGAATTTTCCCTTCCTTAGATCCCGGAGGATTTTAACCCGCTCGAGGGTCTCGATTTCTGAATGGAGATAGCGGACGCGCAAACCGAGCTCGTGGTAATACCGGGTCAAGTCTTCGGCCATCCTCTTTGTCAGGGTGGTGACGAGTGTCCGCTCGTTCCGTTCGGCCCGTTTTGAGATTTCTGCCATTAGATCGTCAACTTGGCCTTTAACCGGCCGGACTTCAAGTTCCGGGTCGGTCAGGCCCGTCGGCCGGATGATCTGCTCGATGACCCTCCCTTTCGTCTGCCGTACCTCATAGGGGCCGGGAGTGGCTGAGACGTAGAGGATCTGTCGGGTGCGCTCCTCAAACTCTTTGAAATCGAGCGGCCGGTTGTCGAGCGCCGAGGGGAGTCTGAATCCGTGTTCGACAAGAGTCAGCTTCCGGGAGCGGTCGCCATGATACATCCCGCTGATCTGGGGGACTGTGACATGCGACTCATCGATAATCGTCAAGTAATCCTCCGGAAAGTAATCGAGAAGCGTGTAAGGAGGCTCGCCAGGCCGGCGCTGGCTGAGATAGAGGGAATAATTTTCAATCCCCGGGCAGTAGCCGAATTCGCGGAGCATTTCCAGGTCAAAAAGCGTCCTTTCTTCGATCCTCTCAGCTTCGATGATCTTCCCCTGGTCTTTGAAGAATTTTATCCTCTCTTCGAGTTCTTTTTCGATTCCCTCAATGGCTTGTGACAGGATATCCTGGGGCGTGGAGAAAAACGTCCGCGGATGGACGATGATCTGATCAAGGGAATCTACCGCCCTCCCTAACAGAGGATCGATGGTCAAGAGGCCCGAGACCGCATTGTCTTCGAGCTCGATGCGGTAGGCAAAATCTTCGTAGGACGGGAAGATGTCGATGACGTCGCCGCGAAGGCGGAACGTTCCGCGTTTAAAATCATCTTCCTGCCTCTCGTACTGCATCTCGACGAGGCTCTCCTGAATTTTCTTTCGGGTTATGGCCTGGCCTTTGGCCAGGCGAAAACTCATCGAATAGTATGTCTCCGGTGCTCCAATGCCGTAAATACAGGAAACAGACGCCACGATGATGACGTCCCGCCTTTCAAAAAGGGAGTTTGTGGCGCAAAGCCGCATTCGGTCGATCTCGTCGTTGATCGTCGCTTCCTTAGCGATATAAGTGTTAGAGGCAGGGATATAGGCTTCGGGCTGATAATAATCGTAGTAGCTGACAAAATACTCAACGGCGTTTCCGGGGAAGAAACGGCGAAATTCCTGGTAAAGCTGGGCGGCCAGTGTCTTGTTGTGGGAGATGACCAGGACGGGTTTCTGGACGTTCTGGATTACGTTGGCCATGGTGAAGGTTTTCCCCGAGCCGGTTACGCCCATCAGGACTTTATGCCGATGGCCTCGGAGGATGCTTTCCGTCAGCTCGGCAATGGCCCGGACCTGGTCCCCCCTGGGTTCGAACTCGGATTGAAGCTCGAAAGATCTCATCGGGTTTATTATAGCAGAAGAGGAGGCGGCTTACGTTTTGTTCAAAATTTTGATCGAGCCCTTGAACTGGGCGCCTTCCTCGACAGAAATGACCGAAGCCGAAATGTTCCCGTTCATCCGGCCGGTTTTTTCGATGACGACAAGCCCGGAAGACTCGATATCACCACTGAGTTCGCCCCTGATTGTAATATTCTTCGCGCGAACCTCCGCTTCCACTCGTCCCTGGTCGGCGATGAGGAGGTCACTTTCGGGAAGGTTGATCTTGCCACGGACTTGGCCGTCGACGACGATGTCTTCTTTTCCCTTGATTTCGCCGTCGATAAGAAGGGTTGGGCCGAGGCGGCTCGCTTTTTCCTGGCGGGCCAGGTGCACATCCTTTTTATCAGAAGATGACATTTTCTCTTCCTTTTGACCGGAGATTCGAGACCCGATTATAGTTTTCGTCCCCCCCGTTGTCAATTTCGTCTTTCTTTCCTTGACCCTCGACATCTATTCTTTTAAACTTTTCCCCGAAAAAGACGTTAGATCGCTTCAGGTGTCCGATGAAGGCGTCGCGGGGATTTCAGGTTTTCGTCAAGCCGGCCAGCTTCCTCTGTAACCTGGCTTGTCGCTACTGTTATTATCTGGAGAAGGAGCGTCTCTATCCGGAGGCCGAATCGCTCCGGATGTCTGAAGACATCCTCGAGGATTACATCGTTCAGCACATCGAGGCGTCCCCGGATGAGATCATCCGTTTTTCCTGGCACGGGGGAGAGCCGACCGTCCTCGGTGTTGACTTCTACCGAAAAGTCGTTGCTCTCCAGCGAAAGCATCAGCCTCGCAGCCGGATGATTGCCAACGGCATGCAGACAAATGG
>CAZKBY010000238.1:0-3799 GCA_964550915.1 uncultured Eubacteriales bacterium | reverse complement strand
CACTCACTCACTCACTTTCTCTCCGTTCTTCAGCTATCTGTCGGAAACCTCGTTTGTCTTATTTTCTTCCCAGATGATTTCAGTGTCTTCGAAGACTGGTCCCTCCTGGCAGACTTTCAGCCATTCGACCTTGCCGTCACGCCTGATTTTCCTGACGCAGCCCCAACAGGCGCCGATTCCGCAGCCCATCATGGTCTCGAGCGAGAACTCGGCCGGGATTCCGTAACGAGCAGCCAGCGCCGCGATCTTGCTCATCATCGCTTTTGGCCCGCAGGCATAGATACGGGCCGGAAATCCTGCCGCCAGAGGGCCGGCAACTCGAACGGAGTTTGCTCTAACCGAGTGGATTTCCCGAACCGCAAGACCGGAAGCTATCGGAAGTCCGGCTAGCCGTTAAAGTTCCGTCTCCACCATGGCGCTCGCCAACCCGCGAAACCCGGCACTGCCATCATCGGTTGAGACCAGAAGACCGAACCGACGCGCCTTAAACCGGTTTTCAAGAGGAAGGTCTGATTCTGTCTTTCCTCCGTAAAAAATGATCGGTACGACGCCGCGTTCGCGGAGCTCCATGGCCAAAAAATACATCGGCGCTATGCCTCTCCCCCCTCCGATCAGGAAAACTTTTTTTCCCTTCAGGCTTTCAGCCGGCGCAGACTTTCCCCCCTCTTCTTCTTCAGCACGATCGCCAAGGCCTTGTCCGAGGCTGAATCCCTTGCCCAGCGGGCCGAGGATATCGACCGTCTCACCAACCCTTTTTCGGGCCAGAATCTCCGTCCCCAGACCCACCCGGGAAAAAAATATCTCGACTGTCTCTCGAGCGCGGGCGTGAACGCTGAAAGGCCGCCTCAGCAACGGATAAGGCTGGCTGCTTGCCCGGACCATCAGGAATTGGCCGGGCCGAGCTTCGCGGGCGATCGCCGGAGATTTAAGACGGAGAAGATAATAATCTCCCCATCTTTCCTTGCGCAAGATAGGCGCGCCGGGGTCCTTGTGCATCCTTCGCCTTGTCTCCGCCAAAATATCAGAATCGGCGCGCTTTGGCAAGGCCGGACATGCATCTTCTGTTTATGTGAAGGAGGCAAAAGAACGTCGAGGGTGGCACGGGGAGGAGCCGTGACAGGACCTATTCGCAAGTCTGGTCATCACGGAAACAGAGATGGCTCCCCAGGCCGGATCATTTTTGACAAACCGGCGTTCTTTATCGGATAATCGAGGCGTCATCATGTCTTAGAATTAAAGGAGCAATCATCTATGCAAATCTCCGAGCGCGGCCGCACCATCCAGGCTTCGCCGATCAGGAAGTTTAAGCCCTATGCCGACGAAGCCATAAGGAAGGGCATCAGGGTCTATTTCCTGAATATCGGCGACCCTGACGTCCCAACTCCCAAGCCGATCATCGAGGCTTTTCACAGTTTCAACGACGAGGTCCTGAGCTACGGGCCAGCCCAGGGAGTGCTCGAGCTTCGCCAGGCCATCGCCGCCTACTTCGGCCATTACAACATCCCTCTTGAGGCCGACAACATCATCATCACCTGCGGCGGTTCCGAGGCCATCCATTTCGCCTTTAGCGCGGTGGCCGACCCGGGCGACGAGATCGTCATCCCCGAGCCGTTCTACACGAACTACAACGGCTATGCCTCGTTCGCCTCGATCAAGATCGTTCCCCTGACCCTGAGCGTGGAGAACGGCTACCGGCTGCCCGGCCGGAAGGAGATCGAGTCGAAGATCAGCCGGCGCACCAAAGCTATCCTTCTCTGCTCGCCGAACAACCCGATGGGCACCGTCTACACGCCCGAGGAATTGCGGCGGGTGGCAGCCATCGTCAAGGAGCATGACCTTTTCCTCATCGGCGATGAGGTTTACAAGGAGTTTGTCTATGATGGCGCCGCCCATATGAGCGTTCTTGAGCTTGATGATATCCAGGAGCGCGTCATCGTCGTCGATAGCATCTCCAAGCGCTTCAGTTGCTGCGGGGCGCGGATCGGCGCCGTCATCACCCGGAATCCGGACCTCTTCCAGGCCATCTTGCGCTTCGCCCAGGCACGGCTCTGTCCGCCCAGCGTCGAGCAGCGGGCCGCCCTGGCCGCCTACCGGATGGGCCAGGATTATTTCAAGCCGGTGCGCCAGGAATACGAGCGACGCCGCGATGTCCTCTACCAAGGCCTTCTCGGCATCCCCGGCGTCGTGGCCTACAAGCCCCAGGGCGCTTTTTACATCACGGTCAAATTGCCGGTCAAGGACAGCGATCACTTCGTCGTCTGGATGTTGAACGAGTTTAACCTTGACGGAGAGACGGTCATGGTTGCCCCGGCCGCCGGTTTCTACTCGACTCCCGGCAAGGGGCTGGATGAAGTCAGGATCGCTTACGTGTTAGAGGTGGAGAAAATAAAGCGGGCGCTTAAAATCCTGAGGGCGGGCCTGGAAAAATATCAAAAGCTTTTTGACCGAGGCTTGAGACTGGGCCGGCCGAAAAAGCGTCTCGATTGGTGAGAATTTCTGATGGAAGCAAATAGGCTTGTCCGCGAAATGGGCCTAATCGTTGTTGCGAGCTTTATCCTTGGGGTGGCGGTGAATGTCTCTCTTATCCGGCGGTTTTTTGCCGGCGAGTTCAGAGAAGGGTTCCTCGACCGGGAAAAATATGCCGGCCTCCGCTTCATCACCCTGGCCGAAGCGGGCGACCTGTTTGCCGCAGGACAGGCAGTCTTTATTGACAGCCGAACTCGCCTGGATTTCGGCTCTGGCCACATCCCCGGCGCTCTGAACCTGCCGCTCGATGAAATCAAAAACAGGTCGAACCTCCGAGAGAGACTGAGTCAAGGACCGGTTTCTTTGTCGGCAGAGAGGACTCTTGTCGTTTACTGCGAAGGTGGAGACTGTCAGACGAGCATTGCTTTGGCCAAGCTTCTCCATGCTCAGGACTTCCGGGACATCAGGATTCTCATGGGCGGCTGGGCGGAATGGAGCGCCTCCGGCTTGCCGGTGGAAGAATCGCCATGATCAGGGGAAAACTCACTCTTTTCGTCTTCAGGCTTATCGTCGGTGGCGTTTTTGTCTGGGCCGGAGCTCTCAAGGTCGCCGATCCCCTCGAGTTTGCCCAGAGCATCAAGAATTACCAATTTTTTCCGCATGATATGATTTTCTTCATAGCCATCTTCCTCCCCTGGGTCGAAGTCCTGAGCGGCGGTTTCCTTATTTTCGGCATCTTCAAGCGGTCGAGCGCCGCCATCATCTCCTTGCTCCTGGCCGCCTTTATCGGACTCGTCGGGCTGGCCCTGCTTCGCGGCATCGACACTTCCTGCGGCTGCTTCGGCAGCTTCAGCCGCAGAGCGGATCTCAGCCTCATTTTTGCTGACGGCCTTCTTCTTTTTTTCTCGCTTTCGGTCTCGAAGGGTCAGGTTTTAAAACGCCGGACCTTGCCTGCGGACAAAACCGGCGCAGCACCCTAAAAAAATGGCAAACAAGTGAGCTGTCCCCATTTTAAGCTTCCTGTGATATGATGAATTCATGGCAGCGCCCCTTTCCCCGGTGGCTTCATCGATCCGCAAATGGAAGAACGCTGCCGCTCTCGTTTTGGCCTGGGTTTTCACAGCCTGGCTTCTCTATCCGCTGATCTTCATTGACACGGTCAGGCTTCAAGATGCGACAAAATATTTCTACCGGTCGGCTGTCGGAATTATCATCATGATCATCCTTTTCGGCAAAACCCTATTTGACCTTTTTTTCCCGCTGGACACATCGAGGAGAAAAAGCGTGCTCCACGTTGTCTCCGAACGTGAACAGGAACAGCATGTTTCCCAGC
>CAZKBY010000237.1:0-3857 GCA_964550915.1 uncultured Eubacteriales bacterium | reverse complement strand
CCTTTATTTCTGAAAGGAACCGCCTCCCCTCTTCGTCGACGAGCCAGACTCTTCTCCCCGGCTTGGCCCTCAAGACTTTGCACAAATGATGGTGCTGTCTCCCTTCGAGGAAAGCATACGGAATTCGCAGGTTCTTCTGTTTAACCAAGAAATGTGTCGATGTCAATCGTTTCTCTAATGAACAGTTTTTTTGAACGTTTTGAGAAGGCTCTTGTCCACTTCGTCCAGGTTCTCACCCCTGAGTTCTGCGAGCCTCTTCAGCAGCTCTTGTTGCTCCTTGGTTAGGTTCTCAGGGGTCTTAACTAAAACCTTCACATAGAGATCTCCTTTTCTACGAGTCTGGAGATCTTTGACTCCGCGTCCTTTCAGCTTAATGACTTCACCCGATTGGATGCCGGCCGGAACATTAAGCCTGATCACGTCGCCGTCCAGATAGGGAATCTCCAAAGAAAACCCAAGCGCAGCCTGGGAAAAAGAAATCGGGATGCCGCAAAGAAGATCGTTTCCTTCGCGCTCGAAGAAATGATGCTTGGCCACCCTGATGATGACGTAGAGATCTCCTCGAAGAGATTCCGTCTCACCGGCCTCCCCTTCCCCTTCAAGTCTCAGCCGTGTGCCGGAGTTAACTCCGGCTGGAATCCTGATCTTGAGGTTTTTTTTCTGCCTGATTTTTCCCGAGCCGCGGCAGTCCTGGCATGGTGTCGAGATGATTTCTCCGGCGCCGTGACAATGGGAGCAGGTTCGAGAAATGGTGAAGAACCCCTGCTGGTAACGCACCTGCCCTCTCCCCTGGCAAGTTGGACAAGACGCCTTTCTGGTTCCCGGTTGAACTCCTGATCCTCGGCATGACGGGCACGCCTCGGCCCGATCAAGATTGATCTCTTTCTCGATACCAGCAGCCGCTTCTTCGAGCGTCACCTCGAGCTCAAGCGCCATGTCCCGGCCTTTTTGCGGATAAGACCTTCTTCTTCGTGACCTGGTCCCAAAGAGGTCCCCAAACCCGAAAAAGCTGCCTAGGATATCCTCGAAATCCTCAAAAATGGAGGCATCGAAACCCTGAAAACCGGTAAACCCTTCGCCCCTCAATCCCTCCAGGCCAAAGTGGTCATAAGTTGACCTCTTCTGCGGATCTCCTAAGACGCTGTAAGCTTCTGCGGCCTCCTTGAACAGCTCTTCGGCCTCTCGGTTGCCCGGGTTCCTGTCAGGATGATATTTTAGGGCAAGCTGGCGATAGGCCCGTTTGATCTCTTCTTGCGAGGCATTCCTCGGGACCCCCAAGATTTCATAATAATCTCGCCTGGCCATGTTTTTCAGGGAGTTTCTTGCGGCGCTTGATGTTTCTTGATGATAGCTTCAAGCTCTCCCGAGGTAAGACCTGACGAGGGATGAATCCGGATTTCCTGATTCAACCCCGTCATCACATCTCGGGCGGACACTTTCAGGATCCCATCCGCATCAATCTCAAACGTCACATCAATCTGGGGAACGCCCGCCGGCGCCGGCTGAATCCCTATCAAATCAAACCGGGCCAGGGACTTATTCCGGGAAGCCTGAGGATTTTCTCCTTGGAGAACATGAACAGTTACTCTAATCTGGTTGTCCTCGACTGTCGTAAAGGGCATTGTCTTTTTGGTCGGGATTGTGGCGTTACGTTCAATGATCTGCTGGTATGTATCGCTTTCCGTCTCAATTCCCAGGGAATGAGAGGTTACGTCCAGGAGGACGAGATCGGCCTTATTTCCCTTTAAGATAGCTGATTGGATAGCAGCCCCCAGGGCAACAATTTCGTCGGGGTTGATATCTTCTCGAGGTTTTATCCTAAAGAAATCGGCGATCGTCTTGCGGACGAGCGGCATGCGCGTCTGCCCGCCCACCAAGATGACTTCTTGAATGTCTTCGGGCTGGAGCCGACTATCTTCTAAGGCGCGTTCGACCAAGGGGATGGTTTTCTGGACGAGGTCTTTGGTCAGCTCCTCGAGGGTGCGTCTAGTAAGCTTCTTGTTGATGTGTCTGGACCCGGCCGAGGTCGAAAAGATAAACGGCAGGTTGATCTCGCTCTCATGAGTGAAGGACAACTCCCGTTTGGCTCTTTCCGCTGCCTCCTTGATCCTTTGAAGCGCCAGCTTGTCCTGAAACAGGTCTATCTTGTGCTCTTTTTTGAAATCTTCGACTAACCAGGAAACAATACGGTTGTCAAAATCTTCCCCCCCCAGGTAGGAATCGCCGTTCGTCGCCAGGACTTGGAAAACCGTATCCTGAATCTCGAGGATAGTGATGTCAAACGTTCCGCCGCCGAAGTCAAACACGGCCACCTTGGCATTCTTTTTGGCTTCCAGGCCATAGGCCAGGCTGGCTGCAGTTGGTTCGTTGATTACCCTGAGGACTTCGAGGCCGGCGATCTTGGCAGCATCTTTTGTCGCCTGGCGCTGAGGATCATTAAAATGGGCCGGGACCGTGATGACGGCTGCCTTTACCGGTTCTCCAAAAAAAGATTCAGCACAGGTTTTGAGGTAGGCCAAGATCATCCCAGAAATTTCTTGGGGGCTGATTTCGCTGGAGTCAACGACCACCCGGACATCTCCGTTCGGTGCCTCGGCCAGCTGGTAGGGCATCTTTTGCCGCGCCGCAGCAACCTCAGGAGAGTTAAATTTCCTCCCGATCAGCCTCTTGACGGCAAAGACGGTCTTGTCCGGGTTGGTGATGGCCTGCCGGAGGGCCAGGTTTCCGACCAGCCTCTCTCCAGATAAAGTAAAACTAACAACTGACGGCGTCGTCGTCTGACCTTCAAGGTTCGGGATGACTTTCGGCCTGTCTCCCTCAAAACAAGCAACGCAAGAAAAGGTCGTTCCTAAATCAATCCCAATAACTTTTTTCATTGGATATCTTTTTTCTTGGGGACAAGGACTTTGACCAGCGAAGGCCGCAGAAGTCGGCCGTGGAGTCGGTATCCGCGTTGGAGTTCTTCAGCGACTTCTGGTTCCTCAACATCTTCCGACTCTTCGGTCACAATGGCCTGGTGAAGAGTGGGATCGAAGCGCTTGTCCTCGATGGCAATGGGGACGACTCCTTTTTTCATGAGCAAATCAAGAAGCATCCGGTAGATCATCTCCACCCCTTCGGTAAAGCTTTTGCCGTCTGTCTGATCTCGGCTCTGAAGGGCGCGCTCAAAATTGTCCAGGACGACGAGCAGCTCCCGGAGGAGCTCGGCTAAGGCAAAGGTCCGCAATTCTATTTTTTCACGCTCTATCCGTTTGCGCAGGTTCTCTGTCTCGGCCAGCGCTCGGAGGTATTTATCCTTGAGCTCTTCGATTTCCTTCTTCAGAGTTTTAAGCTCGGCCTCTTTTTTCTTGAGCCTCGACCTCCAACCCTTCGCTTCTTCCGCATGAGTTTCGGTGCTCTTTGGCTCGCTTTTTTCGTCTGATTGATCACTCTGCATGACAGGCTCGAACTCTATTTCATCACCGGCCTCGACAGAGTTCATCGGCTTATCTGGTTGACCGGCTCTTTCTCTTTCTTCACGGGCTGGCGAGGTTATGTTCTTCCCTTTTTCCTCATTCTCTTCCTTGGTCATTTTTCCTTCTTCCTTTCAAAGCTCTCGGCTGATCGTCTGGCTAAGCCTCTGGGCAACCCGGTCAACCAGAGGGATGATTTTCCGGTAAGGAATTCTCTTGGGTCCGATGATTCCTAACGTTCCCAAAACTTGATTGTTGTAACCATAATGAGAGAGGACAAGCGCGCAGTCCGAAATATCAGGGATGTTAGACTCGGAACCAATCAAAACGTTAACCCGCTCCAGGCTGATGAAATCAGAAAGGAGATTGGCGAGCTTGATCCTTTCCTCAAAATTTTGGAACAGG
>CAZKBY010000236.1:0-3858 GCA_964550915.1 uncultured Eubacteriales bacterium | reverse complement strand
CCTTAGGCCGGGGCTCGCTTAAAGCGATTGTAAATAGTATTTTTCTGATTCCAGTACCAACATCCAGAAGGCATATGTTATCTGGAATGTTGTGGTGGCTTAGCAAGTATTCGACGACTTCTGGTCCGAATCCATCATCACCGAAAAGCTTATTTCCGCAGCCGGCGATTAGGATTTCTTTTTGACAGTAGATGGGGAGTTGTTCCATTTCTTAGCCGAAGCATCTATCCCCTTACTGGGGCTGATTTTTTTGATTTGAAACAGCTCGCCCGAATCATTCACGGCTTTGGGCTGGCATTTTTATAAAAAAACCCGACCCACCAAAAGCTCAACTGACTCTTTATCAACTTCGAAAATTATCAGGTCTGTCGTTAAACGTTGGAAAATGTGGCTAAATTGTTTCCCTCATGATCAACAATATGAATCTTCAGGCCAATTTTGCCATCCAGCGTGTGGGTGGCACAGGACAAACAGGGATCATGAGCTCGGATCATCATCTCGACTTTGTTCAGGATTTCCTCGTTATAATTACCGTTTTTGATTAAGTCTTTGGCTGCACTCTTGACTGACATGTTGATGGGAGCGTTATTGTGCGTGGTGCCGACAATCAGGTTAACATTGGTGATGAGTCCATTTTCATCTGTTTCATAGTCGTGAATCAATGTTCCTCTGGGAGCTTCGACGCTGGCAATCCCTCTGGCCGCTCTTGGCTCGACCTTTTTTCTTATGTCGGTGCTGGTGATTTCGGGGTCTTCGAGGAGTCGGACCGCGTTTTCCGCGTTATAGAGAAGCTCGATCAACCTGGCCCAATGATAGAGCAAGGTCTGTTGGGCCGGCCGGCCGAATTTTTCTCTGAATTCTTCAAGTTCTGCTTGAGCTAAGGGTGTGTCGATCTTGTCAGAGACATTCATTCTCGCCAGTGTGTTGGTCCGGTAGATGCCGTTTGGCTTATCCAGGTCCATGGAGAATGTCCCCGCTTTCTTCATGTAGGGGAACTTCAAATAGGACCAGGGTTCGACATGTTCGCTGATATAATCAGTGTAATCCTTGACCTCGAAATCTTCATAAGAACCATCGGCCTGCATCATTCTCAGTTTTCCATGATAAAGGTCCATCGACCCATCTTCTTTTACTGTCCCCAAGAATCCTGTCTTTATAACCCCCAGGGATTGAACGACATCAAGATATTTCGGAAAGAGCTTCTCCTTGGCAAATGAGATGGAGAATTTAGAGAACTCGAGCAATTCATCGGCCATCTTCTTCAGCTCTTTTCTTTCTTCCTCCAGCAGAGGACGGCTGAATCCGCCGGGGACGCAAGCATCGGGGTGGATGGCTTTTCCGGATATCTCCTCTAACATCTTGGCTGCCATGTGTCTCGATCTGACGACTTTTCGGGCGATATCCGGAGCGGCTCCGATAATTCCGATGACATTCCTGATCCCGTAATCAGCACCCGGCCCGAGTACAAAATCCGCTCCTGCCAGAAAGAAGAAGTGGAGTATGTGCTCTTCAATGTAAGCGATACTGTTACACAGCTCTCTCAGCTTTTTTCCTGCAGAAGGTGGATCGACTCCGAAAACCGCATCAGCCGCCTTGGCCGAGGCGTTGTGATGAGACCAGGGGCAAACCCCGCATATCCGGGTGGTGATCCTGGGCATCTCTTCAACGGGTCTGCCGATGCAGAATTTCTCGAAGCCGCGCAATTCAAGGACGTTGACTTGCGTGTCGCTGACGTTTCCCGTATCGTCGAGCTGGATGGTGATCTTAGCGTGTCCTTCGATCCGTGTGACTGGCTGAATAGTGAGTGTTTTTCCCATGATTTAGCTCCTTTTTGGCAGGGGCCGCAGGCGGCCGGCCCCAGAAAACCTGTTAAATGTTGCGGCCCGGTCCGGGATTTGTTTGACATCAAGACCAATGCTGGACAGAGCTCCCATCATATCGACCATAGGATTGGCGGCATCCGAGAGAGGGCCAAAACATCCCCGGCAGGGCATGTAAGCTTTTATGCAGCGAGGGGTTTTCGCTGCTCCGCCGCAGCCTGCTCTTGTAGCGGGGCCGCTGCACAGAAAGCCTTGTTCCATAAAACAGCGCATCGTATTAAGAGGCTGCCCCGGAACAAAATCAACGGCCTCAAGGGGTCTCTTTAAGCTGGCCACCGCCTTTTTTTCCCTGATCGTCGGACATTCATCGCAAACACTTTTTGCTGGAAAGCTGATCTCTTTTCCTTCTAAAAGGGCGGTCAGCGCCTCGGCGACCATCTCCGGCGTTGTCGGGCAACCGGGAAGCTTGAGGTCAACTTTTATCACTTCATGGAGAGCATAGACTCGATCGGTAAACGGTGATACTCCTGTAGGATTGGCTGCTGAATCGGTGGTAACACAACCCCGAAAGATCTTGTCATAAATTTCGCCTACCATATATTGATTAGCCAGGGCGGGAATGCCGCCATAGCAAGCACAAGTCCCTAAGGCGATGAGGGTTTTGCACTTTTTCCTCATCTCTTCAGCGATTTCTTTGTTTTCTTCTGTCCGGATTCCTCCAGAAATAATTCCTATATCAGCTTCAGGAATATTAGGGCCTGGCTGGTCGCCCATCTGTCCCCACATCTTATGATCCATGAGGACCGGCATGTGAACAATCTCCAGCTTGGGTAAAATGTCGAGGAGCGGCTCTCCGATGTCAAGGATGGTGACTTCGCATCCTGCACAGATCGTAAACCACTCTTCTGCAAGTCTAACGGCCATCTCTTTCCTCCTTATTTTAGGTGCCAAAAGCTCATTTTGACTTCCCAGATTATAAAAAAAAAGGTAACATGTCAACTGTTTTTCGGGAAAATTCTTTAAGGAAAAATTGAAAAAATTGCGCTTGCTTTTTTCCTTGAAAACGAAGTAAAATTTGGTCAAAATAAAGACAATCTTTCTTGGAAGGAGGAATTATGAGAAAAAAAGGCCTTGTCATCCTCGGTGCCTTCTCTTTTCTTTTTGTCATGCTCGCCTTCCAGAGCTGCAAGTCGCATCCCGAGAAAGGTCTTTTGGAGAGGTATTTCCACGCCATCTCTCTGAAGGATACGATGACTATGTCCACAATGGCCGTGGAACCGCAATCCATTGACGTCCAGACGTGGGAGATCGCAAGCGTCAGCGAGGAGAGAGTCGAGCCGGCTAGGCTGCCCGATATGAACAAGACGGAGCTGGAGCTAAAGAAGAAGCTGGAAGATCACGTCGGCCCGGTCATGGATGCTGAGGACGCCAAGTACGCCGCTGAAGAGGAGCTCAAGGCGGCCCGGACAGGAGCGGCCAAGGCTGCCGCCAAAAAGAAAGTGGAAGAAGCCACAGCGCTTTTCGAGCAGGAAAGAGAACTCCATCGGCAGCTTCAGAAAGATTACAACGAGGCCAAAGCCGCTGCCCAGAAGGAGCAGGAAATCTCCGTTTTCTCGCTCGGCGCTGGCGATGTCCCCAACATCAGGGACTTAGCCGGAACGACTTACTCCAAGGAAGTTGACGTCAAGATCGTGGGAAAAGACGGACAGGCCAAGACCTACCGTTTTTACCTAATCCGGTACGAGCTCAGGGATGAATCGCTCAACCTCACTCGGCGGGGGAGATGGGTCATCGCCAAATTCGAGCCAATAAGCTGATATTCGCTCTGATATTGACTCTTTTTCGCTAATCCTTTATAAATAATACTCCATTTTTGCGGGGGCCGTTAGCTCAGAGGGAGAGCACCGGCCTTTTAAGCCGGGTGTCGCTGGTTCGAGTCCAGCACGGCTCACCATTTTGCTCCCCGCCCCTGTCGTCTAGTCCGGACTAGGACATCGCCCTTTCAAGGCGGCAACACGGGTTCAAATCCCGTCGGGGG
>CAZKBY010000235.1:0-3859 GCA_964550915.1 uncultured Eubacteriales bacterium | reverse complement strand
CCAATTTATCAAGCGTGTTCTTCTCGTTAACGATGATGCTCAGGCCATCGACGGCGATGACGAAAAAGCGGGGCTTGATGCCTTTTTCCCAGGCCTGGTCGATCTCTTTTTGCTTCCATTCTCGCGAATGATTCGCGATATCGCATGTCTGGTTGATGATAGCGGAAATCCCCGTTCCGGAGCCGCCGCCCAGGACCGCGATCGGTGTCCCCGGGTTTTTGGCCATATACTCCTCGGCCAGGATCTGGACGAGGTTAACCAGCGTATCCGACCCTTTGATCTGGATCATTTTCTTCTGGGCCGGGGCGGACATAAGAACCGTGGCCAGGACGGCCAGGCTTAAGGTGAGGACGGCGATGAATTTTTTCATTTTGTTTCTCCTTTCTCTTATTTCTTTCGTTGAGTTTGTTTGGACTTTCACGACGCTTCTCTTGCTGCCTTTTTTAGAAGGACAGGAAGAACGTGAAGTTGAAGATCACGTCGTCTTTCTTTTCCGAGTTCGCATAGGTCCGATACCAGATATTCGGCTGGAACTTCATGCTCTTGTGCACCGGAGCCCAGTCAAATCCGGCGATGACTAGGCTGATCTCATCGTCGTCGAACTTGGTGTTGGGTTCATAACGGTCAACCCTGGCAAATAGGGAAAGCGTTGAGTTGAGGGCATAGCGGCCGAAGATCGACAGACCGGACACATCGTATTGTTCTTTAGCGGCGTTCAGATATTTATCGTTTACATAAACGAAATATTCCGCCCCGAGCACAAGGTTCTTGATCATCTCGAGGTAGCCGTCAATCTTATAGGTCGTGGCCGAGTTGTCCTTGTCCTGTTTCTCATAATCCAGATAGCCGACGACCGATAGGCCGGCCAGGGGGAGCAGGTGAACCAATCCGGCAAACTTTTTGAACTTATCGCCCTCGGGGTGCGAGTAGCCGGTGCCGTTGTAGAACATGATGCCGTAGCGAAGCTGCTTGGCCAGGCTTCCAGTCAAGCTGGCGCCCACGTCCGCAGAACTGGCGTCAATGCTGACGCCCGTGATGTCGGTGTAGCCATCCAGAAGAGTCTTGGCAACGCTCCGGTAGCCCCACCGCGCTTCGGCCGATTCGAAGGTCAGGGTCGGCGTCATGCCAATTTTCAAACTGGAATTAGGAAGTAGCCCGGCGTAATCCAGGAAAAGATGTTTGATGAACGGACGGAACTTGTCATCCTTCTTTGTGGAGGCCTTGCCGAAATCGACCGAGGTGATGTTGGCCGTGTTGTCAGCATCGTAGCGGAAACGGAACCTGAGGCTGTCGCTAATCTTGTTCTCATAGGTGAAGTAGGCCCGGCGGAAGGCGAAGAAATTGTTCTTCGCAGCCGAAGTGACCGGCCCGTTATTGGAAAGATAATAGGTGTAGTCGAAATAGATCGTTGTGTTGAAAGTCTGTTGGGCTGAGGCCACTCCCGCTACCGTCAGCATGAGAAGGGCAAAGCATAAGAACTCTGTCACTTTTTTCATTCTACCTTTGGTCATGATTTTTTCTTCTCCTGTTTTAATTATACCTGGTTCGCCCGACATGATCCCGGCCGGCCCTTCGCCCGGGCATCCATTTCCCGGGGGAAGGCAAGCAGATTGAGCGGAAAAACCAGGTTTCAGGATAGAGGAGAAGTGTTAAGATTTTATAAAGGCTGAATGAAAAATAGGTTAATTCAGAATCTCGAAAGGATGAAGGCTATGAGGAACCCGATGACAGTCAGGAGCCCGATGCTAAAGCCGGCTTCTTCGTAGGCCTCGGGCATCATGCTGTTGACCAGCATGGCCAGGATCGCCCCCGCGGCAAACGCTTCCAGGATGCCCACAGAGTTCAGGTCTAAATGACGCAGAAAGACATAGCTTAAGACCGTAAACAAAAGGCATAAAAAACCCACAACTCCCCACAAGACAAGAATCTGCCTCCGGGAAAACTTCTCCTTCCTGAGGCCGGTTATTGAAGAAATGCTTTCCGGAAAATTAGACAAGGCAATGGCAGCCAGCATGAGGAGCCCCCGTCCCCGACCACTGAACAGAGCGATACCCAAAGCCACCGACTCGGGAATGCCATCGAGCAGGGCACCCATGGCGATGACCTTGGCATTTGTTCCTTTCTGGACTTTTATGATTTGCCGTCTTCTGTGCCTCCTGCCGCCTTGGAGGTGGATGACATAATCACCCAGGATGAACACGACTCCACCCATAGGGAATCCGATGATGACAGCGTCAAATCCGCCGTGACTGAATGCCTCTTCCATCAAGCCGAAAGTGAGGGCACAGATAAGCACTCCGGAGCCAAAGGCCGTGAACCTGGCGACGGCTTTCTGGCTTAATCCGAAGAAAATCCCGACTAAAGCGCCAGCCAATAAAGCTAAGCCGGTTATCAGACCAAACAGTATCGCTTGACCCACAGTCCCTTGTGTTTCCTGCCTGATTCCATTCTTTCAGGAGTTACTTAAAGCAATGAACTTGAGATATGGGCAAAGATAGAGCGGGGTGAATGGGTGCTCAACTCTCCCGGAAAGGCGCTGGCAATTCTCTACAGGCCGCGAGCTTTTCGGCGGGCCTTGCGCGACCCCAGGATGCCGCCCTGCAGGAAAAGCCCAGCCCCGACGACAAACCCGAAATTATACCAGCCGCCGTTGTTATGGACTTCGTAGAACCTGACATTCTTGGTGAAGAGCGAGACGATGAACGTGATGGGCGAAATCAGGCCGTGCCACAAGCCTTTCCAGAAACCCGCAATTTTTCCAGCGGGATTTGGAGTCTTTTCCACCGTATTGGGCCCGGGAGCGCAGCTTGAAAAAAGCAAGGTCAAGATGACTGCCAGAGCGAGATGCATTGACTTTCTCATAGTCCTCCCTTTTCTTCTCTTTATCTGAGTGCCATCTCTCTTTTTATACAGCCAGTCCTCCCCCCTCTGTCAAGCGCCATCCGGCTCTTTGACCGCAGCCCTTCTTCCTTCCTGTTTTTTTTCTGTTCGCCAATGGGAAACATTTAATATGTTGAAATGATTCAATTTTTTGAACACATCCATTCAAAAAAATGAATGTATTGCCTCGGATGGCAACATATTTTTCTCATAATTTATTTAAATACAATAAGATAGAAATAAACCGTAGAATTGGCATGAATTTTGCTTTTTAATTACCAAGAGCAGCTGACTGAACCAAAAGAGGCTGTTCGAGGTTCTGACCAAGAGCCTCGGGCGGCCTCTTTTTTTTGGCTTAAACCAGTTAAAAAGGGAGGTGAGAATTAAAGGTAAGAAGGAAAAAATGTCCAAGGGGTTCCCTCTCGTTGAGGGAAGGCAATAGGTCAAGAAAAAAGGAGGCATCTTGTGAAAAACTTCTGTCTTCGACTTTCTACCATTTTTTGCGTTATTGCAGCATTCTGCACGTTTTCGGTTGCCCAGCAGCTCACAGGCTCTCTTAAAGGCCTGACAACTGATAGCGAGGGTAATCCTCTTGCTGGAGTCACGGTCACAGTATCCTCTCCCTCGTTGATGGGAAACCAGGCTTACGTGACCACGGATACAGGACTATTCCGTTTTGCGGCTCTTCCTCCGGGCACATACAAGCTTGTGGCTGCGCTCCCTGGCTTTAAAACGATAACCAGGGATAACATCGTCGTCCGGCTCGGGATGACAATCAGTGTCGACGTTGTCATGGAGGTCGCTGCCATCGAAGAGCAAGTTACGGTCACGGCGACATCTCCCACGGTCGATGTTGAATCATCGAAGATTTCGGTGACCATGGATAACGAGATATTGAAAAATGTGCCCATGGCCCGTGACCTTTATGATGTTGTTAACTCCATTCCATGTGCTGTATCCGAGGGTATCGCTTACAGAA
>CAZKBY010000234.1:0-3877 GCA_964550915.1 uncultured Eubacteriales bacterium | reverse complement strand
GCTTGAAGGTTAATCGTCCCGATGGCAAGTTCTTTCCAGGTCTCTTTTTTCATCCTTCTTTGACCTCCTTAAAAGCCCTGTCGATCGTCCTGAGGTTCATCTCAACAACCTCGGGCCGCAATTTCTTGCTGAGCGAGATCCTGATGTTGTCTTTGAATTTTCTCAGGTCCATCAGGTTGAGGACCTTAACCAAGGCCGCGACCATCGGCACATTGGGGATGGCCCGGCCCAACTCATCGCGGGCAATGGTGTATGCATCGAGGGCGTAAATTTTTCTGCTCCCCAGCCCCAAGCGTTCCTTTATCAGTTGGATGTCAAAAGTCGTGTTCATGAGAAAGGCGGCATCCTCTTTGGCTCCATCGGCAATGTCCACGAGACCAAGCAGGCTGGGGTCTGTGACGACGACGATATCAGGGTAATAGACTTGGCTATGAGTGCGAATAGGCTTTTGGCTGATGCGGTTAAAGGCCAGAATGGGCGCTCCCCTTTTTTCGGCGCCGAATTCGGGGAATGCCTGGACATACTGTCCTTTCTCCTGGGCCAGGACATCGGCCAGCGTCACAGCTGCCGTGACAACTCCCTGCCCGGCCCGTCCGTGCCAGCGAATCTCAAGTGTTTCTTTCATCGAGCCTCCTTGTGTAATGATGTTGTCCCATCATTCCTTCAGCTCCGTCCTTCCTTCCAGGGCCTTCTTAATGGTGACTTGATCGGCAAAATCAATGTCTGAACCGACCGGCAAGCCCATAGCCAGCCTGGTCAGTCTGATTGGAAAATTCTTTAGAATTCGGAAAAGATAAATGGCCGTCGCTTCTCCCTCCGCCGTAGGGTTGGTGGCGATGATTATTTCTTTGAACTGGCCTTTCTCGATTCTTTGGGTGAGCCTCTCCAGGCGCAGTTCGTCCGGGCCAACACCCTTGAGGGGAGCCAGCGTCCCCAGCAAAACGTGATAGCGGCCATGAAAGACGCCTGTTCTTTCGATCGACGAGATATTGTAGGGCTCTTCGACGATGCACAAAAGATCGTCAGTTCGGTTCGAGTCGGCGCAGATCTGGCAGGGATCGACATGGGTGATGTTGTTGCAGACTGAACAATAAAAGATCTTTCTCTTGGCCTCACGAATGGCCTCGGCCAGCCGGTCAGCGTCTTCCTGGGGCAGGCTCAAGAGGTAGAAGGCGATGCGCTGGGCGGTCTTGGCGCCTATCCCGGGGATTCTTTTGAGCTGCTCGATGAGCAGATGGAGAGGCTGAACGTAATCGAACATCAGAAGAGTCCCGGGATATTAAACCCCCCTCCCAAGCTTCCTAACTTCTGAGCGATGCTCTCTTCGACTTTGGCCACAGCGTCAGTGAGCGCAGCCAGGATAAGGTCCTGGAGCATTTCAACCTCATCCCGGTTGACAACTTCGGGTTCAATGTGGAGAGCGACGACATTCTTCTGGCCGTCCATGGTCACGCTGACCATACCGCCGCCGCTTGTTCCGCTGACTCGCATTTCGGCCAGTTCTTTCTGCAGCCTGTCCTGCATTTCCTTGGCCGACTTGAGCATCTTCTGGAGGCTGGCTAGATCTTTCATCATTCTCTCCTCTCTTCGACGCGCAGGGCCGCTTCAATCTACTCTCTTTCCTTAGCCCTTTTAATCGCTTCCACGGATAGAACCTGAGCTTTGAAGATGTCCATGAAACTCTGAACCGTGGGGTCTTTTAGGGCCAGCTCCAGCTCTTTATCTCTCTTGTTGGCGTTCCCGTCGATCGCGTCATTGAGCCTGACCCTGACCTTTTGTCCGATAACGGTCGAGGCAACCCGTTCCACAGTCTTTATTTCCCGTTGGACGGCTTGGCGATAGAAATCTTCCCCGGCGGGAAAGTGGATCTCCAGAATGACCGGATTTTCGATGACAAATCTTTTTTCCGGATGAAACTTGATGTCCAGCGTCTCATCCTTTATCTGGAAATGAGTCTGACGGGAAAGAACGGCGGCCAGGGAACTCTTTTCTTTCTGGAGTTCGTCCAAAATCTTCTGGAAAACGTCTTTCTCTTCTTCAGCCTTTATTCTGGAAACAGGACGGGCAAAATCGGCCTTCGGCCCTGTCTCAACTCGCTGCTTTTGGGTCCCTCCGGTTTTTGTTTCAGAGGAAGGCCCAGACGTACCGTTCGATTCAGACTCTCTGTCCCTGGCGATTTTTTCCACCTCCTGAATGAGGTCCTGAAGCGGGACGATTTTCCTGAAATGACAGAGCTTGACCAGGACCGTTTCGAGGTAGATCTGAGGGTGGGAAGAATAGCGCAGGCCTTGCTCAGCCTGCTGCAGCGCTAGGAGATAGCGAAAAATCTCCTCAGCTGATGCCTTGTCAGCTTCTGTCTTAAGCTGGTTGATCTCCTCGGCGTTTAAAGGAAGGAGATCGCCTACCTCTTTGACCGAGCCAACCAAAAGAAGATTTCTGAAGTGTTGTACCAGCTCTCTGTAAAAGAAGCGCAGGTCGTGCTCTTTTTCCATGATTTTCTCGACCAGCGAAAAAATCTCGGCCGGCCTTTGCTCCAAAATCAGGCTCGAGCATTCAAACAGAATATCCTTGCTGATGATCCCGAGAATCTCCTTGAGATCATCGTCGTTAATAATCTCTCCGGAGAAAGCCACGACTTGGTCTAGCAGGCTCTGGGCATCCCGTAGACTGCCGTCAGCCGCTTCGGCGATCAAATTCAAGGCATAGGGAGAGATCGTTATTTTTTCTTTTTGCGCGATGTCCAGGAGGTGGTTGACGATCTCTTTCTGGGATATTTTCTTGAATTCAAAATGCTGACAGCGCGAGACAATTGTCGGGGGGACACTGTGGAACTCGGTGGTGGCAAAAATGAAGATCGTCTGCGGCGGTGGCTCTTCGAGAGTTTTCAGGAGGGCATTGAAGGCATGACCTGAGAGCATATGGACCTCATCGATGATAATGACTTTATACCGGCTATGGATAGGCCTGTATTTGGCCGTGTCGCGGATCGGACCGATATCTTCCACCTTCCGGCTCGAAGCGCCATCGATCTCTAGCACATCCACCGAGCGGTCCTCATTAACGGCAACACAGAACTCACACTTGTTGCAGGGAGTGGGAGTTGGGCCATACTGACAGTTCAAAGCCTTGGCTAGAATTCGGGCCACAGTTGTTTTTCCGATGCCACGCATGCCGGAGAAAATATAGGCTTGAGCGACTCGGTTGTGCTTGATTGCATTCTGAAGGGTTTGGACAACGGACCTCTGTCCGACCATCTGCTCAAAGGTCTGAGGTCTGTACTTGCGGGCGTAGATGAGATACGACATTTCCTTTAATGGTATGTCTCAGAACGGAAATGATGTTCCTTTTTTTTAAATTTCATATTAGCACATTTTTCGTTCTTTGCCAAAGAATATTTTGCCCTACAATGCATTTCTAGTTTCGCAAAAGGAGCGGGTCCTGCCGCGGTTCATCCCAGGCGCCCCCTCGCAGAGAATCTTGTTTATTATCAAGGATGGGAATTATTGGCATCAAACGCTCGGGTCGGCGGAAGGCCCCCGAACCGCGCCACCCACCCCTGTTATCAAAATAGGACTATCAAGGATTTGGAGATGCTTCGTTTGCCCAAATAGTGAAGGTGGCATATAATCTCCGGGCAGGAGTTAATCAGTGTCGCGGCGGCAGGGCCTCCTGGAAATTCACTCGGCTACACTTCTCTTCGGGTTGGCGGGGCTGTTTGGCAAGTGGCTGGCCTTGGCACCTTTCCTTATTGTCCTGGGAAGGGTTGTCTTCGCCAGTCTGACCCTCAGCTTTTTTCTTTTGATCTTAAAGCAGAGCTTGAGGAAGATTCTCAGGGAAAACTTCCTCCTTTTGACCGTCCTCGGCTTCATCCTGGCCG
>CAZKBY010000233.1:0-3953 GCA_964550915.1 uncultured Eubacteriales bacterium | reverse complement strand
CTTCTCTTGTCTGCGTCCGCTGCGGCTTTGTCTTCAAGTGCGAGCGCTGCGACCTCGCCTTGTCCTACCACAAAAAAGAAGAAAAACTTATTTGTCATTACTGTCGCTTTTCAAGGCCTAGCCCGCAGAAGTGTCCCCGCTGCGGAAGCCCGCTCATCGCCAGAAAGGGGCCAGGGATTGAGGCTGTGGCTGAAGATCTGAAGAAGAGTTTCCCTTTGAGTCGAGTCGAAATATTAGCCGCGGATGAGGCTGGCCGAAAGACCGTGAGGGAAGAGATTGTCGTCGCCTTTGCGAAGGGACAGGTTGACATCCTGATCGGAACCCAGCTGCTTGTTCATCAGGTCAACCTGCCGGCCGTTTCTTTGGTCGGCATCATTCATCCTGAGATGATTCTCTACCTGGCCGATTTCAGGTCGAGTCAGAAAACTTTCCAGTCCATCTCGAAGGCGCTCGCCTTTCTTTCAGCCGACCCTTCGGCCGAGGCAATAATCCAGACTTCGATACCAGAGCATTTCAGCATCCGAGAAGCCGCCCGCGGCTGTTACTCGGCCTTCTATGCTCAAGAGATCCGTCTCCGCCGTCTCATGGGCTATCCTCCCTTTTCCTGCCTGGCCGAAGTCGTTTTCCATGGTGATAACATCCGCCGGCTGGCTCAGAAAGCCAGGGACTTTGCCGTCAGGATCAAAGATTCTGGCGAAGACATTGAAATCTTTGGCCCGTCCCTGGCGCCGGTTGCCCGCGTGAAAGGGCTGGGCCGTATTCAGGTGACTCTGAAAGCAACGTCTAAGGGAAGGCTGGACAGGGTTTTGGGGTCTGCACTCGAGGGGATTCGTTTTGGGAAATTAATCAGCCTCTTCGATTAGACTGCCGACCTAACGGCAGGCCGCGGCAACCGCCCTTCTTAGTCGTGTTTCCTGATAATCTTGATACTGACAGTATCCGAGACAGTCTGGGTGAGCACGGCTTTGACGGTGACGGTTACCTCGCTCGATGAAATTTCTACCCAGGTCGGCCCGATGTACGTTATCGAGGCGATTCCTTGAGCATCGGTCTGTGCATAGGTTTGTTTTAGGCCGTCCGCGAAAATGCCGATGTCTTGCTCCAGAATGAAATAGACCGGGTAATCCTGGACCGGCGCGCCGCCGACTAACAACTGAGCTCTGATCTCAGAGGTGGGGTTTGAATCGCCGGCGAAGATGACCGATGGGATGGCCTGCAAGGTGAAGGAGATTTGATCCGCATCCCGGACGACATAGAGGGGAGCTGTTTCGTAGATAAACTGCGACCCTTCCCAGGCAACCGTCGCCCTGATATACAGGGTCGTGTTGGCCGAGATTTCCTCGGAGAGAGGACCGTAATAGTTAATGCTGACCGATCCTGAGCTGTTCGTGCTTTTGGACTGAAGGGCCATGTTCCCCTCGAAGTAGCCGAGATCAACCCTCGTTCCTGCCCCATTTATCGTCTCGAAGAAGATGGTCTTTCCGGCGATGGCGGTTCCGTCATATTTTTTCAAGGTTGCCGTGATCGTCGTCATCTGGCGGGTTGTCAAGCCGGCAAACAGGACATTCGGGCTGGCATTGAGACGGAGAAGGATGGCAAAAGAGGATGGTCCGAGGGGTGAGGGTTCTTCCACGGCGCTTCTTTTACAGGAAAAGAAGCTCAAAATACCTAAAGCCAAAGAGACGATGATGATGGTCGTCTTTGTTGTCTTCATGTTCGTCATCCTTATTCGTTTATATTCCATCGACATCTTCATTTTTTAAGTTTCGCTCTCATCAACGTAATTGGCAAAGTAGATCGTCAGGTAGCCGGTCGCCTTGACTTTTCTGCTGGCCAGGTCCTGGCCATAGAATTCAATCGTGGCCGTTACCTGGAGGACGCCTTCTGCCCTGCCATTAGCGAGACTGACCAGCGGCGGCTCCAGCTTGGCCACTTCCCGGACTACGACAAAAGAGAAGGAGGTCGTGTTTCCAACCCTGATTATGGCGGAGAGGGAACCTTCAAACGGCAGCGGGACGTCGACGCCAGGAGTGTTTTTTCCATCGACTCTGGAATAGGAAACCGTGTACCGGTTGATGATGATGTCGTTATACTGGGACGTTCCGAGAAGAGGGTCGGGGTCCAACGTCTCGGCTCTCAAGGTTGCCGTGGCGATGTCCGCAAACACCGTGTCATTCTTAAGGACGTCGGACTGAAGGTAATCAGCGTCGTTCCCTTCTTGGTCTTGTCCGCGGATGCTTTCGACGATGAGCATGGAGCCTGACTTGGAGTCATCTTCAATGGGATTGCAAGCCGAGAGGATGAGGAGAACTGGAAGGATAAACGTTATGCTTAGGGCCTTTTTTATTTTTTTCATGGTCGCACCCCTTATTTCATGATTCGAGGAGTGATAAAGATGAGCAACTCCCTATTTTGTTTCGTTCGGGCAAAAGACTTGAAGAGGTTTCCTAAAATCGGGATGGAATGGAGAAAGGGAACTCTTTCGCGGGTGATGGAGTCTTCCGTCCTGTAAATGCCGCCGATCACCGTCGTTCCTCCGTCAGGAACCATGACCGTTGTCTTGGCGCTCTGCGTTGTGATCGGCGGGATGCCGTTGACGAGATTGGCGAAGTCGGCTGCGTTGTTCTGAATTTCGAGAGTCATGATGATCGTTCCCTCGGCCGTGATCTGAGGCGTCGCCTTGAGCTCCAAAGCAGCGTTGACATACCGTGTCGTGACCGTGAAGTTGGCGACCGTCTGGACGGGGATCTGTCGGCCCTGGATGATTTCGGCAGCCTGGTTGTTCTGCGTTGTGACTTTCGGGCAGGAAATGATCCGGCCCTGTCCGGATGTTTCAAGAGCAGAGATAGCCATGTCCAGCCTGAAGGTATCTAAGACATTGGCGAAGGAGAATCCGAGCGCCGTTGTGAAGGCTGGCGCCGGCAGGTTGATCGCATAGCCCCCCAGCGGGCCGCCCATGCCTTTGGTGACGATGCCTTGAGGAATCATGGCCCCGTCGACCAGCACCTTGTTGGGGAACTCAAGGCTCGTTTGGTTTCCATAAAAGGCATCGGCTACGCCCTTGAAGCCCCACTGAATTCCCAGGTTGCGGATGAACGTCGAGGTTGCTTCGACGATCCGGGCTTCGATTGAAACTTGAGGCGTAGGGGTATCAAGGACGGAGATGAGCTTTTCCAGGAGGTCCAGGCTCTCCTTGACGTCAGAGATGATCAGCGTGTTCGTCCTGTCATCGATCGTGATCTGGCCGCGCTCCGATTTTTTCTGGTTCAGGAGCGACATGACGTCGCGGGCCTTGGAATAGGACAGGGTGATTGTCTTGACGATGAGGGGGCCGGCCAGCTCCCGGCTTTCGCGGAGCTTGCGCTGCTCTTCGTCTTCCCGCGTCAGGACGCTGATGGGCGCGATGCGCAGGACGTTCCCCTCCAAGACCTTGCCCAGTTTATTGTTCCTCAGGAGGATGTCGAGAGCCTGATCCCAGGGGACGTCTTCCAGGTTGCAGGTGACAACGCCCCTGACCTCCGGGTCAAAAACAACGTTCAGCTTGGCGAAGTCCCCTAAATATAGGATGACATCCCTTAAGTCGGCATCCTTGAATCTAAGGGTGATGATTTCTCCTGTGTACTTGACTTCGGCTTCGGCGATTGTCCTGGGTTTATATTTTTCTTCTTGAACCTGTTCCTGGGCAAGTTCTGTTTCCTGGGCGGGCTTGTTGTTGATCCCATTTTTCGGGCCGCTCGAAACGGCCACCGCCTTTTCGGCCTGAGGAAGCGGCTGACTTGTCTGCGGAGGAGCAGTCACGACCTCAGGGGAGGGGAGAGAAGGCTTTTCTGACGCCGTTTTGGTCGCGACCACGGGAAGAGAGGCCTTCTCCTTGAAGAAAGCGATGACGATTTCCCCGCCCGGGACGTTGAGGTCGTACTGCTGGGGCTGGTCAAGGTCAAAGACTATCCGGG
>CAZKBY010000232.1:0-4032 GCA_964550915.1 uncultured Eubacteriales bacterium | reverse complement strand
GCTGAGGCGTCACGTCCTTCCAGGTTTTCCCGTCATCTTGCTAAACCTGGACCAGCCCGTCGTCCGTGCCGACATACACGACGCCTTCCCTGATCGGCGACTCGGAGATCGTCGTGATCGTCCCGTAGGAGCTCACGCCGTCGTGGCGCGAAAGCGTATTGGCATCAGGCACGACGCCCATGATCGGCAATTTGTCCCGGTCGGTCTGGGTCGTCAGGTCGATCGTCGCTTCCCAGGTATCGCCTCTGTCCCGCGATATAAAAAGCCTGTTGCCGCCATAAAAGACCTTTTTAGGGTTATGCGGGGAGACGAGGATCGGACTGTTCCAGTTGAAGCGATACCGCTCGCCTTCCTGTTCTGGCTGAGGCCGGATGGACTTGCTTTCTCCGGAGCGGAGGTCAAACCGGAAAACATTCCCATCCTGGGATTCCGCGTAAATGGTGTTGTGATCTTTCGGGTCGACCTGGGTGTAAAAGCCGTCGCCGCCTCCGATGCGAATCCACTCGTCGTTGGTGATTCCGATCCTCGTCCAGGTGGCGCTGGGGCCTCCCCAGGTCCCGTTGTCCTGAAGCCCACCATAGACATAATACGGCCTACGCATGTCAAACCCGACCTCATAGAACTGGCCGAGGGGGATCGTGTTGACGAAGTCCCATGTCTGGCCTCGGTCGTAGGAAAAATGGATTCCCCCGTCTGACCCGACGATCATATGGCCGGAATCGACCGGGTTTATCCACATGGCGTGATGGTCGCCGTGAATCTGCCGGACGTAATCAGTGCTGAAAGTCTTTCCGCCATCCTCGGAAAAGTACATGGCCGCTCCCAGGACCCAGATCCGCTGGTCATTATTCGGGTCGATGCGGATCTGGCTATAATACATCGGCCTGGGATTGGTCGAAGACATCTTCACCCAGGTCAAGCCCTTGTCCTCGGACCGGAAAACGCCGCCGTTCTTGTTTTCGATAATGGCATAAACGATCCGGGGGTCACGGCGGTAGATGTCGAGGCCGATGCGGCCGGTCGGACCCTCCGGGAGCCCGCTCGTCAGTTTGATCCAGGTTTCTCCTCCGTCGGTCGTCTTGTAGAGGCCGCTTCCAGGACCTCCCCCGTTGAAGCCGTAAGCCGTCCGCTGGCGCTGGTAGGCAGCGGCGTAAAGCGTCGAAGGATTTTCGGCGTCGATGGCAACATCGACAAACCCTGTCATCTCGTCGATGAACTTGCTGTTAACCCAGGTTTTCCCGCCGTCGGTTGTCCGGTAAAGCCCTCGTTCTTTGTTAGGACCCCAAAGGTGCCCGAGAACGGCCACGTAGACGATATCGGGATTGGTCGGATGGATGACGATGCGGCCGATATGATGGCTGTTCCCAAGGCCCATGTTCTTCCAGGTGCGGCCGCCGTCCTCGGATTTATAGACTCCGTCTCCCCATGAAGAACTCTGCCGGTTGTTCGCCTCTCCCGTCCCGACCCAGATGATGTCCGGATGCGAGGGCGAGACGGCGACATCGCCGATCGTGCTTGTAGACTGGTCGTCAAAAATGGGCTCCCAGGTCACACCGTTGTTGGCCGTTTTCCACAGGCCGCCGGACGCTGTAGCGACATAGATGATGCGCGGGTTGCTTTCGACGACGGCAAAATCATCGATCCGGCCGCCCATGTTGGCCGGGCCGATGCATCTCCACTTGAGGCCGTCGAGCAGGGATTCCGGGATGACCAGGCCGGGCTGCTGCTTGACTTCTTTGGCAGCTCCGGCCAAAAGGGCAAGCGAGAAGGCCGCGGCGAGAAAGATCAGACCGCGGGAAAGTGAGCCTTTTTTCATAGTCGACCTCCTTTAATTATTCCCCTCTTTCGATTATCACCATTTCTGGCAACCTGAAAAACTGAGGACTACTTTTATCACAGCCTAAATCGACTTGCAAGACACAAGGGGAATAATGTATAGTCCGAAGGGAATGAAGATCGCGGTCTTGGTCTTCTCTCTTTTCTCCCGTTTTATCTCCAGAATCAAGAACGCACTCTACGATTTCCGCATTCTTAGGCCCAAACGAGCGGCCCTTCCGGTGATCAGCGTGGGGAGCATCTTCCTCGGGGGAACAGAGAAAACGCCGCTGGCCATGGAGATTCTAGGCCAGCTCCTCAAAAAAGGATTCCGGCCGGCGCTCGTCTCTCGCGGCTATAAAGGCCAGTGGGAGAGGGAGGGCGGCCTGGTCTCCGACGGATCAAGTATATTAGCCTCCTGGGAACAATCTGGCGACGAGCCGCTTATGATAGCCCGCGCGATTCCGCGGGCCGGCGTTTTCGTTGGGAAAGACCGCCTGGCCTCCTGCCGCCGGGCCAAGGATCAGGGGTTTGACATCGCCGTGCTGGACGACGGTTTCCAGCACCGCCGCCTCTTCCGTGACCTCGACATTGTTGTTTATTCCCCATTAGAGAAGATAGCCCTTCGCGAGCCCCGCTCTTCCCTCAAGAGAGCCGACCTCATTTTGATAAAAGAAGGGGATGACAGGCGTTCAGTGCCTGCCAGGATTCATCGCCCCACCCGCAAAGATGTCATGACTTACGCTGTTATCTACAAAGGCTTTTTTCATCTCTGGAAAGACGAATCCTTAAGCAGCGAGGACGCGGCCAAAAAACGGTGGCTTGCCTTCTGTGGCATCGCCCGGCCGGAAAGGTTTTTTTCTCAGCTAGAACGGGCCGGGGCGCGGATCGTCTCTCGACTTGCCTTTTCCGACCACCACGCCTACCCGGATTCTTCCCTGGACAAAATCGTCCGCCGGCTTAAGGCAAGCGGCGCCGAGGCGGCAGTGACGACCGAAAAAGACGCGGTCAAGATCCTTGGCCGCCACCACCACTTCGGCGATTGGCCCGTCTATTGCTTAAAGATCGGCCTCCGGCTCGAACCTGAATTCCAGGCCAGGCTGGATGCTTTCCTCGAGGAACTTCTCCGGCCAAAATTCCTATGAATCATATAGTTTCTATAGATATAATAAACATTGTGCTTCTCCGGGCCCTGCGCTGGCTGTTTTTCCTTCTGCCCCGCCGCCTCTCACTCCTCCTCGGCGAAGGAGCGGGGCGTCTTCTTTTTTATCTTGACGGCCGCCACCGCCGCCTCGCTCTGGCCAACCTGGAAAAAGCTTTGGGAAGCAAGCTTTCCCCTTGGGGCCGCCGCCTGATCGCCAGGAAGTCTTTTCTTCACTTCGGCCGGATGCTCGCTGACAACCTCAAATGGGCTTGCCTCAGCGAGTCGAAACGCTGGAATCTTCTCAGAGTCGAGGGCGAGGAGAACATCCACCGCGCTCTCCAGCAGGGAAAGGGTGTTCTCCTTTTTTCGGCTCACTTCGGCAACTGGGAAGTCGCCAGCCTGGCCCTCTCGCGTCTCGGAAGACTTCATGTCGTAGCCCGGCCTCTCGATAGCCGGCCGGCCGAGTGGGAGCTCGTCCGTTTCCGGACCAGCCTGGGCGCCAGAATCATCTACAAGCAACAGGCTGCCAAGCCCATCCTCCAGGCGCTCCGCCGGAACGAGATGGTGGCCATCCTCATCGACCAGAATGTCCTCCGGAGCGAGGCTGTCTTCGTAGACTTCTTCGGTCTCCCCGCCGCCACAACGCCCAGCCTGGCGTCATTCCATTTACGCGCTCATGCCCCGGTCATCCCTGTATTCTGCTATCCAACGCATCTCCATTCTTATCTCGTCAAAATCGCTCCGCCCCTTGACATCAAACTCTCCGGAAATCGGGACGAGGACGTGTTGAAAATCACCCAGCGTTCGACTAAGATTATTGAGACTGAAATTCGTGCCTATCCAGACTTTTGGTTCTGGTTCCATAATCGCTGGAAGACAAGGCCCGAAGGCGAATCCTGAGGAAGCGCGAGGCAAACGATGAGGGAAAAACGCGGTGGCAATGAACTCAGGCCGGTCAAGATTCAACTGGACTACCTCGACTATTCTGACGGCTCAGCCTTCATGGAAATCGGCAGGACCCGGGTCGTGGCCGCGGCCACCATCGACGACAAGGTCCCTCCGTTCCTTAAGGG
>CAZKBY010000231.1:0-4040 GCA_964550915.1 uncultured Eubacteriales bacterium | reverse complement strand
TGCCAGCGCCTCTTCGATTTCCTCCATGCTATCAGCGTGCATCCTGACCAGGCGGCCGACGCGAAAATCCTGACCGGAACGGGAGTTGGTAAGTTCGCTTCCTGTGGCGATTTTTCCCTGATAGACCCGGATATAAGTGAGCTGCCCGTAGGGGCCGTCCTCTAGCTTGAAAGCAAGCGCCACCGGGTCGGCCTCCGGAGCAGGCTTAAGTTTGACTTCTTTCCCATCGTCAAGGTTGAGGCCGAAGTTCTCGACCTCGGCCGGATTGGGAAGGTAGTGGACAACGGCGTCTAAAAGGAGCTGAATGCCTTTGTTCTTATAGGCAGAACCCATGAAGACTGGCGTCAGCTCCCGCGTGATAGTTCCTTCCCTGACGGCTTTGATGATGAGGTCTTCCGGCTCGCGGCCAGCGAGAATCGCTTCTGTCAATTCATCCGAAAAGAGGGACGCCTGATTGAGCATCGCCTCCCGCCATTTCTGTGCTTCAGCCTTCAATTCTTGCGGAATCTCCTCCCGCCTTACGACCTCCCCCTGGGAGCCATCAAAATAAACGCCTCTCATCGAGACGAGGTCGATGAGACCTTCAAACCTATCTTCAAGCCCTATCGGAACTTGCATAACGACGGCGTTCCGGCCTAACTTTTCCTTGAGCTGGACTGTCACTTTGTAAGGGTCGGCACCGGACCGGTCAAGCTTATTGATAAAAGCCAGGCAGGGGACCTGGTAGCGTTTGAGCTGGCGGTCAACGGTAAGGGTCTGGGACTGGACTCCGCCGACCGAGCAGAGAACGAGCACAGCACCGTCTAAGACGCGGAGAGCCCGCTCGACCTCGATGGTGAAATCAACGTGGCCGGGAGTGTCAATGATATTGATCGTGTGATCGAGCCAGGAAACGTTGGTGGCGGCCGAGGAGATCGTGATCCCGCGTTCTTTCTCCAACTCCATCGAGTCCATGGTCGCGCCGACGCCGTCCTTGCCCTTAACCTCATGCATGCGGTGGATTTTTTTGCAGTAAAAAAGGATGCGCTCCGTCAGAGTCGTCTTCCCCGAGTCGATGTGGGCGCTGATGCCGATGTTGCGCAACTTTGCGATGTCCTGGCTCATCTTCCTATTCTCTATTTCCTATTATTCCTCTTAATTCTCTATGAACAGTGTATTATACAGCGCGCTCGCCTTTTTTCCTAACGCCGAGGCGGTTTCGTTCATAAGAATGGGGACAGCTTATATGTTTAACGTATTTTTTTCATGGGGTCACTCTAAACTCAAGAACTCTGCCCTCAGCTCCGGCGCCCGAATTGAAAACTTGTTTTAAAGTCATTAAACATCACTTTTCTGTGCTTCCTTGGTGCTTCTAAACAGAGACAAAATAGGGGAATAGGTAAACTGTCGCTGGTTTTCTTAAGAGATTATTGGCTTGAGC
This sequence comes from uncultured Eubacteriales bacterium, assembly GCA_964550915.1. GTDB lineage: Bacteria > Acidobacteriota > Aminicenantia > Aminicenantales > UBA8522 > JARYMI01. Next base: position 2,620 of record CAZKBY010000231.1, on the reverse strand, counting down.
GTGATGGCACCCAGACGGCCGAGCCCCCGGACAAGGCGCTCGTACATATCCTCGCCCTCATAAATGCCGATGATCGAGCCTCCCGAGCCGGCGAACTTGGCCGAGGCGCCGCAGCGCCGGGCCGTCTTGATCATATCCATGTCGCCCTTGCTGATTCTCATAATCCGCGCCCGCAGGTCGAAGTTTTCGTTCATCAGCGACATCCATTTTGTGAAATCCCGGCGCAAATATCCTTCCCTGCCTTCGGCGGCGATCTCGGCCAGCCGGTTAAGTGCGGCAACCGTGGCGGGCTCTTTTTTTTCGTACGCTAGCCGGATATCGCTGAGGGCGCGTCCGGACACTTTGCTCAAATCTGGCTTGTAAGCAAGGTAAAGCGGCGGGAGAAGCTTCGGGTCAAGGCTCGAGTAGACGCCATAGCCTCTTTTCGCGATCAGGTCGCGGTCGAGGTCCAAATAAACGCAGCCCCCGTAAACCTGGACGACTCTGTCCATGAACCCGGCATTGATGCCCAACTCATCGACTTCAGCTCGAAGCGCCAGTGTGGGCTGGAGCTCGATCGGGATATCCACCCCGTAGAACTTCATCAACGCGCGCAGGGCGGCAACGATGATGGCGCTCGAGCCTCCCAGGCCGACCTGGCGCGGGATCGAGGATTCATACCAGATGACAAAATTCCTGTCCTTGACAAAAATATTCCGGCTCCGGCAGTAGTCAAGAAAGACCTTGATAGCTGCCTTGATGAGAGGTCTGCCGCCATGGTAGCCGTAGAGATTAATTTTCTCGACGAGCTCGTCGCCGTCTGGATAGATCTCAAGTTCATCCTCAGACGTGCAGATCCTCATATCATGGGATTCGCTCACCCAGACGCGAGCCGAAAAGTCCTTGATGATGACGGCAATCGCTTTGCCATAATAGCCGTCCGAGGGATTCCCTAACAGTCCGGCTCTGGCGTAGGCTTGAGCGCTAATTCTTATCATTTATCACCGCTCCTGAGTTTCCCCCTCTATCATATGCTCCAACGATTCCTCCTGATAGCCCGATGGAACCCGTCGCGACGACGCCTCTATTTTCCCTGATAAGCGATGCCCTTGGCGATCCAGTCAGGGGCGGGACGGCCCTTGAGATAATGGTCCAGATATTCTTTCATTTTGATCGCATAGTCCAACTTGTTTGCGTATTTCTGAGGATGATGCCCCTCTCCCCGGTACTGAAGCAAAATGCAGTCCTTGCCCAGCCGCCTCATGGCCAGGTAAAGCTCGATTCCCTGCTGCCACGGGACGGCGCCGTCTTCATCCCCGAACATGAGCAGGAGCGGCGTATCGATGCAGTCAGCAAAGAAAACGGGCGAATTCTCGATATAGCGGCCAGGCATCTCCCAGAGGCTTCCGCCGATCCGGCTTTGAGCTTTTTCGTACTGCCATTGCCTGGCCAACCCCGATTCCAAGCGGATGCCGCTATAAGCGCTGGTCATGTTGGCCACGGCAGCTCCCGCGATGGCCGCCCGGAAAATGTTCGTCTGGGTGACGATGAAGGCTGTCTGGTAGCCGCTCCAGGAATGGCCGTGCAGGGCAATCGCCTTGGGGTCAGCAATTCCCATGTCGATGATTTTCTGGACTCCCGGCACCAAGCATTTCGTGGCCGAGAGTCCGGGCCGCCCGGTCTCGTAGACGATGTCAGGAAGGAAAATGGCATAGCCGTTGCTCGCATAAAACGGAAAACAGGGCCGGTGGTTGACGACGACCTCGTTAAAGTCGTGGAGCCGCTGGGAAAATTTTTCATAGAAGTAAACGAGCACAGGATAGCGCTTGCCGGACTCGTAATTTCCCGGTTTGATCAAAACGCCTTGGAGCTGCAAGCCGTCGAGGCTCAGCCATTCGACCAACTCGGCGCTTCCCCAGGCGAAATCTTTGATCTGGGGATTCATGTGGGTGAGCCGGCGGAGTCCTGCAAGGTCAAGCCCGCTCGTCCAGATATCGGGGAATTCCTCGTAGCTTTCGCGGGTGAAAATGAGGACATCGGCTTTCTTTGCCTTGGCCAGAAAGCTGTATCGTTTGTTCTCTTCGATGAGGCGCTTTGCTCCCGTTGCGGAGATATTAGCCCCATAAAGCCCTGTATACTTAAGCCGATTGTGGTAAGCGGAAAGGAGGAGGTCCTGGCCTTTCTTGAAGAATTTTTCCTCAGGGTCGAGTCGGAGAACACGAAACGTCAGCTCCGTTTTTCGGCCAACTTGACCTGTGAGGTTAATAGCCTCTTCTCTCTGCGTTGAAATTTTCCAGATGTCATACCGGTCATAGAGAAGCACGGCGCTTTCGTCTTCAAGCCAACCCGTCTGGCCGTAAGGACGCGGTTCTTCCGGGACATCGTTCTCTTCATCGAAGAAAGCAACCGGAAGCGCGGCTGTTAGATTGCGGCTGGTTCCCGAGGCCGAGTCGTAGAGGTGCCAGTTTCGCTTATCGAAATAGAGAACATACCGGCCTTGAGGCGAAAGCGATGCTCTCGACCTCAGGCGGGTGATAATCTTTTTTTTCTGGCCGCTGGCCATGTCGATCAGCCAGATGTCGTCGTAGTTGCCGTCCCAGGTCACTTCCTTGAGATAAGGGACATTGGAGAAGCCGAGAGC
>CAZKBY010000230.1:0-4060 GCA_964550915.1 uncultured Eubacteriales bacterium | reverse complement strand
AGAGTGCTACCTTCACACGGTAGAAGTCACAGGTTCAAATCCTGTATCGCCCATTTCGCCAACCTCAAAACCTGGCTTGCCGGATCCGGACAATCCCCAAAATGATCTGGGCGTCAACGCGGCTCGGACGCCACCTGGTCATACGCCTCTTCGCGGGTGCGCAAGCGCGTTATTCCCCGCCGTACGGGCGGCGGAGGGCACAGGCGCCGCGCGGCAGTCCAGAGGGCGGCGACGCGCCGGTAGTAGGTTTCATCCGGACGGAACTCCCAGAGTGCAGTTTCCGCATCGGCAAACGTTCGAAATTTTTGAACGGCCATTATTTTTTCTCCGAAAGGCTTTTTACCCGCTCCAGATTCTCGGCATCCGGTTTGATAAAAATGTCGATATCGGCCGTCAGCAGCTTGAGGGCTAGAGCCATGGCCACTTTCTCCGCCACGTCGTTCTGCAGGGCGAGGATGCCGGACATCTCACGCTCATAGACGTCCGCCCAGAGCTGGCTCTGGTCCCCGACCTTGATGAGCTCGGCCGAGATCCGGACCCGGCCGGACTCCCGCCGGGCGCTTCCCTCGAGAATGTAGTCCACCCCGAGCTCCCGGCCGATCTGGTCGATGGGCGTGTCGGTCTTCTTGTAGCGCATGACCGATGTGCGGGCGATGACGCTCAGGATCTGCGGATGGAGCCGGCCGAGCTGGGCGATCATCTCCTGCGTCAGGCCGTCGTTGAGGTACTCCTGCTCCGGGTCGCCCGTCAGGTTGGCGAACGGAAGAACGGCCAGCCTGATGGCCAGCTCGGCACGGCCCTTCCCCCCGAAGAACCGATCCCGAACGCCTCCGACGTTGAGACCCAGGAGGATGAGGATGACCGCCAGGGCGGCGGCGGGAAGAAGATAAGCCACATTCAATCCGAATATTTTTCTCCTAATCCTTCGCCTGGCCTTGACCGGCCTGAATCCTTCAGCGACGGCGGCGACATCTTCCCGGAACTCCTCCATCGTCTGGTAGCGGTCGGCCGGTTTCTTGGCCAGGGCCTGGCCGACGATATGTCTCAGCTCAGGCGCCGTGTCCGAGCGGACTTTGGTCAAGGACTCCGGTTCACAATGAATGATCGAATAGATCACGGTCTGGTCGTGATCTCCGCGGAAGGGAAGCTCGCCGGTCATCATCACGTAAAACACCACACCAAGCGACCAGATGTCCGTCCGCAGGTCGAGATCGCCACCCCGTGCCTGCTCCGGAGACATGTACGCCACCGTGCCCAGAGTCGTCTGGCTCTTAGTCAGCGAGCTCCCGCCCCGAAGCTTGGCCAGACCGAAATCCATGACCTTGGCCCGGCCCTTGGGCGTGACCATTATGTTGGCGCTCTTAATGTCGCGGTGGATAATCCCCTTGCCGTGGGCCTCTCCCAGCCCAGCCGCGACCTGACTGATAACATCCAGCGCCTCCTCCTACTTGAGCGGGGGAACGAAAACTGAGATTCCACAATCTGTTCAGAAAAAGTTACGCAATCCGGCGGCAAAATAGATAGAACCGTCCCCTTTTTAGTCCTCTTTTTATTTTCCCTGCAGGCGGTTGAACCGTGGATGGTTCCCGAGCTCGTCCCAGCGGGGGTCGATGCCCAGAGTCTCAGAAGAAAAATAGAATGGAAGAGTAAGCAGCTCTTCAAGCGTATCGACGGCTTTATCGTATTCTCCAACCATCACGTAGATATGAGCCAGCGCTTCCAGATGGTTAGCGCCGCAGAAAACATCCATGGAAATCGGATAGAGCTTCACCGTTTGTTGACCTTCACGGACGGCCTCTTCTTTTCGGCCAAGCCCGGCGTAAGCAATTCCCAGCGAGCTATAAAGCCGGGGGTCATCCGGCCGTTTTTCAAGCTCGTTCTCGAGAAAACCGAGGGCAGAATCAAAAGAAAGCCGGGCAGGCTCGGGCTGGTCAAGGTATCGATACGCCACCCCGGCTAATAAAGACGTGCGAAAAACAAACGTCGCGAACTCGAAGGGATCGATCGAGGAAGAATTCACCTCCTCCTGGGGAAGAACTCAATTTGACATCTCTTCGAGTCGAGATTTATACTCTCTTGCGATGGTTGGATTTGGATGGGAAATCGCCACAAAGATGATTGCTCAGCCGACTCAGCTGAAAACCAAATTCCTATCCTTTAAAAGTGGATTCTTTTCCCTTCGCAGCTTGAGCCCATCAGTCATATCCTTGAGGAGACTTGCCCGTCAGAGCGCCGATATCAGGCCATTGAGACCAACAAAATCCACCTTCATCCCTTGATAATCCCGGCGAAACGGCTCGCCAACGTCCTGAGACACAACCAGGTTCGACCCATGGGGATACAAGCGACGAAAAACCTTGAGGTTGGCGGGATCAAATTGACCGGCTGACCATTTGCATTCGATGGCGGTGATATCTCGAAGGTTCTTCTGGAGAACAAAATCGACCTCGTGCCTCTGCTTGTCCCGCCAAGTCCGCATATCCCGTCTTTGGAGCTTTGCGTGAATTTCGTTCAACACATAATGTTCCCAGAGGAATCCGAGGTCTTCGGACCGGAGAGTCCCCCAACCTTTGTAATGGCAGACAAATCCTGTATCGAAGCCGTAGACCTTTGGCGCAGAAACGATCTCGGTAGCTCGGTGAGTGCTGAAGGGTCGGATCACATGAACAACGAACGTGGCCTCAAGGACTGCCAGAGGACAGACCTCTTCCTCCAGGAATCCTCGATCAGCTTCAACCAGAATTGACGGGTTTTGATCATGGCGTTTGCATTATAGCTTTTTGGAATTACCAAATGCAAGTAATATTGCACAAGGTAATACTGGATGAAAACGAATTTGCGGCTAGTCTTTTCGGGAGGATCTCTAAACAGAGGGGGCAAAAAGAGAAGGCCATCGTTGCTGCTCCCGGAAATCGTAAGCATCAGGTTGAGTCGCTTTCAATTCATGATATTGATGGATGGCTGACGAAATATCCTTTTCCGTTATGGTTTTGAACATCGCTTCGGCCATAGGCACTTGATTGACCAGAGCTTCCACCTTCGCCAGCATCTCATCCAGATAGGGCCTCGAATAGTATTTTCCTCCCACAACAACTGCCTCAATTTTCTTTGTATTGGAGATGTCTTCAAGAGGATTATCTTCCAGAAGAACGAGGTCGGCGGTTTTGCCGGTTTCAACGGTGCCAACTGAATCGACTCGAGGTCATAAGCGGAATCGGCCACTATGATTATTCTGGCTACGTCCAGGCGCTCCGAAAAACTGTCTCCTGGCTAAAGAAGGTGGGGCAGGTAAGAAGGCAGGATTGATCCTGAAATAACTGGCGCCTCCAGGTGCAGAATTCAATTCTGAATTTGAGCCGAAAACTGCCCGAGCATCTTCTTATCTCCGCCCCGATCTCTCTGTGCCTTCCGTCGAATCCGTAAGCCAGAGCTAATGAGCGCCGGGAAGATGCTCGTATTCCTGGAAGAGGCGGCCCCAGGGGGATTCGCGGAGCCATCTCTTGTAGATGCGGCGTTCTTTAAAGGGCCAGTGGATGAGGTCATGGTAGATATAGGAATACAAGACCAGGAAAAGAAGAAGCGGCGGACGGGTGAGGAGCTTCTGGAAGATGCGGGTCGGACCGAACCAGGTCACCCAGCCGGCCAGGCGATGAAAGGAGCGGCCCACTTCGAAGCCCCAGTTTTCGGCGGACCTGGCTGTGTCGTCGACGACTTCAATCTCCTCGGGCCTGCCAACGCCGAGACCTGCCTCATGGGCCAGGCGGATGTATTTAATCTCCATCGGGTTAAACCCCATCAGCCGGGCGGCGACAGCATCGATGGCCACCTGGTCGGCGCTGGCCAGGAGGATGTTTTTCGTCACGGGCTTCATGATCCTCGGACCCGGGCCGTTGCCGGCCGTTGTCCCGTCCATGATGCAGAATATTCCCGGATGGATTTCTTTCTGGATGGCCAGGAGGTCAACAAGCGTTTCGTGGATGTACGTATGGGTGCGGTGGCGTTTGTGGGTGAGCAAGCCGCCAAAGGCATTCTTCATCGCGCCGGTCGTCGTCGTGTAGAT
>CAZKBY010000229.1:0-4080 GCA_964550915.1 uncultured Eubacteriales bacterium | reverse complement strand
GGCCTTATCTGAATTGCGGTGATATTATCGGCGGGACGTTCGGGCCTGAGGACGGCTATGCCGACCCTTATCTTGCAGCCGCTGGTTTGGCCGCTGCAGCCAGGAAACTGGGCGTGCGCATCGAAGAGCTCACTCGAGTGACAGCGATTCGCTTATCTAAAGGCAGAGTTCTGGGCGTCGAGACGACGAGAGGACCGCTTTCTGCACCGGTCGTTGTCAATGCGGCCGGGCCCTGGGCAGCAGAAATAGCGGCTATGGCCGGCCTGGATTTGCCGGTGTACCCCTGCCGTCGTCAGGCCTTTATGACCCAGCCTTTTAACCTCCTACCGCAGCCTGTCCCGATGATCATCGACCAGGATGTGCTGTTTTATCTTCGTGGCGCTTTTCCCAACCTCATCTTGGGAATGAGCGATCTTGATGAGCCGGCAAGCTTCAACCTGAACGTCGACCGCGCGTTTATGGAGAAAGTCGTGGAGGTTGCTGTCCACAGAGTTCCTGTCTTGGAGAAGGCCAGGATGCTCAAAGGATGGGCGGGTTTGTACGAAATCACCCCTGATCAAAACCCGATCATCGGCCTGGCACCTTCCTTAGAGGGTTTCTTCTGCGCCGTCGGCTTTTCAGGGCACGGCTTTCAGCACGCGCCGACTGTCGGAAGAATCTTGAGCGACCTCATCAGCCGAAGCCGGACCGATTTTGACCTGACGCCGTTTTCCTTCGACCGTTTCCAAAAAGCTCCCGGCAAAAGAGAAAAACGAGTTGTTTGATTGATATCATCCAAGTCTGGATCAAGGCTTTGACGACATCCATCAGGTTGCTTTAAGAACAAAATCCAGCCACAGCGCTGCCGTCGAAAGAAGCCCAAAGTTGAGGTTATACTGGGCGGTGGCGCCATCCAGGACGATGAAATCAAGGGGATGTCGAGGCGCCTGCCGGCGCCTGGCTCGTCCCCAGAGTGCGATAGCCCGAGGCAGAGCTAAAAACACGAGACAGAATGTCAGGGGCATAGCCAGCGCGTCCTCAAGCGCAAAACGCGGCGCAAGGATCAGCCCAAGGTCGATCAGAAACGGTCCAAATATCAAAAAGCCATAATAGGAAAGAGACGCCCTATCCCCCAGCAGCGAGGCCACAGTGGCTATTTTTTTCTCTCTATCAATAGCTGTGTCCCGCCAATTGTTGGCGTGGAGAATGGCACTAACGAGCAAGGCGAGCGGAACACTCCAAACGACAGGAATCCAGGAGAAAGAGCTCGTCTGAACAACCCAGGCCCCGAGAGCGCCGAAGATGCCGAAATTAAGAAAAACGGCCAAATCACCGAGCGCATGGACTTTGAGGCCGCTGTAGAAAACTCCTATCATGACGCCAACCAAACCGATGAGGAGAAGGACGGGGCCTGTGAGATAAACAAGGTATAATCCAACCGCGCAGCCGACCGCAAAAAGGATTGTTGCGCCGAGTGATACCTGGCGCGGTGAAAGCCATCCCCGAATCAAAGCTCCGCTGACCGGCGTCACCTCCCGGTCGAGTCCGCGTTTGAAATCAAACACATCGCTGAGCATGTTGGCCGCTGTGTGTAAGACGACCATGCCTAACAGAGCCATGAGAAACGCCCCGGGGAGAAAAGTGGCTTTTCCGATGACGACAGCCAGAGAAGTCCCAAAAATGACCGGCATGGTCGAGGCCGGCAGGGACCAGGGGCGTCCGGCGATCAGCCATTTTCTAAGGACCGATGGAGAAGCTTCTCGTTCCATTGGGCCACCTTTATTTGAGCAATCTGCCGCTATCACTGACCTTCCACTTGCCCTCAACCTTAACATACAAGATTGTCCGGAGAACTTCCTGGCCCTTCTCATTCTCATACTTCAGGTCGACAAGCATCCAGTCCTCAAGGCCCGAGAACGTCATCTTGAGAGCCGCTTCGTTTGGCCTGGCCAGGCTCGAGCCCCTGAACTGGCGCAGGACTTCCCTGTCCTGGCCGTAGTTTTTGAGATAAACCGGGAAGAGGTTCTTTTCTGCAGAATCGGCCTTGATAAATTCCTCGATGAAATTCTTAGGGACATAGCTCTCATCGATCGTCGTCCACTGGTACTCTTCGCTGCGCGGAGTCCTCTGGCAGCTCAAAAAGCATCCTGGAATGATCAAGCCGAGAATCAAGCTGGCCCGGATAAACCGGCTGCCGCCTTTCTTCATGCCAACCTCCTTTCCCTAATCGATCTTCAGACAAAAATAATATGTTCTCCTGCGGAATATTATTTTCTTGTCCGCTTAAAGTCAACCCCGACTCAGCCATCCAGAATTGTCATTTGTTCTGGCAGGCCGGCATCTTTAGGAGATGGATTCAGGCCTTTTCTTCGAATCCAACCGCTGTATAATAAATAGCTCGATCGAAAAAAAGCGTCACCCGGTTATTGAGTTCGATGGCCTGGTAGAGGTCAAGTGTCGTGTCCAACAGTCCTTCCTCAAGAACCTTCCTCCACAGGTTTCGCCGGATGAGAATAAGGGCCTGAATGATTTCGGAAAGCGAAAACCCTTCCTTTCGACGCTCAGCACCCAAGGCCATGTAATCCCTGGCGATATCCTCTTTGGACGTCTCGCGAGAGATCCATCTGCCGAGCTGGCTATAAACCCTGTAGGCGCGGCTGTAGAGCTCGATATTATCGAAGCGATGATAGCTGGAAAGGCTCAATTCTTTTCTGACGTCAGCAAGCCAGTTATTTGTTAGTTCCGCGGCGTTGCGCTCGATGAGCTCGACAAGCTTCTGTAAAACTGGGATATCCAACTCCCTTCCTCTGTCTCATCTTTAGCACGGGAATGGAGGATTGTCAAACCGAAGACTTAGCCAGCCCGGCCGCCTCCTCCTCCCCCGCCTCCTCCCCCGCCTCCGCTAAATCCTCCCCCGCTTCCCGAAGAATAGTGAGCGGCGGACGTTGCAGCCGAGTTGATCGAGCTCGAGGCTAATTCAATGCTATTGACGAGTCCGGCAATCCAGCCTGGCGAAGAGAGATCAGCGCGGCTGATTCCCTGATACCACGCTGGAATGGCTGCCCGCTCGTCTTTGAGGATGAAGGGCACCATCTTGAGGATTTTCTTGGCATTTCCGAAGAGGATGCCAAAGACAAGGTAGTGTTCCCAGAGCTTATAGGCTTCGGCGGGCAGCTCTTCGAAATCAGAGAAGTCATCCAGGAAATGATCAAGCCTCTTCCAGAGTTCGTTCTCCCGAGCCCAGGCTTCGCCTCTTCTCTTGATTTTTGGGATGAAGAACGCAGCCAGAATGCCGAGGATCGGGTTTAAAGTTAGCACAGCCAGCGGAATCGTGGCCGCCAAGAAAACGTTGCGAGCTTTGATGCTTTTTGGCTCGATGAACCGAAGCTTCTTAGCTTCGCCGTCAATTTTTTTCGCCCAGCCCCTGTACCAGGCCTGGAACTCTTGAGGTTTTTTCTTAAGAAACGTCTTTAGTTCGTCCAGGCTGAATCTCGCACCTGGTGTGTTTTCTCTGTGGACGACCGTCTTAAAAAGGAATTCGAGGAAATCTTTTTCGTAAGCCAAGAGCCCCTGGTTATGGGCATAATCCTTTTTTAGAATGATAACAGTTTGAATGTCTTCTTTTGTCCCGAGCAAGCCTCGCCTTTCGACCTGCTCATCCTCAAGCTCAACAGAGCCGCGCCGGGCCAGATCAAAAAGCGTGGCCGTGAATGAGCGAGGCGTGATAGATCCTCCTTCCCTGAGCAAGACTTCGACCAAAGCAGGACGCAACGTGGAGGGAAGCTCGCGATAGTACTCCGGCAAATCCAGGAAGCTATAATCTCTACCGACCTTCTTCCAGACACGGACATAAATAAACAGCCAGACCAGCGAACTTAGCCCGAGCCAGATCACCCAGGCTGTCAGAGCCTTAAAAATAAGTTCTCGCTTGCGCCGCTCATTTTCTTGCCTCTTGTTGATCTCCTCGATCGTTTGCTTAACAAAACGGGCTTCTTCCTGTTTGATGGAAGCCAGCGTATGACGAGTGGAAGGAAGGCCGGCAACAAGGCCGGACGCTACGGGATCGTCTGCCGATCCCGCTGTCCCGCGCCGGAGCGTCGT
>CAZKBY010000228.1:0-4098 GCA_964550915.1 uncultured Eubacteriales bacterium | reverse complement strand
GGCTTTTTCGCCGAGATTCAACTTCTCAACGCGCCCCATCTCGGGCTACCCGCTTCTTTTCGTCTAAGTGTCCTGCCCTGCTTATTTGTTCGAAGCGCTCGCGGCCAGCACTTCTGAAGTCCTGCTGCTCGGCATCGATGGTAATCTCAGGAACTCGCCTCTCCTCGCCTCAGCCAGACTGGTTTATGTTCTCTCCAGACACTTCTAAGGTGACCGTCCCTTGGAACGCCCGCGCTGGAAGCATGCCCACTTCTGTGACAGAGGAGGATCCTGTCACGGTCCATAGCCGAACCACAACATCCCTTCTCATATCTCCTAAGGACATCACATGTCTGGAGATGCTAACGGCCGTCCGACCATTTGATTAACAGTGTTTTTTATGATATTTTTTTTTGCCTAATGAAGAAATCTTAGGAGGTTTTTCATGAGCATCAAGATAGGGATTAACGGCTTCGGGCGAATCGGCAGGAACCTCTTCCGGGCTGCCTACAAGGACCCCGAGCTCGAGTTTGTGGCTGTCAACGATATCACGGATGCCAAGACGCTGGCCCATCTTTTGAAATACGATTCCGTCCTCGGCCGCTTCGGCGAGGATGTCAAGGCGAGTGGCGATGCCATCATCGTCAGGGGCAGGGAGATCAAGGTTTTCGCTGAAAAAGACCCGTCGCGAATCCCGTGGGACAAGCTGGGGGTTACGATCGTCGTCGAATCAACCGGAAAATTCAAGAAAAAGGACGAAGCTCTTCTTCATATGCGGGGAAGCGTCAAGAAAGTCATTTTTTCAGCGCCGGCCACCGACCCCGACGCCACGATCGTCATGGGCGTCAACGAACATGTCTATGAACCTGCCAAGCACAACGTTCTGTCCAACGCCTCCTGCACGACGAACTGCCTGGCTCCTGTGGCCAAGGTCCTTCACGAGACATTCGGCATCGAAAAAGCCTTCATGACCACGATCCACGCCTACACCAACGACCAGCGAATCCTCGACCAGCCCCATAAAGACCTCCGCCGGGCCAGGGCAGCGGCCGTCTCCCAGATTCCGACGACAACAGGCGCCGCCAAGGCGGTTGGCCTCGTTCTGCCAGAGCTCAAGGGAAAGATCGACGGCATTGCCATCCGTGTGCCCACACCTAACATCTCGGTTGTTGACCTGGTCGCGCTACTCAAAAAGAAAACGACCGACAAAGAGGTTAATGAAGCCTTCAAGCAAGCCGCCGCCGGCAAGTTGAAAGGCATCCTCGATTTCACGGAAGAACCGCTCGTCTCGGTCGACTTTATGGCCAACCCTCATTCGGCCATCGTTGACGGAGAGTATACAAAGATCGTCAGTGAGAACCTGGTTAAAGTTTTGGCCTGGTACGACAACGAATGGGGTTACTCCTGCCGCCTGCGCGACCTGATCAAGTACATCTTCAGGTGAGAGACAATGAAACGCCTCGAGGATATTGAGTTCGCCGGAAAGACCGTCTTCCTCAGAGTGGATTTTAACGTCCCCCTGGATGACAAGGGTGGGATCCGCGACGACACCCGCATCCGGGCCGCCCTGCCCACGATCAATCATCTTCTCAGTCAGTCGGCCAAGCTTGTCATTGCCTCCCATCTTGGCCGGCCCAAGGGTCAGTTTAATCCGAAGTTCAGCCTGAAGCCGGTCGCCGAACGACTGAGTCAGCTCATCGACCGGGATGTTAAGCTGGCCCCTGGTGTCGTCGGCAATGAGGTGGAGATGCTGAAGAGCGACCTCAAACCCGGGCAAGCGCTCCTCCTCGAGAATGTCCGCTTCCAAGCCGAGGAGACCGCTAACGACGCTTCTTTTGCGCAGAAACTCGCCCGGGGAATCGACGTTTATGTGAACGATGCCTTCGGCGCCTGCCACCGGGCTCACGCTTCGGTCGTGGCCATCGCTCAGTGCGTCCGGGAGAAAGCAGCCGGATACCTCCTGGAGAAGGAAATCGACTATCTCAGCCGGGCTGTCCGCACGCCTGAAAAACCCTATGTCGCTATTCTTGGCGGGGCCAAGGTCTCGGATAAGATTCCGGTCATCGAGAGCCTGCTCGGCAAAGCCGACCATATCCTCATCGGCGGGGCCATGGCTTACACATTCTTCAAGGCCCAAGGGCTGGAGGTGGGGAAATCGTTAGTTGAGGAAGAGCTGAAGGAGAAAGCCATGGAGATTCTAAAGAGGACGGCCGAGAAAAAAGTTGATTTTGTCCTTCCCCTCGACCATCTTTTGGCGACGGCCCTAAACAAAGAGGCACCTACTGAAGTTGCCTCAGGCTTCCCTTTTCCGGCAGACAAAATGGCCGTGGACATTGGGCCGCAGACTGTCCAGAAGTACGCCGGGATTATCTCAGCCGCTAAGACCATCTTCTGGAACGGCCCTCTCGGCGTCTTCGAAATTGACAAGTTCAGCCAGGGAACGATCAAAGTTGCTCAAGCAGTAGCCAAGTCCAAGGCCCTGTCTATCGTTGGCGGGGGAGACTCAATCGCTGCTTTGGAGAAAGCCGGGGTAAGCAGCAAAATAAGCCATATCTCGACCGGCGGCGGAGCTTCGCTCGAGTACCTGGCCATAGGGACGCTGCCCGGCATCGAAGCCCTGGGCTGACTCGAAAGGGGATGAACATGAAGAACAGACTCCCTTTTGTCGCGGGCAACTGGAAAATGCACCTGACCATTCCCGAAGCCCGAGAGCTGGCCTCAAGAATCGTCAGGTTGAGCCTCGGGCTGCCCGAAGCAGAGATCGTCATCGCCCCTCCCTTCACAGCTTTGAGCGAGGTGATGAAAGTCCTCGAAGGAAGCCCGGTCCAGCTCGCTGGCCAGAACCTCTACTGGGAAGAAAAAGGGGCTTTTACCGGAGAGGTTTCCGCCCCTATGCTCAAGAATGCCGGCTGCCAGTATGTCATCATCGGCCACTCGGAACGAAGACAGTATTTCGGGGAGACTGATAGCAGCGTCAACAAGAAAGTTCGAGCGGCTCTCCATCACAACCTCTTCCCTGTTGTCTGCGTGGGTGAATCCTTAGAAGAAAGAGAGAAGGGTGAGACGATGGCCAAAGTCGGCCGTCAGCTCAAGGATGGGCTCAATGGTTTTTCCAGCGACGAGTTCCAGCACATCATTATCGCCTATGAGCCGATCTGGGCGATCGGGACCGGAAAGACAGCTACTCCAGATCAAGCCGAGGAGGCCCAGGCCTTTATCAGGGAAGAGTTGGCTTCGAGATATGGAAAAAACCCTGCCTCCTGTGCTATAATTCTATACGGCGGCTCGGTCAAGCCGGCGAATTCTTATGCTCTTCTGAGCGAAAAGAATATCGACGGCTTCCTCGTGGGAGGCGCTTCGCTCGAAGCAGAGTCGTTTATCCAGATCGTGAAAGAAGCGATCAAGGCGTTTAAGGAAAAAAAGTGAGCGCGATCATAACTTTTGTTCACATTATCATTTGCTTCATCCTGATCATCGCCGTCCTTCTTCAATCAGGCAAGGCCGCCGACCTGGCTGGCGCTTTTGGCGGAGTCGGCAGCCAGACGGCTTTTGGCCCGAGAGGAACGGCGACTTTGTTGTCTAAAGTCACGACAATTAGTGCGGTTCTTTTTATGGTAACCTCGCTGGGGCTGTGGATGCTTTCGGCCAAAGGCACTAAATCTGTCGTCAGCGGCGAGCAGCCGGCGAAAAAAGAGGCTTCGTCTGCTACGATGCCGGCAAAGAAAGACACCAAGGCGCCGGCAGCCCCGGCCCAAAAAGAGAAAGCGTCCCCTGCCCAAGAAGTGCAGACAAAAGAGCAGAAGACCGAGGCGCCCAAAGGCACGACGCCTCCCAAGAAAGACCTCAACTAATATACCGGGAAAACCTCCCGAGTGAATGCCGAAGTGGTGGAATTGGCAGACACGCTAGCTTGAGGGGCTAGTTCCTGGTATACGGGAGTAGGGGTTCGAGTCCCCTCTTCGGCATTTCCCCTCCTCAATTCCTATCCCGTCCTTATGTCCGGCTGGCGACCCAGAGGGAAAGGTCCGCCTCGGACATGGCTCCCGCCGTCCTCCCCCGCTCCGTTCCTTTGACCATGACGACGAATGTCGGAACCGCCTGGATGCCGAACCGGGCGGC
>CAZKBY010000227.1:0-4103 GCA_964550915.1 uncultured Eubacteriales bacterium | reverse complement strand
GGCTCATCCCCAGCTTCTGGATGAGATAGACATGGATAGCAACAAGGGCCAGGACGAGGAGCGGAAGAATCGTCACATGGAAGCTAAAAAACCGTGTCAGAGTGTCGCCTGAGACATCCTCCCCGCCGCGCAAAAATTTCGTCACCCAGGAGCCGACGAGAGGAATCGAACGCGGGATATCCGTTCCCACCTTGGTGGCCGCCAGGGACAGGTCGTCCCAGGGAAGAAGATAGCCCGTGAACCCGAAGGCCAGGGTAAAAACGAGCAGAAAGACGCCGCTCATCCAGGTCAGCTCCCGCGGCTGGCGGTAAGACTTGATGATCCAGATGCTGAGGAGATGGACGAAAACGGCAGCTATCATAAAGGTGGCCGACCAGAAGTGGACCGACCGGATAATCCAGCCTAACGGCACTTCGGTCATGATCCTGGCCACGCTCTTGTTCGCCTCCTCGAGAGTCGGCCGGTAGTAAAAAGCCAGGGTGATGCCTGTCACGACCTGGATCGAGAAAAAAAGGAGGATGATGCTTCCCGTGTAAGACCAGATTGTGTGCCTGTTTTGAGGTACAGTCTTATGCTTCAAGAAATCCCTGGCTGCTTCGAGCCCAAGACGCTCGTCCAGCCAGCCCGCAAATCCAGCGCCGATTCTTTTCAAATTCCCTATAAGCTTCACGCCGTCCCTTCTTTCTTGATGATGATGCTTTCTCTTTCGACGGTCACGTTAAGCCGGCGCAGTGGCCGCGGAGGCGGGCCCCCGATGTTAATCCCGTTCTCGTCGTACCAGCCCTCGTGACAGGCGCAGAAAAATTTCTTTTGCTCTGGAAGATAGGTCACGTTGCAGTCAAGATGGGTGCAGACGCCCACAAAAGCAACGAGCTCATCGTTCTCGGTCTTTTTTAGAAGGCCGGGCTTACTCCCCCAGGCAAAAACCTTTACGGTATTGGCTGGCATGCCGGCGTAATCCGCTGATGGAAGAATAACCTGGTCCGGCTCTCTCTCCGGCGGAAAAACAACCCTGATAATCGGCTGGAGGAGCGAGGCGAGGAAAGCACCCAGCCAGCCTCCCAGCAAGCCGTTCAGGAACTGACGCCGGCTGAAAAGAGATTCCTTGAACTTCATTTTTCTCTCTTGAAAAGCTTCTTGATCTTCCCCAGGACAGCTCTCCTTCTGAGCGCTTCGATGCCGTCAGCCGGCCTCACTGACCTGGGACAGGCCTCGTTGCAGCGGAAAACGGTATCGCATCCCCAAACGCCGGTCTCGGTGCTGACTTTCGACCAGCGCGAAAACCCGCGTTTGTCTCTCGGGTCGCGAACAAAACGGTAGAGCTTGGCCAGGGCGGCAGGCCCCAAATAACGCTCATCGCGCCTAACGACCGGGCAGGCGCTGTAGCAGCAGCCGCACATGATGCAGTTGGCGAACTGGTCGATCTTTTCCATTACCCTGTCCTCAACCCGGTGCCCACTCTCGGGCTTCTCATCTGCCGAAAAAAGATAGGGCTCGACTTCTCGGAGAGCTTTCCAGAAAGGCTCCATGTCCACGATCAGGTCCTTCTGTATCTCCAGATTCGGCAAGGGCTCGATGACGATGAGCGGAGAGCCCAATAATTCCACCATCGTCCGGCAGGCCAGGTCGAACTTGCCGTTGATGACCATGCCGCACGACCCGCAGACAGCTTCCCGGCAACTGTAGCGGAAAGAAAGCGTGGGGTCCTGGTCGTTGCGGATGTCCATCAAAGCCTCAAGGAGCGACTTTTTCTCATCCGTCTCATACAGGAAATCTTCGAAATAAGGGCACTCATCCTCAACCGGGTCGAAGCGGAGAATCCTGAACGTGTATCTCATCTCAATATTTTCTTTCTTCGGGCTTGTATTTTGTAATCCTGACCGGACGATAAGAAACCTCCGGGCGTCCGTCCTTGAGCGTAACGAGCGTGTGTTTGAGCCAGTCGACGTCATTTCGCTTGGGAAAATCAAGGCGGTAGTGGGAGCCCCGCGTCTCCTCCCGCCTCAAAGCCCCGAGCGTTATCACTTCCGTGAGGTCGAGCATGGAGGCGAACTCGATCATGTTGACAAGCACCTGGCTGTAGCGGAGACAAATGCCCGCGAGGCAGGCGCGATCATAATCCTCCCTGATCTGGCGGATTTCCTCGAGCGCTCCTTCGATATCGCTTTTTTTCCGGAAAAGCCCCACCTTCTGGCTCATGATCACTTTGAGCCGGTTGAGAAGATGATGAGCTTTCACTCCCGAGGTCCGACTCAGCCAGGCTTCGATCTTTTTCCTCTCGGCCAGAGCCTCATCGAAGAGCGTCTTTTCACCCGGCTCTTCCTCGTCCAACCCCTCAACATAGCGCGAAGCCTCCTGGCCCGCTATTTTTCCGAAGACGACGGTTTCGAGCAGCGAGTTGCCGCCCAGGCGGTTAGCTCCATGGACGCTGACGCAGGCGCACTCGCCGGCAGCGAAAAACCCCTCCAGTGAGGTGGCGCACCGGTCGTTGACATCGATTCCTCCCATCGAATAGTGCTGGGCCGGCTGGATGGGGATCGGTTTTTCGACCGGGTCCAAGCCTAGAAACTTGATGCAGATTTCCCGCACCGAGGGCAGCCTCTTGTTGATCTTCTTCTCGCCGAGATGCCGGAGGTCTAAAAGAACATATTCGTTGTCAAATCCGTTGCCATTATCGATCTCCGTCTGGATGGCCCGGGCGACGATATCTCGGGGAGCCAGCTCCATGGCCGAGGCCGCGTAATCGGCCATGAACCGCTTTCCCCTGTTGTTGATAAGATATCCCCCTTCTCCCCTGGCGCCCTCGGTCATCAGGATGTTTCTAGGATAGCTGGAGGTCGGGTGAAACTGAACAAACTCCATGTCCTTGAGCGGAACTCCGGCCCGGTAGGCGATGCCGATGCCGCTGCCGTGGTTGATGTAGGCGTTGGTCGTCTTTAGATAGACTCTTCCGTAGCCACCCGTGGCAAAGATAACCGCGCGCGCTTTTATCGGCAGGATCTGCCCTGTGGCCAGGTCATAAATGACAACGCCGGTGCACCTGTTGTTGTGGATAATGAGTTTGGTAACCAACGCTTCGCTGTAAACCTTGACCTCCTTTTTCAGTGATTGCTCATAAAGTGTATGGACGATGACAAGCCCCGTCCTGTCGGCCGCATAGCACGTCCTCGAAAAGCCCGCCCCGCCAAAGGGACGTTGGGCGATGATCCCGCCGGGAAATCGGCTGAAGGGGACGCCGAAGTGGTCGAGCTCATAGATAGCCGGCACCGCCTTCTGGCAGAGAAGCTCGGCCGCATCCTGGTCAGCCAGGTAATCGCTCCCCTTGATCGTATCAAAGGCATGGCGTTCCCAATTGTCATCCCGACCGTCAGGGCTGTTGCCCAGGGCAGCGTTAATCCCGCCCTGCGCGGCCACGGAATGGGAGCGCAAAGGATGCACTCTAGAGATGACGGCCGTCGAAAGCTTCGGGCCAGCGGCCAAGGCAGCCGAGAGCCCGGCCAGGCCGCCTCCGACAACCAGGATGTCGTGACTGATCATTCAGTAATTCCTGGTGAAGTAGACGACAACGAGCGCCCCCGTGATAACGACGCCGAGAACCGTGAAGACCCAGAAGAGCGCTTTTTCTCGGCGCAGGCCCAGGTCGATGATGACCGTGCGCAGGCCGTAGAGAGCGTGAAAAACGACGGCGATGATGAGGAGCGTATCGGTTAGCGGGTTGGTGTGGAGCACGAGCGCCCAGTCAGGCTTCTGCTCCTTGGTCATCAAGAAAAAAGAGGTCACAAACTTAAGGCTGAGGAGGACGATGAGAAGAATCCCTGTGATGCGGTGGAAAACCCAGACAAACATCGGTTTTTCCTTTTCCGAAAGACTTATATTTACTGTATCTTAAAAAACCTTGTCAAGGAAAAAGGAGACGGTCTTCCTGGGGACCGTCCCGAGGGGCAAGCGTTGCTTGACACCTAAAGGGCCCTCTGATAGAAAGGAAGCCAGGTTGCTGGGCTCCGATATTATCTTGAGGATGCAGCACCTCGGCAAGTCATTTTCCGGCGTCCGCGTGCTCGATGACGTCTCCTTTAACCTCCGCCGCGGCGAAGTCCATGTCC
>CAZKBY010000226.1:0-4105 GCA_964550915.1 uncultured Eubacteriales bacterium | reverse complement strand
TAATGTATACTATAAATAGATATTATATAGGAATAATAGGAATTGAATAGAAGGCAAAGAAACGTCGGCTTAGAAAGTGTCGTCTTTATTTTTATCCTCTTATCTTCGTTCTTCTTATTCCTCCCCCAGCGTTGTGACTCCAGGCCCGCTCGGGGGCTCGAAAGCAGCGCTAACCAGGCTGCGAGTCTTTGCCAGGAGGCTGCGACTGTGAAAAAAATCATCAAGACTGACGAGGAATGGAAGAAGGTTCTGACGCCGGAGGAATACCGAGTGCTTCGCCGGTCCGGGACGGAGAGAGCTTTCACGGGAAAATACAACGACCATTATAAACGTGGGGTCTATCTATGCGCAGCTTGCGGCACTCCCCTTTTCAGCTCAGATTCGAAGTACGACCATGGCACTGGCTGGCCGAGTTTTTCGGCTCCCCTTGATGAAAACCATCTCGAGTACCGCAACGACTATTCCCTCCTCTCAAAACGAGTCGAAACAAGATGCGCTGCTTGCGGCTCTCATCTCGGCCATGTTTTTGACGACGGCCCGCCCCCGACGGGCAAACACTATTGCATCAACTCGATTGCCCTGGATTTCAAACCGGCTGATGCCACAGAAAAAAAAGAGGCACAGGAGAAGACATCTCAAGAAAAACAGACCTCTAAGGCAATGGAGACAGCCACCTTCGCCGCCGGCTGCTTCTGGGGAGTCGAGGACAAGTTCCTCAATATCCCGGGGGTCCTCTCAACCAGGGTCGGCTACACGGGCGGCACCGTCCCCAATCCTACCTACAAGCTCGTCTGTTCGGACACAACCGGCCATGCCGAAGCCGTCGAGATCGTCTTTGACCCGGCTGTCGTCTCCTACCAGGAACTTTTAGAGCGTTTCTTCGAGCTCCACGACCCGACCCAGGTCAACAGGCAGGGACCGGATGTCGGAACACAGTACAGGTCGGCAATCTTCACCCACAACGAAGGGCAGAAAAAGTCGGCCCTGGAAATGATCGAAAAGCTGACCAAGGAGAAAAAATTTGACCGGGCGATCGCTACCCAGGTCCTCCCGGCCGCGGAGTTCTACCCGGCCGAAGATTACCACCAGAAATACCTCCAGAAACTAAGAAAAAAAGGCTGACCAGGCTGGATGTATCAAACCTCTGTGCTTTTTATGATCTGCTTTGAACCCTTAATTAAGGCGGTGCTTTGGGACCCGATTGACGGAATTTGTTGATAGGCCGACTGGAGATACCGAGCGCAGGGATTCGTTCCCTTCTCCTGACCATGACCGCTCCCAGGGCGAAGGCTGCCAGAGCTCCCAAGATTGACGCCATAAACGGGGCCCTGAGCTTGAAGGCATAAGTCGAAAGCGGCGTCAGGATGAGTCCTGTGATAAGCGCGCTCCCGGCCGCGGCGCCACCGCCAGCCCGGCTGAAGAGCCCCATGAGAGTGACCACGAGAATGCCAGCCGTCCCGAACGAGGAGGCCATAAGGACAAGCTCGTATATTCCCCTTGCATGAACAGCAATCATGTAGGCAGCAAATCCAGAAAAAAGCACAACCAGCCGGGCGCTCAGGACCCGCGCCTTCTCGCTCTTAAAACCGAACAGGGGGACGAGCAGGTTATGTGAAACGAGCGCCGAGATAGCCAGCAGGATGCTGTCGACCGTGGAGATAATAGCTGAAATCAGGGCGCCAGAGAAGACGACAAAGAGCAGCCGGGGCAGGTTTTGCTCTGCCAGCCTGATCAAGAACTGCTCCGGGTCAGCCACTTCCGGAAGGAAATTCGGGCCGACCAGCCCGAGAACAACAGGGATCGAACCCAGGCTCAGGTAGATGCCGCAGGCCAGAAAGCTCGCCTTCCGAGCCACAGAAACAGACTTGGCCGCGAGAATCCGGGAGATTGCCTCCTGGGTGACGAGCGAGCCCAGCACAGGCACCATCCACCTGTCGATCCTCTGAAGCAGAGTTTCGGCAGGGCCGATAAAGCTCAGCCGGCCAGGGTCCATGCTCCGCAGCACCTCCCTCCAGCCGTGAAAACCATGAAAACAGGCGAAAAAAAGAACAGTGAGGCCGATGAAGATGAAGAATCCCTGGATGAGGTCCGTATAGATATCACCGAGCAGCCCGCCCATCAGGGTGTAAACAAGAACAAAGAGCGCGGCGGCGGTGATGGCCGGGGTCACAGGCAAAGGCGTGGTCGAGGCGATAACCTGGCCAAAAGCCCTTATCTGGGCCGCTCCCCAGATCAGCGAGGAGGGGATCATAATCCAGACGGCCATCTTCTCAACGAAAGGGCCGAAGCGCTCGCGGTAGTAATCGGCCAGGGTGACATAATTTCCACGCCTGAGACGGCCGGCCAGCACAAGCCCCATCAGGAGGAGGCAAAGACTGAACCCGAAGGGGTCGGCCCGGCTGCCCGACAATCCCTGGCGATAGACAGCGGCTGAGGAGCCCAGGCAAGTCTCGGCACCAAACCAGCTGGCAAAAAGCGAAAAGGCGACGACGATGAGCGGCAGGTTGCGGCCGCCAAGAAAATAATCGCTCTCCGAATGAATCCGCTTCGAAATCCAGAGACCGATCGCCAGTTGCACCCCCATGAAGGCCAGCATGAACAGCCAGTTCATTGAAGGTACCCCCTGACGATGATGATAAGGAGGTAGGATTCGGCTGGAGAAGAAAAAAATGCTACGCGCAAATACTCCCCCGTCCCGCTAACCCAAGTTTTTCACAAATAAGGCGAAAAACCAATCTCCTGTCCCGGCGAGGGAGGGGGAGTTTTTTCTCTCTTCATTTCGTAAATAATCGGAGCCAAATGATTTTTTGGGAATTTATATATAAGGGAGAATCCATTGTCAATAGGCCGAGATGCTGGGAGAAAGCTGGAAGCACCTCCTTCTTTGTGATAGAAGGGGGTCCTGTCATGGTTCACCCCCTGCGCCCCTTCGTGGACTATATTGTTTATCAAACATGGAGATTATGCCATCAAACGCTGGGAGCGGCTGGGGCCCCCCGAACCACGCCACCCCCCCTTCTGTTCCAGAAGGATATCACACGATTGCCTCCGAGAAAGCTGGCCGTCTTGTCCTCTGGCCGGCAAGGTGCTAAAATAGTTTACACTTCCATGCGGACTATTCTCTTTACCGGAAAAGGAGGAGTAGGAAAAACCACTCTTGCCGCGGCCACAGCCCTTCTCTGCGCTCGCCGGGGGCACAAAACGCTCATCATCTCAACCGACGCCGCTCACAGCCTCTCTGACTCTTTCGAGGTTCAGCTGGACAACTCACCCCGGCCGATTGCTCCCAATCTTTTCGGCCAGGAGGTTAACGCCTTAGAAGAGATTGAGAAAAAATGGGGAGAGATTAAGAGTTATCTCACAGCCTTGCTTGCCTCTCAAGGGATCGACGCCATCGAGGCCGAGGAGCTGAGCGTCTTTCCCGGCATGGAAGAGCTCTTCAGCCTGATGGAAATCCGGCGATACAGCCAGACTTCCGAGTATGAGGTCGTTGTCGTCGACTGCGCGCCCACCGGCGATACTCTCCGCCTTCTCAGCGCGCCGGAGATCACAAGCTGGTATCTCAAGCACATCTTCCCCATCCAGAGAACCGCGGCCAAGGCGGTGCGTCCGGTGGCCAACCGCATCCTGCCGTTCCCCTTTCCCGGAGATAGCGTCTTCGAGGCCATGAAAAAGCTGACCACCCAGCTGGCCGAGATGAAGGATATCCTCGAGGATCACCGCCGCACTTCCATCCGCCTGGTCATCAACCCTGAAAAAATGGTCATCAAGGAGGCCCAGCGGGCTTTTACCTTTTTCAGCCTGTTCGGCTACAGCGTGGACTTGATCATCGTCAACCGCATCATCCCTGACACCGTCGATGATCCCTACTTTAAGACCTGGAAGACCATCC
Organism: uncultured Eubacteriales bacterium; assembly: GCA_964550915.1. Taxonomy (GTDB): domain Bacteria; phylum Acidobacteriota; class Aminicenantia; order Aminicenantales; family UBA8522; genus JARYMI01. The sequence goes on along the minus strand of CAZKBY010000226.1, from coordinate 213 downwards.
AGGAAGCCTACCTCCGCCAGATCGAAGAGAGCTTCGCACCGCTACCCATCTTTTCAGCCGAGCTCTACAGCCGGGAGATCGTGGGGCTTGACCTCCTGGTCAAGCTCGGCCGGAACGTCTATGACAAAAATGATCCGGCCGGCCTGTTCTTCGCCCACAACCCGATCCGGATCGAGAAAGCCGACGGCAAGTTCATCCTCTCTCTTCATCTTC
>CAZKBY010000225.1:0-4159 GCA_964550915.1 uncultured Eubacteriales bacterium | reverse complement strand
TGTGATGTCGTTGATCTGGAATAGGGTCCTGTCACGGCTCCTCCCCGTCCGTCCTCGCCTCCGCTCCCAGAGGAGCCTGGGGAAAGAATAGCCGAGGCGCCGTGAGGCTCCGGGCGAGCGGGGAGCCCCTCCGCCGTGCCATCCTCCATGCACCTTCGCCCAAATCACAGTTCAGGAGATGCTCTCGTAGCACCACTCGACGGTTGACTTTCTCTCGGCCGGTTATTAGCATTTGGCTGTGTACATTGTTGGCTCAGGGTGAAAGGATCAGTGAAAACGCGAATCCTCAGGCTGAACCCGACCGAGGTCGAGTTAGGAAAGATTAGGATAATCGCCAAAACCGTCTTTCGGGATGGGGTTATTATCTATCCCACGGACACATTTTACGGGCTGGGGGCTGACTGCTTCTCTGCCAGGGCCGTTCAAAGAATCTTCCGTCTCAAGAAAAGGCCGTTCACCAAAGGTCTGCCGGTTCTCATCTCTCATCTGGAAATGGCGCGGGAAATTTCTTCCCTCATTCCAGCCGCGTTCGAGGAGCTTGCTTCTTCCTTCTGGCCTGGGCCCTTGACTCTCGTCCTCCCTGCTGCTCGGCACTTACCGCAAGAACTTGTGGGCCCTGATCGGAAAATAGGCGTTCGCCTGCCTGCTGTGGCGTGGCTCAGAGAGCTTGTCGAGGAGATGGGAGCCCCACTGACAGCGACAAGCGCAAACATCTCTGGGGAAGATGAAACCGCCTCCCCTGAAGAGGTCATCGAACTCTTCAAGAATAAAGTGGAGCTAATTGTCGACGGGGGAGAGGCTCCAGGCGGGCGGCCGTCAACGGTGGTCGATCTTACTTCAGAGAGACCCCGCCTTCTTCGCAGGGGTACCATTCCTGAAAAGAAGCTCAGAAAATATTTCTAACCCGCTAAAGCGCTCAATCAACTACCTGACCTTGGCTCCCGCAGGCACATCCCGGTCGAAAAAGGGAATGATGGCCTTGCCGGATATCTCTGCTGCCAGCAACATAGCCTGAGATTCAATGCCGCGAATCACGGCCGGCTTGAGGTTGACGATCACAACGAGTTTTTTCCCGATGAGCTCTTCTGGAGTGTAGGTGTCGGCCACTCCGGCCACCATCGTCCTCTTTTCTGTCCCGATATCGACCTCAATCTTAAGCAGCTTGTCCGTGCCGGGAACTTTTTCAGCCTTCAGGATTACCCCCACCCTCAGGTCCATTCTTTTAAATTCATCGAACGAGATGATGTCCATTGTGGCCTCCTTTTTTTCTTGGACCAGCCGCTCCTCTCCCTTAAGAAAGTCCTCCAGGAGGATTCTTGGAAAGAGCGGCTTTGCCCGCTGGATCCTTGAGCCGGTTCTCATGCCCTCGAACTTGAACTCAGTGAAAAGGATTTTCTCGGGCAGCTCCTTTTCTCCCAAAAATTGCCAGATTTTCGCGCTTGATTCTGGCATAACCGGCCAGAGAAGATACCCGATGCCCCTGATGGCCGCGGCGGTCTGGTAGAGGATTCTGGCCAGCCGCCTTCTCTGCCCGGCATCCTGAGCAAGCTTCCAGGGCTCATTATCCGCTAAATACTTATTGACAGCGTTGATATAGATCCAGATCTCTTCCAGGGCCCGGCTGAGCGCATAATGATCAACGTATTCAGCGACTTTTTCTTTGAGGGTCTTAAAACCTTCCCTTATTTTCCTGTCAGATTCTCCTTCTGCCTCTCCCTCCTCGATGAGACCGCCGAGACACCCCTGGATCATCGTCAGAGTCCGGTGGACAAGATTTCCCAGGTCGTTGGCCAGGTCAGAGTTGACCCGGTGGATAAATCCTTCGTGCGAAAAATTCCCGTCGAGTCCGATCGGAATCTCTCGGAGAAGAAAATAACGGAGAGGGTCGGAACCAAACGTTTTCAGAATGATATGGGGGTCGAGGACATTTCCCCTGGATTTGGACATCTTGGCCTCATCCCTGAGCCACCAGCCATGCCCGAAGACAGTGCCGGGAAGAGGAAAACCGGCTGCCATGAGAAAAGCCGGCCAGAAAATCGCGTGGAAGCGGAGGATGTCCTTGCCGATAAGGTGGATCGTCGCCGGCCAGAATTTTTGAAACCTGGCTTCGTCCCAGTCGTAGCCTGCTCCTGTCAGGTAGTTGTGCAGGGCATCGAACCAGACATAAATCGTGTGCTTGGGGTCGTCGGGGACAGCGATGCCCCATCTGACTGTGGTCCGGGTAATGCTCAGGTCCTTAAGTCCCTGGCGGACGAAGCTCACGACTTCGTTCATCCGGCTGGACGGGCGGACAAAATCAGGATTTTGGGCGTAGAAATCGAGGAGAGGCTTCTGGTATCGGGACATCCGGAAAAAATAGCATTCCTCCGAGACCAAGATGGCTCGCTTCCCGCAGTCCGGGCATATCTTATCGCCTTCTGGCTCGAGCGGCACTTCCTCGGCCAGGAAATTTTCATCCGAGACGCAGTACCATCCCTGGTATGTGCCTTTATAAATATCTCCTTTTTCTTTGAGTTGGGAAAAAATCTTCTGGACGCCCTTCTCGTGGAAGGATTCGGTGGTGCGGATAAAAAAGTCGTAGGAAATGTTCAGCTCTTGCCAGAGGTCCTTGATACGCCTGACGACTTGGTCAGCCAATTCCCTTGGCCCCATACCCTTTTCTGCGGCCGCTCTTTCTATTTTCTGCCCGTGCTCGTCAGTCCCAGTCAGAAAAAAAACGTCCTTCCCCCGGAGCCGGTTGAACCTCGCCAGGGCATCGGCGATGATCGTTGTGTAGGCGTGCCCGATATGGGGAACATCGTTAACATAATAGATTGGGGTCGTTACGTAGAATATCGGCTTAGACGTCTTTGACACTGCTCAAGCCTCCTCTGATCAGCATCATCGCCTCGGCCCGAGTGGCGCTTTTGGTCCGGAACGAGCCTCTGACCGCCGAAGTGATAGTCAGTGACTTGGGCTTTTTGGCTCCGCGCATGGACATGCACATGTGTTCAGCCTCGATGACGACCATCACACCCAGGGGTTTGAGATGCTCGTCGAGGAGGTCGGCTACGAGCTTGGTCAGTCGCTCCTGAACCTGGAGCCGCCGCGACAGGAGGTCGATAACCCGAGCGATCTTGCTCAGTCCGACAATTCTCCCGCCTTTTGGGATGTAAGCGACGTGGGCAACGCCCGCAAACGGCAGAAGGTGATGCTCGCACATGGAATAGAGCGGGATGTTTTTGATGAGGACCATCTCATCGTGCTTCTCTTCGTGGATTACCCGGAGATGCTTGGCTGGGTCCTCCGCCAGTCCGCCGAGAATTTCAGAAAACATCCTCGCCACCCGGCGAGGAGTGTCTTTAAGGCCAGCCCTGTTTGGGTCTTCATCCACGCCTTCCAGGATGAGCCGGACGCCTTTCTCGATTTTCTTCAGATCCATCTTATCCTCAATTCTTTTCCGTTTTCTTGCCCCGTTTCCTCTTGGAGTGCTCGGCTAAAGCCATTTGGGCGATTACTTTAACCGGAAGGTTCTTTTTTTCGGCGGCCGTCAGACAGTCGCTGAATTCCGGCTGGGCGTTGACTTCCTCTCCGCCCAGAGTTGCGATCTTGATCCCGATATCTTCTCCCAGGACTCTGATTCTTTTCGTGTCCCGGCGAAGGACTCTTCTTTCGACCGGGAATAACCTGAGCCCGATAGAGCTCGTTTCTCTGAAGATGGCCTCGACGAGTTCTTCTATTTTAGCAGCATCGGCCAGTAGGGTCAATTTTGTGCCCAGTCGGCCTTTTTTCATCACCACTGGAGTCAAAAAGATATCCAGGGCACCGAGTTTGAGGCCGCGCTCGATAAACTGGCCGAGCAGTTGGGGCGTCGAGTCATCCAGGTTGGCTTCAACCTGGTAAACGACTTTCGAGCTCTGGAATTCCCTTTCCTCTCCGTAAAAAGCCCTGAGCATATTCGGAAAATCCGCAAAATCGCGGCTTCCCGCCCCGCAGCCGATTTTTTCGTAGGCCATCTCGGGGAATGGAGCAAACTTATCAGTCAAGGTAGCGATGATGGCCGCTCCTGTCGGCGTCACCAGTTCCTCTTCTGCCCGCGCTGAATAAACAGGAGCCCGTCTGAGGATTTCGGCGACAGCCGGAGGAGGCACGGGAAGCAAACCGTGGGACCCTTTTGCCC
>CAZKBY010000224.1:0-4206 GCA_964550915.1 uncultured Eubacteriales bacterium | reverse complement strand
TACATAATACACAAAATTATGGGGCTAAGAATTGAGGATGTATTAATTTATTTTATGATCACAGAGAATTGATTGCACGGGAATTAAGTGCACTATGTATGGCGTCCCCAATTTATACCTATATATATACAATTTATATGGCGTCATCGTCGAGGCCGGCGATTCGACCTCATCTTTTCAGGTGAGAGATTCAAGGGAAAATTACTCCTCGAAATCGTCCGGAAGGGTGATTGTCAGCATGGCCCGGGTCTGCCAAACTATGCCCGGATAAAAAATGGACATCATGACATCTGCGAGGATTTTATCCGGCGGGGAATGCGGCGATTTCCTTAAAGCACATTCCCTGAGTCAGGCCGCGCCATCATATTCTCTGGGCACAATCCTGCCCCAGTGTGCCCCCGCAGCACTTGCCGTCCGCGCCGTCTTGACAACGAGAAGCGCCGGCATTAATATATCCTCACAGAACACAACAGAGAAAGTATTTATAGCCTTATTTAGGGAAGGAAACCGGGAAAAAGGAGTCCCCCAGTTTTCCGCGGCGGGCCGGCGTTCGTCCCGCAGTCCCGCCATCCCGATTGCGGAGAGCAATCTCCGGGCGAAGGAGAGGTGAGATGGCTGAGAAACCTTTGAACATGAAAGATTCTCTCGCCGTTATCGAGGAGATTGAGGGCAAACTCGAAAAAATCCTGAGCAAACGCAGAGAAGAGATTGAAAGAGAGCTGGATGAAAAACTCAAGGCCATCAAGGAAGAGGCAGAAAAGAAGATCGAATCGATCGAGAGAGAACTCGAAAAGGGGAAGGAAATCCTCCACGACTACAGGACAGTCCTCAGCGAATTCGAGAGCGAACGGAATACCCTGCAGCGCCAGATCAGGGAACACTTTGACAAAGCCATCCAACACCAGACAGAAATTGAGCGAATGGCCGGCCTAACTCTCGAGGAGCTCAGGATCATCAGCGAGCTCAACAGGAAACTGGAGGCGATTCATCAAACAGCCGAAGAGAGAGTAAATTCCTACAGGAAAGACCTCGAGGAAAGGTTCGGCATCGTGGCTGAGCTGCCCGAATCCGTAGAAGAGGAAGAGGTAAAGATCGACTTAGAGCAGGAGCTCACAAAGCTTAAAAAGATCAAGGAGCTTCTGGGTGCTGAGCCGGCGGCAGTCGAGGAAAAGCCGGCCGGGGAAGCCGAGGAAATAGCGCCCGAAGCCCGGGCCGAAGAGGAAGCTGCTGCCGCCGCCCCCTTCGGGGGGGAGGAAGTGCCGGCCAGTTTTCCCGAGATTAACGAAGTCATGGAAAAAGCGCTGGCCAGAGAGGCGGAAGAAGAAAAAGCCAGCGAAGAGGAAGCCGCGCCGGCAGAGAGAGCCTGGGATGAGGAAAGAGAAAGCTTCCAGAGGCTTTTTGATGCACTGGAGAAATACCGCAAGTTCGAGTCCCGCAACGGCAATGGCGAAGTCAGCTTTTTCCAGAACAACGACAGACTCATCGTCGACGGCGAACACATCGTGGCTTCGATCGACGAATCCCTGGAGGAGGGCAAACGGCTCTACTTGAAACTCTCCCAGACCGAGTCGCCCAAGGAGCAGTTCTTCATCAAACAGGAGATCATCAATTATCAGGAAATGCTGAGGAAATTCCTCCTCCGCTATATCAAAATGTGCGAGAAGGAAGGCGCGTCGCTTCCTCAATTCACAGCCGAAATCCTCAACCTGGACATTCTCAAGGACATTCTTGAGAAGTTGAGCATGGAGAACTGGAGTAACCCTTCGGACTTTAATTCCTTCCGGACGCACGTCGAATCGCTCAAGGATGCTTATTACGCCAAGATCACGCCGCCCGCCATGTATTTGAGGTCATTGATCGAAGAGCTCGAGGGCTAAATAGACGCCATGCCTGCCGGCACCGAGGCAAGATAATTTTCCAGAGCTTTCCCGTCAAGGGGGGACATTTCCTTAAATTTCAGTCCTGTCGAAAAAAGCGGCGATCTCTCGCTCGCCTTGTGCGAGTAGACGACTTCCGCCTTGAACGGCGTGGCTTTGTTTTCCATGACCAAAAGGAGGTCGACTGTCCTGGCCGTTGGAAGCTTTGCCTCCGTGTGCATCCTCAGCCCGCCCAGGCTCAGGTTGATCGTCTTGGTCGCCCTGAACTGGCCGTTATCAGCGTAAAGGAGGAGGGTCGAAACGTAGTGCCGCCGGTGCTTCCGTTTCTCCTCGAAGAATTCTTCGCGAAAAGGCCTGACGGCGCCCGACCGTTTCTCTCTGTCCGCAAGCTCCCTATGAAAAGCGCAGACTTTGTTCTTATTTAATTCTTTCTCTTCCTCGCCCGGCTTCCTGGGAACGGCGAACCTTTTTCCCTTGGCCTCGGCCAGGGCCATGTCGGCCTCGATGGCGATTTTCTTCAGCTCATAGCGGTTGATGGCAGCGTAGAATTCGTCCTTCTTGGGAAGGAGCGTCACGCCGAAGCTCATGGTCAGGTTTGAACGAGGCTGGAATTCCTCGTTCTCAAAGTACTCTTCTTCGACGTTTTTCCGGATTCGGTCGGTCAGGATGCAGGCCTCCTCGAGGCTATTGATGCCGCTGAGGAAAAAGAGGAACTCCTCGCCGCCGTATCGGCAGAGGAGGTCGTCCTCGCGAATGGAAGATTTCAGTACCCCGGCGAGCTGGCGGAGCAGACGGTTTCCTGCTTCGTGGCCGTTGCGGTCGTTATAATGCTTGAACCAGTCGACATCGCCCATGACCATGGCGTATGCGCCGATCTCCTGACGGCGCTTGCTCTGGAGGCTGATTTTTTGAATGACCTTCTCGAAAAAGGGGTCGGGACGGAGGAGACCGGTCAGAGCGTCATACTGGATCAAGTTGAGCTTGGTCATGGCCAAGGAGATGTGCTCGGAAATCCCCCGGAGGACCTGCTGGTCGTCACGGCCGAAACCGTGTTTGCCCGGCTCGCCCTTGTGGAGCTTGTTGTAAACCTCCAACACGCCGACGATTTCCCTTTCATGCCTGATGGGAACACCGAGGATGCTGCGCAGGGGATGCTTGAGGTGCTCGACGTATCTTTTGGACAGGCGCTTGTCCGGAGGGATCGAAGCGAGGTTGATGTCGTTCTGCTGGCGGACCACCTGGGCCGCGAAATCGTGGGAATCGAGCAGGGCGATGTACCTTGAAAAATCGGAATGGGAAAGGAAGGCATCGTCCCAGACTAAAGGCTTGAGGTATTTTCCGAGCGTCTCGTTTTCGTCGAGGATATAGAAAGTGATCCCGTCGGCCTGGATGAGCTCCTTGATGTCGCTGACCGTATCAAGCAGGCTGCTGACATCGTTGGCCATGTAAATTTTTCTGATGATGTCCTCGATTTTCTGCTTCCGCTTCTGGAACCAGAGGTAGCGCACCTGGAGGGTGATGCGTTTTTCGAGCTCCTTGACGATGTTTTCGTTGATGAAATTCTTGATCTCTTTGATCTCGGAATAGACCCTCTCGACCTTCTCCTGATCTTCTTCTCTGGCTGAGTTGAGTTCTTCTAACTCCAGCTTAAGGCGGGCATGCTGGGCCGCCTTCTGGAGAACGCGGCTCGACCTTTCTTTTGCCGTTTCTCCAGATGGGGGAGGCAGGAAGTCGATGAAATAATCCTCCGGCCAGCCGGCCATCACCTGGAGGGCCTCTTTTTCGTCCCTCCCAGTAAGGAGGATGCTCGTTTTGGGCGTGATGAAATCTCTGAAATTTTGATAGGCGGCCTCGGCCTGGTCGATGATGAGGATGTGGATGCGCGTGTGGGACGCGAGGAAAGCCGCTTCGTTGGGGGAACTTGACACGAGGACTTGGCCGATATCCTGGCAGAGGCTGACGAGGAGGTTGGCTTCTGCCCTGTCCTTAACAAAAAGAAGTATTTTTTCCCCTTCCATCGCTTGAAACTCAGGCTGAGGAGTTAGGCTTCGTCTTTCCTTTTCCTCGACTTTCAAACCTTGGCCTTCTATCGCTAAGGAAATTTGTCTCTTAGAATATCCTAAGCGACTCTAATTTATAATAATTATTTTGCCTCCGTCAACACAATTTTTATAAATTGTATAAATTGGGGGACGTCCCCATTGTATGATAAAATGTGTTGAGATTGTCAGAGAGGAAGATTTTCCGTCCGAACGGAGGAGATAATGGCCAATAGAAGAGAAAATTCATACCTGCCGATAAGGGCACCGAGGGGTCCAAAGCTCCAGAC
>CAZKBY010000223.1:0-4238 GCA_964550915.1 uncultured Eubacteriales bacterium | reverse complement strand
AGACTCTGGAGATGGTCGTGAGGGAGCGCCGGCGCGAAGGACGAGTCACGGCCGGACAGATCAGGAAACACCTCCGCCTTATCCGCAGGTCGTTGAAGCGCATCGGAGGGCTGGCGAAAAGGCAATCTTCTTTATTTCGCCGGCGAATGGAAGAGCGGCTGAAAGAGTTGAACACCGAGGGCTCTCTCTCCAGGGAACGTTTGGAGGAAGAGGTCGCCTGTTTGGTCCAGCGGGCCGATATCGCCGAGGAAATCCTGCGGCTTCGCGCTCATATCGATTCCTTCGAAAGAATAATCCGGGACGAAAGAGAGGAGCCTGTCGGGAAGATGCTGGATTTCCTCTCCCAGGAAATTTATCGCGAGGCGAACACGATCAATTCAAAAAGTCAGGACATCGACATCATCAAGGATAGCCTGGTTATTAAAGGCGAGGTGGAGAGCATCCGGCAGCAGGTTCAGAACTTGGAGTGAAAGAGCCATGATCTATGTCGTTTCAGGGCCTTCAGGCAGCGGGAAATCGACGTTGATCAGGCGAGTTCTGAAGAGCCTGCCCGATGTCCGTTTTTCCGTTTCCCATACGACGCGCCAGAAAAGGGAGTCAGAGGTCGAGGGTAGGGACTATTATTTTACGAGCCAGGAAAAGTTTCGGAAGATGATCAGCCGGGGAGAATTCCTGGAACACGCCATCGTTCACCGCAACGCTTACGGCACGTCGATGAGGGAAATCAGGAAGGCGGAGCGGAGCGACCTCATTTTAGACATCGATGTTCAGGGGGCTCGCCAGGTCAAGAAAAAAATCAGGGGAGCTGTCTTCATTTTCGTTCTTCCTCCCAACTACCAGGAGCTCAAACGGCGGCTGGAAAAAAGAGGCCTCGACAGCCCCGCCCAGATACGCCGGCGGCTTGACCACGCCTGCCAGGAAATCAGGTCCTATTCTCAGTTTGACTATATTGTTGTGAACGGCGACCTCGGGGAAGCTGGCCGCGAACTCGAGTCCATCATTCGCTGCCGCCGCCTCGAGCTGGCGAATCGGAAGAGAAAGATCGCTCCCATTCTGGAGAGTTTCCGGAAAAGAAAAAAGGCCAAGAAGACATGAAAAAAATAGCTCTGGGCGTGACGTCGTCAATCGGCATTTACAAAGCCTGCGAGATTCTGCGTCGATTCCAGGACAGCGGCCTTCAAGTTCAGGTGATCATGACCCGGAATGCGACCAGGCTGATCTCGCCGCAACTTTTCAGCGCTCTCTCCGGCCGCAAGGCCTTGGTCGACCTTTTCGGAGAGGATGACGGAGACAGGATTGCCCACGTTTCTCTGGCCGAAGAAGTCTCTCTCTTGGTCGTGGCTCCAGCCACGGCCAACATCATCGGCAAGTTTGCTTCTGGAGTGGCCGACGATTTCCTATCGACCTTCTACATTTCGGCGCGCTGTCCAGTTCTCATCGCTCCGGCCATGAATGACGCCATGTACTTCCACCCGCAAACGCAGGCCAACATAGGGAAGCTGCGGGGTCTTGGGGTCGAGTTTGTCCTGCCGGAAAAGGGATACCTGGCTTGCCGGGAAGAAGGGTGGGGAAGGCTGGCGGCGCCGGACGAGATTGTCGAGCGAGGACTGGCCTTGCTCAAAAGAAGCGAGTCCTTCTGTCAGAAAAAATTCGTTATCACGGCCGGGCCAACCAGAGAGCCGCTCGACCCGGTTCGGTTCCTCTCCAACAGGTCATCGGGGAAAATGGGTTATGAGCTGGCCGCCGAGGCTTTGCGGCGGGGAGGAGACGTCGTCCTCATCTCAGGCCCGACATTTCTTATCCCGCCGGCGAAAGCCGCTGTCATCAACGTCGGTACTGCGGCCGAGATGGCCCGGGAGGTCTATAGGAATCTTCCCGGAGCTGATGTCCTGGTCATGGCTGCAGCCGTCTCCGATTTCGCCTTTGAGAGGGCGGCTCCTCAGAAGATAAAGAAAAGCAAGGCTCCGGCCGAGGTCGGACTCGTCCAGACGGAAGATATCCTGGCCGGAGTCCGGGAGAAAAAAAGAAAGACAGGATTAGTCGTGGTCGGATTCGCGGCTGAAACCGAGAAGATCGAAGAGAATGCACTGGCCAAGTTGCGGAAGAAAAAATTGGATCTCATCGTGGCCAATGATGTCTCCCGCCAAGGGACAGGGTTCGAGTCCGATTTCAACCAGGTTATCCTGATCGACAGGCGCGGCGTCGTGATCGAAACGGGCCGCCTGACCAAAAAGGAAATCAGCCGCCTGATCATGGACAAGATCGAGGATCTCCTTGCCCGGAAAAAGTGACAACCTCCTCCGCTCGCTCGAGGAGAAACTGAAATTTATGGCTGAACTGGGTGTTGACTTCGTTATTGCCGAAGACAGGAAGGCTCGAAAACGCAATGTCCTCCTCTCCCTTCATGAGAGAATCTTGCGCTGCCGGCTTTGTCCCCTGGCCGAGCATCGGGAAAACGCCGTGCCCGGAGAAGGTGATTTTGACGCCCGGCTGATGTTTGTCGGCGAGGCTCCGGGCGCTGATGAAGATAGCCAGGGCCGGCCGTTTGTCGGCCGCGCCGGACAGCTCCTGACAAGGATCATCGAAGCCATGAAATTCAAACGTGACGAAGTCTTCATCACGAACGTTGTCAAATGCCGTCCGCCTGATAACCGCACCCCCTTCAGAGAAGAGATTGAAGCCTGCCAGTCGTACCTTCTGGCGCAAGTCGAGGCTATCAAGCCGACCGTGATCGTAGCGCTCGGCAAGGTGGCTGCTGACTTTTTCGTGCCGATCGACGGCAGCATGAGCAGCCTGAGGGGCAATTTCTATGAGTTTGGAAAGATCTTCGTGATGCCAACATTTCATCCTTCCTATGTCATCAGGAACGAAGGAAACAAAGATATCAAGAGACTTGTCTGGCAGGATATGCAGAAGGTCATGTCTGTTCTTGGCAAAAAATGACGCTCTATGCGGATGTCGTCCTGCCGCTTCCTTTGAGCCAGACCTTCAGTTACGCCGTCCCACCCGAGTTCGAGAGCCAGATTCAGCCCGGCCTGCGGGTCCTTGTTCCTTTTGGGAATAGGCTGCTGACCGGCTTTGTTGTCCGGGCGAGGGCAAAGAAAAGGAAAGGCGATCTTCAGCTTAAAGCCATTGGCGAAGTCTTGGATGAAGCGCCCTTCTTTTCGTCCCGGATTCTGTCCTTTACCGAAAAGCTGAGCCGGTATTTTTTTCTCCCTTGGGGAGAAGTCCTGCAGGCGGCCGTTCCTCCTTCTTTCTTGATACGGAGCACGGCTTCGTATGCCCTCAGCCAGAAGGGCTTGGAAGCGCTCGGCCAGGGCCTTCTCTCCGAGGAAGAGAAGAAGGTTGCTCTTTTGCTCAAGGAGAAGGCGCGGCGGCCGCGGTTCCTGGAGAGAAGGCTGAACCTAAGAAATATTTCGCCTGTCCTCGCCCGGATGGCGAAAAAAGAGCTCCTGCTTGTTAAAAAAGAGGTAAAGCGCGTAAGAAGGAGGAAGGCAACTGAAGCCGCCAGCCCGCCGGCTCAACTCGAGCTTGATTTTTCATTTGACAAGTCGCTCCGACGGCCAAGCGATGTGATTCACCAGGCCGTGGCCGGGAAAAAATTTACTCCCTTTCTTGTTTTTGGCTCGAGGGGACGGCGGGAGGCCGTTTATTTTGAACTCATAAGAAGGGTTCTGATCGACGGAGGGACGGTTCTTTACCTTATTCCTGAGATAGCGGTTTCCCCGGCGCTTCTGGATAAGTTGAACAGGCGGCTGGGGGGTCAGGCGGCTGTTCTCCACGGCGGGCTGCCCGAAAAGAGAAGGGAGATTGAATGGCAGAGGGTCCGGGAAAATCAAGCCCGAGTTGTGGTCGGACCGCGCTCGGCGCTTTTTTCTCCCCTCGACAGCCTCAAGCTGATCATTCTGGATGAGGAACAGGACGAGTCTTATGGTCAGCGGGGAGGAGCTCCTTTTGATGTCCGCCGGGGCGCCTGGTTGAGGGCAAAAGAAGAGAAGGCAACCTTTCTCATGGGCAGCGCCATGCCCACGGTTGAGGCCTTTTACAGGGCCAAAAAGGGCGGTTATCTCATTGACTTGGGGAGGGAGGGACGTTGGCCGCAGGTTATCCTAACCGACAGCCGGAAGGATCCAGCCATCGTCTCCCGTTTGCTCAAGCAGAAAATAAAGGAGAGACTCGACAAAAAAGAACCCGTCCTCCTTTTTCATAACCGGAGGGGATACGCCGCTTCTCTTGTC
>CAZKBY010000222.1:0-4252 GCA_964550915.1 uncultured Eubacteriales bacterium | reverse complement strand
TCATGGCATTATAGACATCGTTATTTAACTGATAAGACCTCTGCCAGAAAGCAGGTTCCCAAAACATCAATAATGGCATCGTCTGCTCCTGCCTCGTGAAGATGGGATTCTTCGATTTTATTGCCATGAACCCTAGCTTCGGCTGCAAAAAGGTTCTTGAAAATGGCCTGAGCCTTCACCTTGACTGCGTTAGAAAAGTCAGACTTTGCGATGAGGGCTTTGACATCTTTCCAGCGCCGGCCTCGGCTCGGCGCACGCTCCTGGAGTTTAACATCGACCTTGAGCCCCCGCAGTCCCGCCCGTTTTGTCTCCTTGATGTCGATTTTGACGGGAAGACCGAGGCCCGCCATCTTTTCTCGAAAGAGGGCTGGCTTTACGCCGAGGTCAAGGAGAGCTCCTAAGATCATATCGCCGCTTAACCCCGAAGAGGCGTCAAAATAGATGAATTTCATCGTCTGGCCATCCTTTGTTCCTTAACGCGCATCCTTGATATCTGAATCAATTTTAGCGAGGACTTCGCCCGCTTTCCCACGAAAAGAATAACTGGCATAAGTTGAAATTGGCGTAAGATCAGGGTTGATTTCCACGACCTTAGCGCCCCCCTCTGCCGCCACAAGCGGGAGTGAAGCCGCTGGCTGGACATAAGCCGATGTCCCAATGACAAACATGAGCTCAGCAGCAGCGCAGGCGGCCTGGGCCTGTTCGAGGATCAAGCGGGGAAGCGCTTCCCCGAACCAGACGACGTTGGGCCGCAGAAGCCCGCCGCAGGTAGGACAACGAGGAGGAATCTGGGTAAGAGGCGACTCGAAATTTTCTGAGACCGCGCCTTCCTCCAGGCAGCGGACCTGCCAGATATTGCCGTGGAGCTCGAGGATGTTCTTCGACCCCGCCCGGCGGTGAAGGCCATCGACATTCTGGGTGATGAGGACGAAACCAGGCAGTTCTCCTTCCCAACTGGCCAGGATGAGGTGAGCGGCGTTGGCCTCTCGGCCAGCGATAATCTGCCGGCGCCAATCATACCATTCCCAGACCAAAGCGGGGTCCCGCTCAAAAGCCTCGGGTGTGGCGAGGTCTTCGGCCCGGAATTGTTTCCACAGGCCGTCCTTACCCCGGAAGGTGGGGATGCCGGACTCGGCAGAGATTCCGGCGCCCGTGAGAACGGCGACCCGGGGTTTCTGCCGGATCAGATCGGCAACCTCCCTGATCTCTTTGTCTTGCATTGTTAGATTTTCAGCGTCCCTTAGCATAACCCAAAGGGGGCGGCGCTTCAAGAGAATGACCCAGCTCGGCTTGACTTGGCCGAACGTAAATTATATATGAATACTCTTGTTTGAGGAGGAAAAATGGCTCAGCATGCGCGGGAGAACTTGCCCAAGGCAAATATCGGAATTCTCGGAGGCACGGGGCTTTACGAAATTGAAGGAATCAAGGACGTCGAGGAATGCGTTCTGGAGACTCCCTTCGGCCAGCCCACTGAAGCGTATATCATCGGCACACTCGAGGGGAAGAAGGTTGCTTTCTTGAGCCGTCATGGCCGTGGCCACAGGTTTCTCCCCTCAGACATCAATTTCCGGGCCAATATCTATGGGTTCAAGATGATCGGGGTCGAGCGGATTATCTCGGTCAACTCCTGCGGCTCGCTCAAAGAAGAGATCCGGCCGAGGGACATCGTTTTTTCAGACCAATTTTTCGACAGAACCCGAAGGGCTAACACCTTTTTCGGGGGCGGCATCGCTGCTCACATCAGCTTCGCTGAGCCTGTCTGTCCGGAGCTTAGCGAGAGCCTTTACGAGGTTGGGAAGAAGCTGAGCTTAAGAGTTCACAAAGGAGGAACGTACGTTTGCATCGAAGGCCCGGCTTTTTCGAGCAAGGCCGAATCCGCCATCTACCGGCTATGGGGTTGCGATGTCATCGGCATGACGAGCGCCACCGAGGCCAAGCTCTGCCGCGAGGCCGAGATCTGCTACGCCACCATGAACCTGGTCACGGATTACGATGTCTGGCACGCTGAAGAAGAACCTGTTTCCGTGGAGCTCATCCTCGGAAACCTCCGCTTGAACATCAAACACGCCAAGACGATTATCAAGAAAGCAATCGCCTCTCTCCCAGCCTCAAGAGGAAAGGGCTGCGGGTGCGGTCGGGCGCTCGAAAATTGCCTTGTCACTCAAGCAGAGCTCATTCCACCTGGAGTCAAGAAGAGGCTTCGTTACCTCATCGCCAAGTATGTCAAGGAGTGAGGGATCGAGCGGATGAGCCTCGTTGTCGTCGGTTCGCTGGCCTTCGACACGATCCAGACACCCTGGGAAAGGCGGGAGAGGATTGTCGGCGGTTCCTGCACCTACTGCTCGTTGGCGGCAAGCTTTTTTACCTCTCCCAAAATCGTTGGCGTTGTGGGTGAGGATTTTCCGGAGGAAACGATCGCGTTTTTTAAATCAAGAAATATCGACACCGAAGGATTGGAAATCCGTCCGGGCAGAACGTTTTTCTGGGAGGGGCATTACGGCTATGACCCCAACCAGCGAGAGACAATTAAAACAGAGATGAATGTTTTCCAGGATTTCAGGCCGAAACTTCCTCCTTCCTACCGTCAGGCTAAAATTGTCTTCCTGGCCAACATCGATCCCGACCTCCAGGATGACATCCTCTCTCAAGTCCAGAATCCTGCTCTTGTAGCCATGGACACGATCAATCTCTGGATTGCCACCAAGCCAGAGGCCATCTGGCGGGTCCTCGAAAAGGTGAATATCTTCTTCGCCAATGAGGAAGAGATCAAGATGCTGAGCCAGGAAACAAACCTCATCAAGGCGGCGAGGAAGGTGCTGGCCAGTGGCCCCCGCCTCGTTGTGACCAAGAAGGGCGAGCACGGAGCTCTTGTCTTTGACCGCGATTTTGTCTTCGGAGTGCTCGGCCATCCCTGTGAGGACGTCGTCGATCCGACAGGCGCCGGTGATAGCTTTGCCGGCGGATTCCTCGGCTATCTCGACAAGGCTGGGAAAATTTCCCGCCCCGAGATTCGGAGGGCCGCCGTTTTCGGTAGCGTCATGGCCTCCTTCGCCATCGAGGATTTCGGAATCGAGAGGTTCAAGACTCTCGAGCCGGAGGAGATAGACACGCGCTTCCGCGAGTTTCGCCGGCTTGTCTCTTTTTAAACTACCCTCAATCTATTCCAGACCTAGGACGGTTCGATACCCATGAATATCCAGGAAGCCGTGACCGCTGACATTGAAGGCAATCACCTTTGGCTCGCCTGCCTCCTTGCACTTGATAGCCTCTTCAATGGCCGAGCAGACTGCATAGGCAGATTCTGGAGCGGGAAGCCAGCCCTCTGTTTCCATGAACACCTTGGCCGTCTCAAAAACATGTTTTTCGTCACCTGGATAGGCTATCGTGTCGATGTAGCCTTTATTTCGCAACAAACTGATGATCGGCGAACAGCCGTGATAGCGCAGCCCATCCGCCTTGATCGGCTCCATATCAATCTTGTGGCCTAATGTGTACATCATGAGCAGGGGCGTTATTTCGGCATAATCCGCAAAGTCATACTCATACTTACCTTGAAGGTTGGGAGCGACTTTGCTCTGGGCCGCAATAAATTTAATTTTTTTTCCTTTTTTCAGGGCATCTCCGACAAACGGTAGAGCAAACCCACCGAAATTTGAACCGCCACCCAGGCAGGAAATAACGATATCCGGATAGTCATCAAATAGTTCAAATTGTTTTTGAGTCTCCAGACCGATGATTGTTTGATGCATGAGAACATGATTCAGGACCGAGCCCAGACAATAGGTTGCCTTCGGGTCTTTCTGAGAATCCTCCAGGCCTTCAGAAATGGCGATGCCCAGGGAACCGACATGTTTTGGATTCTTGTCATATAAAGCCTTGCCGACCTCAGTCATCGGGCTGGGGGAGGCATAGACTTCAGCCCCCAAGAGTTTCATGAATGATAACCGGTCTTTTTTCCAGTTATAGACGCTTCTCACCCAGAAGACGGTGCACTTCAATCCCGTGACAGCCGCCGCGTAAGAGAGCGCCGTTCCCCACTGCCCGGCTCCTGTTTCGGTTGTCACCCGTTCAAACCCCTGCTTCTTGGCATACCAGCATTGGGCCAGGGCAGTGTTGACCTTATGGCTTCCGGTCGGGCTGAAGAATTCGCTCTTATAATAGAGCCTGGCCGGCGTATCGAGCCTCTTTTCCAGGTTAGTTGCCCTGAAAAGGGGCCTGGGCCTTCCTGCTTTGGCATAAAGGTCCATGA
>CAZKBY010000221.1:0-4261 GCA_964550915.1 uncultured Eubacteriales bacterium | reverse complement strand
GCGAACGAATTGAGGAGACAGTTGGTCGAGTTTGCATCGACCTCTGCCGGGGACTCCCATCCCAAGCGGCAGACCTTCTCCAGTATCTTCTTCTCATCATAATCAAGAAAGGCCAGGGGACTGATGTTATAGGGAAAAGATGACGAATCCCAGAAGTGATGCTCTTCCAGAAAATACGGCTTAATCCTGTCTCCAACCAGTATCGCTAAAGGCTCGAAGAGAGCCTTCTGCATGCCTCGAACCATCTGAGGGTTGTTTTTCATGATTGACGAAGCCAAGGGGATTTGGCCCGGGGACCAGCCAAAGACGATGAACGGGATTTTTTTCTCAATGGCCGTACGAAGGGAAGAAAACTTAACAATGGCCATGCAGGACGTGCAGATCGTGCTCGCCCGGAGCAAGGTCGTTGCGGGATAGATATCTCTCCCGGCGCAACCGACAAAGATGTCTCTCAGAACGTCAAACCGGGGTTTGAAAAATAAATGATCAAAGCGCAGGTTTTCGGCAACCCGGCGGATGTTTGCTAACGTTTCTTCAGGAAGAAACCCATTGTCGAGGGTTACAGCCAGGACATTCAGCCCATACTCTTCCCGAAGAATCGAGAGAGTATAAGTGCTATCCTTTCCCCCGCTGTAAGACATCAGGGCATCGTAGCCGCCTTTCCCTCTGTGTTCCCGGATAAGCAACTCGAATCGTTCCCTGTAGTCCCGCTTTTTTATCTCCAAGTCGCCTTTTCCTTTCGACTGAAGGCAATACTGGCAAAGGCCGTCTTCGTTGAACCTGATGCCGGGAAAATCCTCGGGAAGGACGCACCTCCGGCAGAGCCTCATCCGCTCATTTTCTTTTTCCCTGCGCTCTTTCTTGTCCATTTTTACATTATCTGAGCCAGATTTTAGAAGGGAGGGGGGCAATTTCCGCAGATGCTCCGTGGCCGAGTATTTCGAACCGAAGTCGCGAAAAGCCCTTTTCACTTGGTCCTCCGTCAACTCCATCTCCTTGCCCGCCTCGGCCGGAGAAACACCGTTCTCCCAGGCATAGAGAAGAAGGTCCAGGGTCTCGTAAGGCATGCGAAAATAAAACTCCTCATCGCTCACGACAAAGCTGAACGTGTCTGGGCTCGGTACCCTCTCGAGAATCTCTTTGACAACTCCCAGGTGGCGGGCGAGCTGAAAAACCTGGGTTTTGTAAAGATGGGCGATCGGTTCGATGTCAACTCCACCGTCCCCGTATTTGACAAAGAAACCCTGGATGACCTCGCTTCTGTTTGTCGTGCCACAGACAAAATAGTTCACTTTTTCGGCAAAATAATAAAGGTGCATCATCCTTGTCCGTTGTTTCGTATCGGTGGCAGCGACAATTCCGTTGAGAATGTCTTTCTTAAGGCGGGCTGATTTAATCCCCCCTTTTCCGTCATCAACGGTCAGGGTAAAGATATTGAAAGCATCCCTGGCCAGGAGGTCCGGCGGGAGCGTAATCTTCAGGCGGTGATGAGGCTCGTAGCCAGGGAAAACCTGCCGCACGAATTCATCACGCTTCCTGTAGGTCCCGAAACTCTCGAGGATCGGCGTGATATCGATTGTTTCGACATCAATCCCCAGCTTTGCCGCTTGCTTCAAGGCAAAGTGTTGGCTTATAGGGTTTGATTCCCTTTCGGGCAGGATCAGGCCAAATACTTTATCCCTTCCCAGGGCCTTGACGCAGAGTTCGGCCGAAAGAGCCGAATCAATTCCGCCGCTCAACCCGATGACAGTCCCTTCTCGCCTCATCTCCAGAGACTGCTCCCGGATGAATTGGCAAATCCTCGCGACTTCCCTCTCGCAGTCGATGTCAAGAATGCCTTTGTGGAAAGTCATTTCGTCGCCCTTCTGCCTAAAGAGAGATCCATTCCTAAGCAAGGCTCCTTTTGGCGATTTTCCCGTGGGCCGATTTCGGCAATTCTTCCCGGAACTCAACATGCTTGGGGATCATGAAATTCTCCAGATGTCTTGAGCAATAGCGGAGGATGTCCTCCTCCTTGAGGATTGAACCTTTTTTCAAAACAATAAACGCCTTGATCGCCTGTCCCAGGATCTCATCAGCCACGCCGACAACGGCGGCCTCGCTCACATCATCGATCTCGTAGAGGACATTCTCGATCTCTTTGGGGCTGACCCTTTCTCCGGCGACCTTGAGGACATCGTCTTTGCGGGAAACGAAATACAGGAATCCCTCTTCATCCATTTTGAACAGGTCTCCCGTATACAAAACCTTCTCTCCGGGGATTGGGCCGGGCCGGAGGACTTTATCCGTTTCCTCCGGTAGGTTCCAGTAGCCCCTCATAACGTTGGCTCCCCGGACAACAAGCTCACCAACCGTCCACGGCTTTTCGACTTTATTCCCGTTTTCGTCGACGATGCAGACTTCTGTGTTGGGCATGGCTATTCCCACAGACGTCGGCCGCTTCTCGATCTCCTCCGGCGGCAGATAAGAGACGCGTTTGCACTCTGTCAGGCCGTACATCGAATAAATCTTCGCCCGGGGGAAGATCCTGCGAAGCTCAAAAATGTGCCTGGGCGGAAGGGCCTGGGCCGTGTTGGTGATATAGCGCAGTGAGGGAAAATCATACTTATCTAAGTTATTTAATTTCAATAGGATAGCAGCAATGGTCGGCACAATCGGAAAGCCCGTGACCTTTTCTTTGATCATCAAGTCGATCACTCGGTAAGGATAAAGAAACGATCTCTCCAGGACGATCGTCCCTCCGAATTTAATAGACATGAGAACCTGATAAAGGCCATAGTCGAACGACAAAGGCAAAACATCAAGGATGATATCGTCGGCCGTATTTTCCAAGTATTCCGTGATCGAGTTAGCAGCCGAGACCATGTTCAGGTGGGTCAGCATCACGCCTTTGGGAACACCTGTCGAGCCGGAAGTATAGATCAAACTGGCGAGGTCGATATCGATGCAGCGTTTTTTCGGACGGTTGTGTTGAAATTCTGCGAGCAAATTTGTCCACGATTCTGCTCCGCGAAAAATCTTCCGATACTCTTCCTCCTTGGATCGCCCATCGGCAAGAACAATCCTCTGAAGGTCAGGGCAGCCTGGCAATATTCCGGATAGATCTGCGAAATGAGCTTCATCTGTGATGAGCACACGGACTTGGCAGTCGTTGAGGATGTATTCAACCTTTCTGGCCTTAACTTGTGGGTTTATCACCAGAAAGACGCCTCCGGCTTTCAGAATTCCAAAAATGGAAATGACAGCCTCGGCCGACGGTTCCAATAAAATCGCCGCCCGGTCCTGCTTTTTGAGTCCTCCTCCAATCAGGGCGTGAGCCAGCCGGTTCGCCTCATTTTCCACCTGGGAAAAGCTTAGCTTCTTGTCCTCGGTTACAAGCGCGATCTTGTCGGGATATCGCTCTGCGCTTGATTCCAAAAATTCATGGAGTAACATTTCCCTGCTTCCTACAAATATAGGCAGTCAGCTTGTCAAGAGAATCCAGGTTGTCTGGCACCACTTCCTCGTCTTCCACCTTGATTGAAAACCTCTCTTCAATAAACTCAAGCAGCTCCAGCACTCCTGTGGAGTCGATGATCCCTTTTTCCATAAACGAGTCCGAATCGCCGAAGGAATCGACGCCCGACTGGGGTAAAAAGCTCTCCACTATGAATGCCCTGAGGATTTGCCGGACTCGGCCCGCCGATTCCATTGTTAAGATTTTCCTTTCTCAAAAACTTCAGGACTCTCCATGGCCAAGTGTAAAAAAATAAGCATTTGCCTAACGCTTCCCTCTAAGAACATCGGGCATGCACTATTCTAAAAAACGTTCTTAAATAAAGCAACCGTTTATTCTCTTCCCCAAGGCTTTTGACAAAACAGCCAATCTCGAGTATATATTAGTTGATTGATTTGTAGAAGAACAAAATCCAGGGCGAAATTTTTCTATTCCGGAAAAAAATGGAGAAAAACAGAACTAGGCTTCTCATCTCCGCCTTTGTCTGCATCCTGGTCGTTTGTTCTCTGAATATTTTGGGAATCCAGCAAGCTCAGCAAGTCGACCCCTTCTACAGCGCTCTCTTGGAGAAGGCCCAGAAGTCTTTCCTGGCCAAAAAATACGAAGAGGCGGCTAGGCAGTTTGAGATTGCCTCTTTTGGACTTGCAGCGGACAAAACCATGATGGCCAGGGCTTGGGTTTATCTCGGGATCTGTCATTATCATCTGAAGAATATGGCCAAGAGCGAAGATTTCCTTCGCCAGGCTTCTGAGCTCATGGGTGAAG
>CAZKBY010000220.1:0-4282 GCA_964550915.1 uncultured Eubacteriales bacterium | reverse complement strand
TTTTCAACCGTGCTGAGAGGGCCCTTTTTATTCAGGATGGAATCCGGTATGCCGATCTTGCCGATATCATGGAGGAGGGCCCCTCGTTCGAGATCGACGAGGTATTTCCTGTCTTCAATGCCCAACTCTCTGGCCAGAAGCAACGTGTAGGCGGCCACAAACTGCGAGTGCCCGATCGTGTCCTCATTGTCATCTGTAGCGGCGATAAACTGAATGAGGTTGGAATTAAAAAAGAGCTGCTTTTCGATGTAGTCTCCCTCGTCCAGATCATCTTTTTCCCGGAAGATTTCTTCATACCAAAAGCTGAGATCTCGCATGGCCTCTTTGGCCAGGAAGATCTTGTGGGGCCTTAGTCCCTTCGAATTCCAAAAAGGATTGGCTGCTTCCCGGCCAGGCGTTCCGAGGAAATTTTCGTTCCCCCGGAGAGCCATCAGGTATTCGAGCTCTTTCGGGTCAAAAGACCAGGAAAGATAGGTCTGCCCACCCTGAAAATCCTCCAGTACCAGCCGGCTCTTTTTCTCTGCCTGAACCCTCACTGTTTCATCCTGAATGTCCAGGGGAAATATACTTCTCATTTCGTTCATGGCATCAGATTAGTCGCTGGAAACAGGGAAAAATTGAAATCTCCTGTCTGGTGGATCTTATCAGTCTCACCCCCACCCCCCTCTTTAGGGAGGATTTTCGGGCGCAAATTCCACCCTTGTCAGGAGATTTGGCTGCCTATATAATGATTTTTGTGGAAAAAAGGACGGCCTTGGTTGATCTGGACGACGTTGTCAGTAAATACAGGCCGATCGTCAGCTTCAAGGTTAAGAAGTCTTTAGGGGCCCAAACTCCTGATTGGGAGGATGTGGTCAACGAAATCATCACTCAGGTCATAGAAAAGGTCAAGAAAGGCGAGTTCCGTGGAGATTCCTCGATCGGAACGTTTATTTACACCATTACCATGCGCCGGATCGTTGACCACATCAGGCAAAAAACGAAGATCCTAAAAGGCATCCCAGAGCCGGCTCCCCTGCCCGACCCTTGCGATGACGCTGAAAGCCGGGAAAGGGCCCGGCTTCTCGCTGAAGCAATCAAGCAACTTAAACCCAAATTCAAGGAGGTCTTGAACCTCTATTATTACCAGGAGCTGTCCAGGGAGGAAGTCGCCCAAAGGCTGGGCATTTCCCCCAGGAGGGTGAGCGAGCGGTTGAATTATGCCCAAAAGCTCCTCAGGAGGATGATCAGACCATGATTTTTTTCCGTTTTTTCCCTCATCTGGCGACTAAACTGTTGAAACCGGATGAAAGGTGAGAGAGCATGAAAAAATGCCAATTTGAGGACTACATCGACAGCTACCTGCTGAATAAACTAGGGCAGGAAGACAGGGATATCTTCGAGGAACATTATTTCAACTGCCCCGATTGTTTTGAAAAAGTCCAAGAAAGAGATGAAATCATTTCGGCCATCAAGGCGAGGGGGGCCTGGATCTTCAAAGAAGAAACCGGCACAGCCAAGAAGGCCCTGGTGCCAGCGATCGAAAAAGTCACGAGCTTTTTTACGCCCAGACAATGGGCGACGGTGGCTGCCGCGGCAGCCCTCCTTCTTGTGACCATCTTCGGCATTTTGCCTCAATTTAGGAGCTCAGCTCCACGTTTTGTTTTAAGTGAAACTGATGTTGTCAGGGGCAAAACCCTGAGCCTTATCTCTCCGATCATCGATGTCAAGACGGCTCCGGCCTTCTTCGAATGGACCCAGCTCGGTGGCGATGTCGAGTACAAAATTTACGTCTCCAACCATGGCCTCCTGTGGACAGCGACAACGCAGGACTCGAGGATTGCCGTTCCCGATGACATCAGGCATCTCATGACCGCGGGAGAAAATTATTCCTGGCAGGTGAGAGCTTTTTCGTCGAAGGGAACGCTGATCGCCGTCTCAAGCAGAGTTCAATTCCAGATCAAGCCGACCGAATAATCTCTGCCTGGCCGGCGACTTTCAATCCTCAATCAGACTTTCTTCCTCGATGTACATCCGGCCCCGGCTTTCTTCCTCAAAGGCCAAACAGCACATGAGCCGTCCGCAAAGCCCGGAGATTTTGGTAGGGTTGATGACAATCTGTTGTCTCCTGGCTTTTTGAATCGTCACGGGCTCAAAAGCCTTCATGAAGCTGAAACAGCAAAGAGGACGGCCGCAAACGCCCAGCCCGCCGATCATCTTGGCTTCGTCTCTCACCCCGATCTGCCGCATCTCAATCCTCATTTTCAGCTCCTTGGCCAGGTCTTTGACCAACTGCCGGAAGTCGATCCGGCCGTCCGCTGTGTAGAAGAATATCCCTTTCTTTTCATTGAAAAAATATCTCACCATGACGAGTTTCATGGGCAGGTTTCTGGCCTTTATCCTGTGGAGGCAGAAATCAAAGGCCTTCTTTTCTTTTTCCCTCAGCCACTCAAACTTCTGAATGTCTTCGGCCGTGGCTTTGCGGATGATCTTTGTAGCGCCGCGAGAAGCCTTATGAGCACGGCAGAATTCGCTCGCCATATCGACGACCTTGGCTAAATCTCCGCCGAGTTCTGATTCGACTAAGCAGATGTCTCCCCTCTCGACGCTTTCTTCGCCTCTCCGAGCGCGAAGAAGTCTACCCGTGGTTTCGGAGATAAGACAGACAATCTCAGCCATCGCCCTAATCCCCCAGGATTGAATAAAACGAACTGACGAGCAAGCCAAGGTTCAGGTTTTTATCCAGGCCTGAGATGACATGGTCGACCCAGTCGAGGCAGTTCCAGGCCTTTCCCAGACTGGCGGTTCCCTCGAGCGCCTTGATCTTGGCCGCATAATCGGGGTTGAGGAGCAAAGCGGGCTCCCCTTTCTCCCTGATGAGCATCCAGTCTCGGCAGAACGAGGAAAAAATCTCCAGGGTTTGCTCAAAGTCCTCCCTGGCCAGGCGCCGCTGGGCAAAAGCATAACTGTTCAGGAAAGCCGAAGAGTTGCTTTCGCCTAGGAGAGAAAGGAAAAAGGCCCAAGCTTCTTCTCTTTTGTTCTGAATCTCCTCCCAGTCTGCTTCCAGGGCCTCTTCCAGGTTTCCCCGGACGACAAGAGAGATGATCTTGGCTTTGTCCTCTGGATAGCCTTTTTCGACCAGGAGTTTCCTGATATCTTCTTTCCCCACGGGTGCAAACTGAAGGATCTGGCATCGGGATTTGATCGTGGGCAGGATGATGTGCAGGTTTGACGTCAGGAGGATAATATGAGAAAAGAGAGGTGGTTCTTCCAGGATCTTCAACAGAGAGTTCGAAGCGGCCTCGTTCATTTTTTCGGCTTCATCGACGATAAATATTCTTTTCCTCGCCACCATCGGTCTAAGATAGGCCGCTTGCTTCACAGCTCTCATCTGATCAATCTTGATTTCCTGTCCTTCAGGTCCGATCTCCCAGACATCAGGCAGTCGCCGGCCAGAAATGGCTATGCAGGTGGCGCACGTTTCGCAAGCGTTATCCACCTCTCGCTCGCAGTTTATGGCTTTGGCCAGAATAAACGCCAGGCTCTTCTTCCCGACTCCCTTTGGTCCGGAGAGGAGCAAGGAATTGGGAACACGATTCTTCTGAAGGGCGAGGCGCAAAATCTTCTTTACCCGGCCATTCCCTATGACATCATCAAACCCCATCTGTCTCGCTTCTCCTTTTTGTTTTCCTACTTTTTTAATGCCGTCCTCAAAAAGAGCGCTGTGTGCGACTTGCTCGCCTCTGCCACCTCCTCCGGTGTTCCATCGGCAACGACCCAGCCGCCCTCCTCACCCCCTTCCGGACCCAAGTCAATAATATAATCGCATGACTTGATAACATCAAGGTGGTGTTCAATAACGACCACTGTATTCCCCCGGTTGACCAGTTCGAAAAGCAACTCGAGGAGTCTTCGAACATCGTCGAAATGAAGACCGGTTGTCGGCTCGTCAAGCAAGAAGAGAGTCTTCCCCGTATTCTTCCGCCCCAGTTCCTTGGTCAGCTTGATGCGTTGAGCCTCTCCTCCCGAGAGCGTTGGCGCCGGCTGGCCCAACCGGATGTAGCCCATGCCAACAGACCTGAGAGTGGCCAATTTTCTTTTGAGCAGTGGGTGTGGTTTTAGGTAATCAAACGCCTCATCGACAGTCATCGCCAAGTAATCGGCTATGGTCTTCCCTTTATAGAGCACGGCCAGGGTTTCTTTGTTGTACCGCTTGCCGCCGCACCGGTCGCAGGTTACCAAGACATCGGGCAGAAAATGCATTTCGACCTTTTTTGCTCCCGCTCCCTGGCAGTCTTCACAG
>CAZKBY010000219.1:0-4388 GCA_964550915.1 uncultured Eubacteriales bacterium | reverse complement strand
CATCGAAAGAGGCGAGGACGACCCGGAAGACATCATCAGGTCTGTCTCCAAAGGGATCTATGCTGAAAAGTTTGAAGGCGGACAGGTTGAGGATTCGGGGAAGTTCACTTTTTCCATCAGCTCCGGTCACCTTATAGAGGCTGGAAGGCTGACGGCACCGATCAAGCAGGCCACTCTTATCGGGACGAATGTCGATATCCTTAAGAAAATCGTCATGGTCGGCTCCGACCTTTGCTTCGGGCTCCAGACAGGCACGTGCAGCAAAGAGGGCCAGGAAGTTCCGGTGACAGACGGCTGCCCGACGATCAAGATTTCTCGGATGACTGTCGGGGGAAAAACGTGAAAAAGAAGGCCACAGAAAAAGAGCTCCTTGAGCTCGCCGAAAAATTGGTCGCGTTTGCCCGGAAAAGCGACGCCGACGAAGTCGAAGTCGCGATCAGCGACGACCGCGAGTTCAGCCTGGATGTGCGGCTGGCCGAGATCGAGAACCTTGTTGAGGCAAACTCGAGGGCCGTGGCCCTGAAGGTCATCAAAGATAAGAAGACAGCCTTTGCCGCATCTTCAGACCTTAATAAAGAGACCCTGAGGCGCTTGATCAAAAACGCGATCGCCCGGGCCGAGCTGGCCAATGAGGATGAATGTGCCGGTCTTCCCCTCTTTTTTTCTGAGAAGAAGGACATCGCCGCGCTTGAGCTTTTCGATCCCGAAATCAGTGAGCTTGAGCCAGACAAAAAGATCGGCCTGGCTTTGGAGACAGAACATATCGCCCTCAAAGATAAGAGGATCACGAACTCACACGGCGCCAGCCTGGTGACAAACGAGGTCCTGACCGTTCTGGCCAATTCCAGGGGTTTCGCAGGATCATACTTACAAACTTTCTGCAGTCTCAGTCTCGGCCTCCAGGCGGGAGGGACGGATGATAAAGCCGAGGATTATTGGTTCTCAACAGAGCGCTTTTTTAGGAAACTCGAGCCGCCTGAATCGATCGCCAGCCGGGCCGTGGAGCGGACAGTCCGCCTGCTTAACCCGAGGAAAATCAAGACCCAGGCTGTACCGGTCATCTTCGAACCCCAGATGACCGCCTGGCTTCTTGGCTTCCTCTTCGCCTGCGTTTCCGGCGTGGCCGTTTACCAGAAGGCGACATTCCTGGCCGGAAGGATCGGCACGCGGATCGGTAACAAGAGGGTGACAGTCATCGATGACGGCCTCATGCCCGGAAGGCTGGGCACGCGGCCGTTTGATACGGAAGGAGTGGCCTGCCAGAAGACAACCGTCTTAGACAAGGGGATCCTCCGCCATTATTTGTGTAATACCTATGCTGGCCGAAAACTTAAACTCCCCTCCACGGGAAATGCTGACGGCGCGAGCGTAAGCCCCAACAATTTTTATCTTATCCCCGGGTCGCTCTCTCCCCAGGAAATCATCGCCTCGACAGAGCGCGGGTTTATCCTGACGCGGACGATTGGCCACGGACTCAACCCCGCCACGGGCGACATATCAAGAGGAGCTTTTGGCCTTTGGGTGGAAAGAGGAGAGGTTGTCTATCCGGTCGCAGAAGTGACTGTTTCAGGAAACCTGGAGACCATTCTAAAGAATATCGAAGCCGTGGGGAACGATCTTGATTTCCGCACGGCTGTCTGCGGCCCGACCATTAAAATCGCCGAGCTCATCGTTGCCGGCGAGTGAAATCAGCCAAACCGGTTGAAATGAAGGATATCCTTGAGGCCTCTTTTTGGCACATGAAGCACTCCGGCTTCATCTTTCCAGTATTTCACTGACTCCTTGAACTCCTCGGCAACCGGGTTTTCGGCGGGATAGCCGAGGGCTAAGACACTGTCGACCCTGTATTCCTCGGGGATGGCTAAGATCTCCGCCACTTTCTTCCGGTCCACGGAAATCAGCCAGCACGACCCAATCCCCTGTTCCAAGGCGGCGAGGGTCATGTTTTCCATGGCGGCGCCGACATCGTACTCATACCCTTTTTCCCTTATCTTGAGATTGACCAAAGAAACGATATAGGCCATGGGCTCATGGCCAGGCACAGGATCTCCTCGAGGAGCGATGTATCCGGCCCAACGTAAGCAGTCGAAAATCAATTTCCGGACCTCTTCGTCATCAACAACGACAAACTCAAGAGGCTGAAGGTTTCCCGCGGATGGAGCCAGACGGCCAGCGTCGACGATTTTTTCCAGGATAGAGCGGTGCACCGACACGGGCTGGAATTGGCGGATTGTCCGTCGCCGGAGGATGAGCTCATAAACACTCATTAGGACTATCCCTGGGCCAGGATTCCCTTGAGTTTGTCTGCGTAGAGGCGGCTCGGCTCATCCGGCGTCACGAACTCAATCTGTGCTGGAGAAGAAATGCCCAGGCCAAGCTCAACGGCTCGGCTAATCTGTTCCTGTTCAAAAATCCGGCTATTCATGATAACCTCATTGGAGCCGAGCTCTTTCAGGATAGCCACGCCGACCGCGTCCACTGCGATTCGGTCCGTGCCGCCGACAAAAACATCGGCCTCGGCTTTTTTGCCTGTGGAGGGTCCGCCGTCAACAAAAGTCTCAATCCCGTCCATGATGATGAGCTGCGGCGAGTAAGCTGTATTGATCTCGGCGATCATTTTCCTCTGGTCCGGCGACCGGTGGAGAGTTCGCATCAATTTCTTTGGCGTCACGCCGACAGAAAGTTTCAAAGACATCGTAAAAACGCCGCCATACTGATGGGTTTTCAGACAGCACGTTGAAACGATCGTTTGGGCTTCGACGACAGGAAGGGGCACATCAAACCCCTCAGGCCAGTGACCGCCGGCCGGGCTTAAATGAACCCAATCGGCCTCAGCTAAGTCTTCAAAATTGATCACCTCAAACCCTAACTCTTTGGCCAGTTCGAAGATGCCCTTGTCCTCCATGACTTTCTGGGTTGGCGGCGGGCCGCTCCGTTCTCCCACCGTGACTGCTGCCGCACCGCGGGCTTTTATTTCCCGGATGAGCGCGGCAAGGGTATCGTTGTGAGTAGAAGCCGGAAACGAATCGGCCGTGTTGAAGTTTGGTTTGACCAGGACCTTTTCCCCTTTCATCGACCGGAAATCAAGGAGGCGCAGGACTTCTTTCACGGCTGCTTCCCGGTCCTTGGTTTTGATGAGAACAATTTTCGTCTTCTTCTCAGGATTCACAGGGAGAACCCCCAGGCGCAGGGCTGGCACGGCGGCCAGGCCAGCCAGCGAAGCTTTGAGAAACTCCCGGCGGTTGAGTGATGAGGTTTCTTTTTTGCTCATGACGTTCGCCTTTCATAGGGCAGAAATTCTATCACGTCATCTTGGGCCGATCAATATCAATCGGCCGCGGCGACGGCGCCTTGACAGTGAAGAGAATACTGAAAAGGAACAAGGCACTGCCGGCGATCACGTACATTGTCCGGTAGCCAAAGAGGTCGGAAACCCAGCCGAACAAGGGCGATCCCAGGCCCATGCCGACATCAAAAAGGGAAAGGTAGAGGCTCAGGGCCAGACCTTTATTCTCCAGGCCGAGGATGTCGATGATATAGGTGCTAAGTGCAGGAAAAATGAGCCCCTGGCCAAACCCGCCGATAAACCCAGTGAGGAGAAACATTCCCTGGCTCCGGACCCGGGAGATGAACAGGCAATTCAGGCTGATGATTGCGGCTGCAGGAAAGATGACCTGTTTCCGGCCGTAGCGGTCGGAGATGTCTCCGATCCAGAGCCGCGTCAGGATGGCTGCAGCCGAAAAAGTGAAAAAAAACGGCCCCACCCTCTCGACGGGGATGGACTTGCCGAAAATGGCGATGAAATAAACGACGGCGCTTCGAACAGCGCCGTGAAACACCGGCAGAGAAGCCACGAGAACGAGAGAGGTTAGGGGAAGCAGGCGGAGGAGGTTGGGCCCCGACCTCTTCTCCAGGGCGGGCGGCCTCGCGGCCTCTTTTGTCGCCAGGATCGAGAGAAAGGCAAGGACGAGAAAGCCCGAGCTCGCCAGGAAGAGCGAGCTGAAACCGAATCGGCGGACAAGCTCCTCGGCCAGGATGGGCCCCAGCGCGCTCGACACAAGCCCCGCCACACCGACAATGCCCATCGAATGGGCTAACTTCTCCACGGGAGCCAGGTCGGAACAGATGGTGATTGTCGCAGTCATGCTGATTCCCCAGCCCACTCCCGTCAAGGCTCTCAGGGCAATCGGAAAAAGCCCGGCATCATGAACAAGATGGAAGAATGGCAGGACGAGGAGCAGCAGTCCGATCCCCGAAAGTGAAACCTCCTTCCTGCCGCGGACATCGATCAGCCGGCCGAAAAACGGCCTGATGAAAATGGCCATCAGGCTGTGGATACCCATGATCAGGCCGACGCGACTTTCCGTCGGGTTGAATTGCTTGAGGAA
>CAZKBY010000218.1:0-4412 GCA_964550915.1 uncultured Eubacteriales bacterium | reverse complement strand
AGCCTGCCCCCGGTTGACGGTCTCACCGTCTGCCGGGGCGCAATTGATAATTCTTCCTTCCCTGAGGCTCGCCACAAGCTCGCAGCCCACGCTGCAGAGAGGACAGACAGTTTGCGCTTCCTCATCTGGCCGGACTTCACCACGAGAGGCCCGCTCGACGAGCGCTCCGGTAGGGCAAACATCAACGCAGGCACCGCAGAACTGGCAGCCCGCTTCAATAAGGGGCTTGTCAAAGGCTGTCCCGACCACGGCCTGAGAGCCGCGGAAGACAAAAGAGATGGCCGATGCTCCCCTCACCTCATGGCAGACCCGGACACACCGTCCGCAGAGGATACAGAGGTTGTAGTTGCGGTCGAAGAAAGGGTCATCCCGCCGGATGTCGAAGTTTCGGTAAAAAGCGGGAAAGTTGACCCGGTCTATCTTCAGGGCTTCGACGACATCCTGGAGCTCGCAGCGGCCATTGTTTGGACAGAGGACACATCCCGTGACCTCTCCGACCTTCCGGATAGTCGATTTGTACTCGTCGCAGTTTTTCTTTTCCGCGCAGATCAGGCAGGCATGGGGGTGCTCAGAAAGGATGAGCTCGAGGACTTGCCTTCGTATCGCCTGGAGCTCGGGCGTCTCTGTGACAACCTCAAGGCCATCCTCAACCGCGGTGCTGCAGGCGGGCGGGTATCCCCGGCGGCCTTTAATTTCCACCAGACAGAGCCGGCAGCCGCCGAAAGGAAGGAGAGCCGGGTGATCGCAGAGGGAGGGAATAAAGATGCCGTTGGTCCTGGCGACCTCGAGAATCGTCTTTTTCCCGCTGACGTTGAACTGGCGGCCGTTGATCGTGATTCTCATTTCAGTTCTTCCCGCTTGACCTTTCTTTGAGAATTCTCTCCTTCTTTCTGCCCGTGTACTTGGAAACAGCCTTGATCCTGGGGGGACAAATTTCAAAGCAAGCCCCGCACTTGATGCACACGTCCTGGTCGATGACGTGGACTTTTTTCCTTTCGCCGCTGATCGCCTCGACCGGGCAGCCTTTCTTGCAGAGGAGGCAGCCGACGCATTTCTCAGGTTCGATGTAGTACACCAAGAGGTCCTTGCAGACAAGAGCCGGACAGCTCTTTTCCCTGATGTGGGCTTCGTATTCCCGCCGAAAATAGCGCAGGGTCGTGAGCACCGGGTTGGGAGCTGTCTGGCCGAGGCCGCAGAGAGAAGCGCGCCGGACAGAATTCGCCAGCTCCTCCAACTGGTCGAGGTCTTTCTCTTCTCCCAGGCCCCGGGTGATGCGAGTCAGGATGTCGTGCATCTGCCGGGTGCCCACCCGGCAGGGAACACACTTGCCGCAGGACTCTTCCTGGGTGAAATGAAGGAAATAGCGGGCGACATCGACCATGCACGTGTCTTCGTCCATCACGATCATGCCGCCCGAGCCCATGATGGAACCGGCCTGGGTGAGGGTGTCGTAATCGATGGGCAAGTCAAGCTTCTCAGCCGGGAGGCAGCCGCCTGAAGGCCCCCCGGTCTGAACGGCCTTGAATTTCTTGCCGTCCTTGATCCCGCCGCCCACGTCATCAATGATCTCGCGAAGCTTGATTCCCATCGGCACTTCGACCAGCCCGGTGTTGTTTATTTTTCCAACCAGCGAGAAGATTTTCGTCCCCTTGCTGCCGGCAGTCCCGATCTGGCTGTACCAGGCAGCGCCGCGGTTGAGAATAAGAGGGACGTTGGCCCAGGTTTCGACGTTGTTGATGTTGGTGGGCTTGCCCCACAACCCTTCCTGGGCAGGAAATGGCGGCCGTTGCCTTGGGAAAGCGCGCCGGCCTTCGATCGAAGCCATGAGCGATGTTTCTTCGCCGGAGACAAAGGCTCCGGCGCCCTCGACGATGTGGATGTCAAAGTGGAACTCGGAGCCCAGGATGGAGTTCCCCAGCAGGCCGTGTGTCCTCGCCTGCTCCAGGGCAATGGTCACATGTCTCACCGCCAGCGGGTATTCCATCCGGACGTAGATATAGCCTTCGGCCGCGCCGATGGCGTAAGCGCCGATGATCATGCCTTCGATGACACTGTGGGGATTTCCCTCGAGCAGGCTGCGGTCCATGTAAGCGCCAGGGTCTCCCTCGTCAGCGTTGCAGATGATGTATTTCCGGTCGGCCGGGACATCGCGGCAGACCTGCCACTTTTTCCCGGTCGGGAACCCAGCTCCTCCTCTTCCCCTGAGGCCAGAGGCGCTGATCTCGGCGATGACCTCCTCGGCCGTCAGGTCGAAGAGGACTTTGGCCAGCGCCTGGTAGCCGCCAACCAGGACATAGTCTTCGATTCGTGTCGGATTGATCTTGAAGTTGTTCTCGGTGAGGAGGCGCAACTGCTTCTGGTAGAAAGGGATGTCCTTCTGGAGAGAAAAACGGCGGCCCGTCTTCGGGTCTTCGTAGGTCAAAGACGGGATGATTTTATTTTTCAGGATTGTCTCATCGATGATCCGGGGAATGTCCTCCACGGTCAATTTCTTATAAAAAATGCCTTCAGGATAGATGACGACATTGGGTTCAAGCTCGCAGAAGCCGTGGCAGCCGGTGATCTCAAGCCCCACCGTCTCGCTCAGGTCCTTCTTCTCCAGCTCCCCGTTGAGGGCTTCAATGACCTGAAGAGAACCGCTGGCTTGGCCGCATGTTCCGGAGGAGACAACGATGATCTTTTCGTAGGCGGGCTTTTCAGCCAAAAGCCTGCGTTTCCATTCCTCGAGCTGGGAAGGATGGCTGATCTTTCTCATGGCCGCTTAACCTGCTTGTCTGTATTCTTTGATAATGGGCTCAACTTTGTTCAGAGTGACGTGGGAGAAGTATTTCCCGTTGACGACGACGACGGGGCCGATGGCGCAACAGCCGAGGCAATTGACTGTTTCCAGGGTGAATTTCTTGTCCTGCGTCGTCCGGCCTGCCTTGACCCCGAGCTTGCGTTCCATCTCCTCGACGATCTGGACACCCCCGCGGACATGGCAGGCTGTGCCGAGACAGACCGTGACGAGATACTGACCTCGAGGCTCAAGGCTAAAAGCCTTGTAGAAGGTCAGCACGCCGTAAACCTCGTTTTCGCTGATCCTTAGCCTCCGGGCGATCTGACGAACAGCCTCCGACGGGATATAGCCGATCTTGGCCTGGACACGGTGCAGGATATGGATGAGGTCTTTTTGAACTCCCTCGAATTCGCCGAGGATGTCTTCCATTTCCACCATGGCTTTCTCGCTTGTCAACAAGGAAATTGGTCTTTGTATTCAAGGCCGAAGCGCTCGGCGATGTTCTTTTTCGTGAGATGGCCGCGGCACATGTAGACACCGCGAGCCAGCGACGGATCGCGCTTGAGGGCTTCATCAACGCCGAAGTCGCCGATCTCGTGCATGTACCGGACAACCAGGTTGGAGAGGACCTTAGTCGAGGTCCGGCTGACCGAGGACGTGATGTTGGGAACGCAGTAATGGATGATCCCTTCGTCGATGAACGTGGGATGCTCGAGCGTCGTCGGCCGGCTTGTTTCGATGCACCCGCCATGGTCGATGGCCAGGTCGATGATGACTGAGCCCGGCCTCATCGTCTTAACCATCTCGCGCGTGATCATGATGGGCGCTCGCTCTCCAGGCCTGAGGACGGCGCCGATGAGGACGTCAGCCACTCTAGTCATCCGCATCAGGTTATACCTGCTTCCCATCAGGGTGATCACTCGACCGGACGTCATCTCTTCGATCCGGCGCAGCCTTTCCATGTTATGTCCAAGGACGATGGTATGGGCACCCGCTCCCAACAAAGCTCTGGTCGCGCTCCTGGCCAGCACGCCGCTGCCGATAACGACGACTGTGGCCGGGGGCACGCTGACCACGCCGCCGAGGATCATGCCCCGGCCACCCTGATTTGTCTGCAGATAGTGGCCGGCAATCACCAGGCACATCTGCCCGGCGATCTCACCCAGGTTTTCGTAAAAAGGCAGGACGTCGTCTTCTTCCTGGATGATTTCGTAGCCTATCATGGTGACGTTTTTCTTCAGCAGTTCCTCGACGATGGCTTTCTTGGCGATGGCCAGATGATGGAAGCCCATTAAAATTTGATCTTTTTTCACGAGCTGACACTCTTCCTGGTTGAGCGGCGAAATATTCAGGACAACGTCCGACCGGCCGAAGACTTCTTCCTTAGTAAAAACGATGCTGGCACCCTGGCCAGTGTATTCCTCGTTCGTGTAGCCTGCTTTA
The DNA here is from genome assembly GCA_964550915.1 of uncultured Eubacteriales bacterium. Taxonomy (GTDB): domain Bacteria; phylum Acidobacteriota; class Aminicenantia; order Aminicenantales; family UBA8522; genus JARYMI01. The sequence goes on along the minus strand of CAZKBY010000218.1, from coordinate 190 downwards.
AGCCCGGCGCCGGCCTGGACATAGACGGTGTGCCCTTTTTCAACCAGAAAGGACACGCCGCTGGGGTTAAGGCCGGCCCTATTCTCTATTTTTGAACTCTCGTTGATCACGCCGACATTCATCGTCGCCTCCTTCAAAAAAACAACATATATTACCAGAATCGCTTTCCCACGACAACAACAACGCTTGC
>CAZKBY010000217.1:0-4458 GCA_964550915.1 uncultured Eubacteriales bacterium | reverse complement strand
GACGTCGATTGTCGCCTCCGGCATCCAGGCCCGAAAAACCCCGTGGATGGCCCTGGTCTCCTCGGATTCAAGCTTGACATGATCGCGGTTGAGGTCGAGGTCCTGCTCGTTCTGCCGCCGGTCAAACCTGTTGCCATAGGGGTTTGCTTGCGGGATGGCCAAGAAGTTCACTTTTTTTAGAACCGGCCTCAGCTCTCCCAGAGCCAGGTCGCGGATGAGCCAGAGAGCTGCCTCCTTGGCTGATTGCTCGTTCCCATGCTGGGAAGCCACGAGCAGGACAGTCGGCTTTTGCCTGTTGATCTTTTCCGGGCAGTCGCCCCCTTCTTCTGTCACAACCACCAAGAATAGATCTTTGGCCGGGAATTCTCTGACCTCTCTTGTTTTCCCTATGACTTGAACAGTCGCTTCTGGGGAAAGGTAATCCAGGGCACTGAGAAAACGGGCGATTTCTTCGTGCTGGCTGTACTGGGTATAATGCGATTCCTCGGCGGGCGTCTTCAGGGTTTGGCCAATCCCAAGATAAACAAGGGTGAGCGTCAGAATGAAAACCGGAAATAACCTTCTCCAAAAACTCTTAAAATTCTTGATTTTCATCGAACCTCCTTCCTATCGTCAAGCTCAGGCAACCATCTATGTTTATGTGATTCAATTGGGCGCAGAAGACTGCCCTCGGCTCCCGCACCGCGGGGAAACAGTCTCGCCGGTTCCCCCTCCACTACGAGGGCTTCAGGGCAGCCTCCTTCTCTCATCACAACGAGCACATAATTGGATGTGCTTCCCGCACTCGGCCTTTTTCGCGCCAAAATTTCCTGGCATTTTTCAAAGGGCAAAGTAAAAGAAATCATAGACTAACCTGGCAATCTTGGCGATTGTCAATTCGACATCGCTCGTCTTCCCAGTAAAATCCTTTGTCAGGACGGTCAGGACGACATGGCCCTGACCATCGGGGAGGTAAATGATACCGCAGTCGTTGACAGTGCCGGCAATCGTCCCCGTCTTATGAGCCACCCTGGTGCCGGGCGGTAGCTCCCCCTTGATCCTGGATTCTCCTGTTTGGCAATCAAGCATGATGGAGATGATCAAGTCGCAGCTTGCGGGATCGAGAATCTCCTTCTTGAAGATTTTTTCGAGGAGGAGTGAAAGGGTCCGCGGCGTGCTCTGGTCGCGGAGGTCACGGCTGAAGTCGGCAACCACCTTCTGGCGTGCTTCTGAACTGCGCTCCGGCGCTTTCTCCAACTCGGCACTGAGGGCATCAAGCGACAGCCCTTTATATTTTTGATAATCCAGGCCGATAAAGTCCATGATGAGTTCCTGGCAAGACCTGTTCACGCTAATCCCGTGGATGCCGAAAGAGGCCAACCGCTTGTTGACATTCTCGGCCCCCACCTTTTCCAGGAGGATGTCCGTGGCCGAGTTATCGCTGATCATCATCATCAACTGGATCAGATTCCTGACCGAAAGCTTGATGCCCGGAGCGACAAGACTGGAGAGCAGGCCGCTCCCGAGATGCTGGTCCTTTTTGTCAATGATTACCTCATCCTCAAGGCTGAATTTTCCTTCCTTCACCTGGGCCATGATCTCGACAAGCAAAGGAAGTTTGAAAACACTGGCCATGGGAAAAGAAGTATCGCCGTTGACATAGAGCTCCTGCCCTGATTCCAGGTGTTTGATGGCCACACCAACCTCCCCCTTTCCCCTCCTGATCAGGCTCTGGATCTGGCGCTCGAGCCTTCCTATTCTGGAGGCTTTGGCCGCTTCGGCCTTTCTTTCTTCTGCCTGTTTCGATTCAGGACCGGGCATTCCGGTGGTCTTGGACGGGGGATTAAACTTGAGGAGGACCTCCCTGGTTTCGCCGCCTCTGAGCAGGCAGATTTTTGTCTGTTCGTTCCAGCCGAAGCGGGAGAGATAAATCCTCAATTCATTGATGTCAGCGAAGGTTTTTCCATCAGCCGAAAGAACGATATCGCCCTTTTCGATATCTGCGGCCACCGCCACTCCGTCGATCGGTTTTCTCTCGATGACGAGGTTCTCCAGACCCTCGATTTTTTTAAAAGCGAGACCGATCGCTGGGAAGGCAGGTCGTTCTTCTTCCTCAATCCCCCAGATATAGTCGCCCAGGCTTCTGGCAACGGTGGCGATCTTCTCTCCGGCCTCGACAGGAACCATAATCACTGTCTTTGTCAGGAGCGTTGTTTTTTCCCGGACGCGGCGGTTGATGCCGAGGTTATAGAGGAGATGGCCGGAACCGGCCAGGACGATCATCTTCCTTTTCCCAGCCTCTGCCAAGAGGACGGCATTGGCAGCCATAACCTCATCCCAGGCGGCCTGGGCCCGGTAGAGCCCTTCAAAAACCTGGTCGAGGCTTTCTCCTTTCATCTGATGAGGCAGTTCGGTACTCTCAAAAATTGTCCTGATAAGGAGCCTGTGTTCGCTCGAGGAAAGATCGGGCGCCGGTACCAGCTTTTTTTCCTCCTCGGAGAGAGAATCCCACCCCTCCATCCGGATTTTCGTGATCAGGCTTCGCGGAGCGTTGAGGGCATAGACCGGGATGTGTTTTTCTCTAGCCAGATCAAAAATCTTCTTGTAAAACCCGAAATTCATGTTCCAGTGGATATACCATTTGGCCTGGCGAAGAAAGTCTTCTTCGGTCAGGAGCCCTTGGCTCCATTTGTCGAGAACAGGCTGGATCTCGGCTGGCAGCATCTCAAGACCGATGGCTGTGGATTTGTCCCTCTCGTTAAGAGCCTGGATAATCCGGAACTGGACATCGTGCATCGACAGGCTGTCGTGGCTTTCTCCAACAAAAATAAAGCGGCTCTCAGCCAGTTCTTGAACCATTCTGGAAAAGGCAATGAACTTTCCCGTCTTAGAGGAAATAATCCCTCCCGGCGTCACCTGAACGATCTTATCCTTGAGCTTGGCGTCTCCGATGGCCAATTGCAGCGTCTTATCCTCTTCCTTTTCTTCCGCTGCGAGCGAGAAAAAACAGAACAGGATTGTGAACAATAAAATAAAAATTTTATTTCTCTGCTTCATCACGTCCTCCGGTCGAGAAATTTTTATCATAATTTTCCTGGATAATCCAGTCAACAAAGCAAGTTGACAGGTTCGCGGGCAATTCTTAGAATGAACTCCATTCGACCGGGTTTCAGCCCATGGAAACTGAATCGACGCAAGCCAAGAAAAAGCTCCGCGTCTTTGCGGCAGCCTCTTTTCTTAACGACCTGGGCTCGGACATCATCTATCCCATCTGGCCTCTTTTTGTGACGCAGATCCTCAAGGCCAACATGGCCGCCCTGGGATTCCTCGACGGACTTGGTGAGGCCCTTGTGTCCCTTTCCCAGGCTGCTTCCGGCTACCTCTCGGACCGAATCAGAAAAAGAAAACTTTTCATCTGGACAGGCTACATTTGCGGTTCGGTTTCGAGGCTCGGATATGCCCTCTCGGCTGCCTGGCCTCATCTTATTCCCTTCCGCATTCTCGACCGGATGGGGAAGATCAGGAGCGCACCGCGGGACGCCATAGTAGCCGATATGACCACCGCAAGCGACCGGGGCCGGAGTTTCGGACTTCTCCGGGCCATGGACAACCTCGGCGCCGTCTGCGGCGTTCTCATCTGCATTGCTTTTCTCAACCTGCTGGGCTATCGCCTGCTCTTTGCTCTGGCCGCGCTCCCTTCCCTTCTCAGTGCGAGCCTAATATTTTTCTTCATCCGGGAAAAAAGGGCTGAAAGCGGGCAACTGTTCAAGGGGCTCTCTTTGAAAGACCTGAGCAAGGATTTCAGGGCATACCTCTTTCTCAGCGCTCTCTTTTCCCTGGGCGCCTTCAGTTATTCCTTTCTTTTAGTGTACGCTAAGATGCACGGATTTCGGGTGGTTTTCGTCCCGGTCCTTTACCTGATCTTTACGGCCACAGCCTCTCTTTTGTCGGTTCCCTCAGGCAGGCTCGCGGACCGGATCGGCCGAAAAGCCGTCCTCTACTTAGCCTTTTTTTTCTGGGCAGCGGTCTGCGCCGGGATGATCAGCTCTCCGGGCAGGCCGCTCATCATTCTGATTTTCATTCTCTACGGTATCCACAAGGCCGCCTTGGAGCCTGTCCAGAAAACCCTGGTCTGCGAGCTTTCGCCCCTCCCCTATCGGGCGAGCTGTCTCGGCGGCTTCCAGATGATCATCGGGCTCTGCGCTCTGCCGGCCTCGTTTGTCGCCGGGCTGCTCTGGGACAAGATCGGGATGAAAGCTCCGTTTGTTTTTTCTCTTATCCTCACCGGCCTGGCCGCCGCACTCCTTCTCTTGGTCAAAGAAAAATCCTCTGGCCAAGCAGAAGGAAAAAACTGAAAAAGATTACACTGACTTTATCACATTGATTAATCAAAATCCGTCAATTCATGAGATATCAGAATCGGCTCTTACTAAAATTATAAAATCAGATTTAATCCTCATAGCGCCAGTTATCGCTTTA